>JAHFIK010000080.1 GCA_023246415.1 Candidatus Uhrbacteria bacterium
TGACAAGTCGCCTTTATTTTGCTAGGTTCCGAAGGTTCTTTCACATGATCAATCTGAGAGGGAATTTAGAATTTGGAATTTGGAATTTGGCTCGGCCCGAATTCAAATTCCAAATTCTAAATTCCAAATTCCTACACTCGAAAAGAGGTGACACGTGATCGGAACAAACTCCTGGATGCTCTATCTCTTCATTGCGGTGATCATGCTGTGCTTGATCAGCGCATTGCGCACGCGGAAGATTTTTCTTTCCGACGTGATTTTTGCCACGGCACTGCTCTGTAGCGTATCCGTGATCGGATATTTCAGTGAAGTGAGCACGGAGGCGATGTATGAACTGAGCGCGCTCTGGACATTCCTTGTGGTGACCGTGCTGTGGTTCGGTGTGACGTTTGCGCTCAAGGTTGCGCTCTTCGACAACGACTCGCGCCCATTGCTTGCGGCGCATTCCAATGAACTGAAGTGGTACATCGCGATCGTCTTCTACTGCATTCCGATGGCATTTGTGTTCGGGGCGATGGTCGCTCATCGAACGCAGCCAACGTTTAGTCCGGAAGGGCGGCGTGCAAAAGTTGTTGCAGAAATGCAGCGAACAGAACGGGTCATTCCCAAGCCAGCGAACGGCAAAGCCGCGATCGTGTTCTACCGATCCAGCTGGGTTGGAAAAATGGGGCGCGTTCATATTCGACACGAACGGACGGCGACTGAGGGCGACCTGATCGTTTCACTGCCAAGTGATGCGATGTACTACTACGAAGTGGACCCCGGAACGGTTCGAATCAGTTCGTGGCATCCGAGCGCAGGCGGACGGTTCGAAAACGTCATCACCGCACAACCGAATACCGTGACGATCTTGCGTGCGGACACTGGTCGCGACGAAAAACCACTTGTACTCGTTCCGTATCTGAGGATGAACGAGTGGGCGGGGATGCGCTGGGTGAACCGCGATGGCATTGCCACAGCGGCGCCAATCGGACATGAGGGGCACACGTGATTCCCAAGCCGGTCTGTCCATACTGCAATGGCAGACATCTCAAGAAGGAGAACTGTTTGATTCATCCGAATGATCTGCCGCGCGATCTGGAAAAATACCTGGTTTCGCAGCAGTACATCCTCGGTGAGCCGATCCCGAACTGGCTGATTTGGGCCATCTGCTTTCTCATTAGCTTTGCTGTCGGTTTCGCCCTGATGCACCAACAGGAACCCCCATCTACGAGTCCGCCGTCATCGAGTGTCGCGCCGTAGCAACGCGTTTAACGCAACGATTGATCACCTTTTCAGCACGCCCTGCCTGTTCATCTTCGGATGGATGGTGCAGGGCGGTTGTTATTTTAGAGCATCCCCCTTCGCAGAGCCTTCGGGGGACACAAGGCACAGAGCACAGGCTGGCAAGAGATCAGCCTGTGCTCTGTGCCTTGTGCTTTGTGCTCTAGCCTTGATCGAAACCGCGCAACCTCGTACTATCAGTGCACCTATGTCCCGATTTGAAGACCTGCCAAAAGCCTACGATCCGAATGCGGTCGAGGATAAGATTTATGCCGCTTGGGAAACCTCTGGCGTTTTTAATCCGGACGAGCTTGAAAAGGCGGATGCGCGGTTTAAGGACGGGGCACCGTATTGCATCATGATGCCGCCGCCGAACGTGACGGGCGTGCTTCATTTGGGGCATGCGCTTGAGAACGCCTTGATGGATACGATGGCGCGTTTTCAGCGAATGAACGGGAAACGCGTACTGCTGGTCCCGGGCACAGATCATGCCGCGATCGCCACACAGGCGAAGGTCGAAAAGATGCTCATGGAGAAAAAGGGGATGAAGCATCCGCGTCAGGAACTTGGACGCGAAGGCTTGCTCGCAGAGATCAAAACATTCGCCGAACAATCGAAAGCGACGATCCTCAATCAGATCAAGAAGATGGGGACGACCTGCGATTGGTCACGCCTCGCGTACACATTCGATGACGATCGCAATACGGCGGTCAAAGAGTTGTTTGTTCGAATGCACCGGGACGGGTTGATCTATCGCGGATATCGCGTGGTTAATTGGTCTGTGAAAGGTCAGTCGACATGTTCGGACGATGAGATTATTTATATCGAACGTCCGGCGAAGTTTTATACCTTTAAGTACAGCAAGGATTTTCCAATCACGATCGCCACAACGCGACCGGAAACGAAACTCGGTGATACGGCGGTCGCGGTTCATCCAACAGATGAACGATATCGCGATCTTATTGGAAAAACGTTTACGGTGGACGTTGGTGCCGCAAAACCATTAGAGATCAAGATCATCGCCGACGAAGGCGTGGATCCGACGTTTGGAACAGGGGCACTCGGTGTGACGCCAGCGCACAGCCCGGTCGACTTCACGATGTACGAAAAACAGAAAGCGAAGAACGATCCGATCGGCATCATTCAGGTGATTGGCGCAGATGGAACCATGACCGCAGAAGCCGGTGCAGGATACGCCGGTCTTTCGGTCGAAGCGGCTCGCGAAACGTTTGTTGCCTGGCTGAAGGAACAGGATTTACTCGTGAATGAAGAAGAAATTTCGCAGAACGTTGGAACATCCGATCGCTACGGAGATGTGATTGAAGCCATCCCAATGACGCAGTGGTGGCTTGATATGAACAAGGTGATCCCGAGTCGCGGAAAAAGTTTACGGGATCTCATGCGTGAAGCCGTGACAACGGGTTTGAACGGCGATGAGAAGCAAAAGGTGACGATCACGCCAGATCGATTCACCAAACTCTATCTTGGTCGCATCGAAAATCTTCGCGACTGGTGT
>JAHFIK010000081.1 GCA_023246415.1 Candidatus Uhrbacteria bacterium
TTTTGAAAAATGTGATTCGCTGTCAATCAAGTGGTTGACGATCCGTTGACACAGTCGCTGATCGTCGTCACGCTACCTGTGTGATCTGCGAGACCCGCAAGCGCGGCGTCGGACGAGATCGCAACTTCGACAAGGTGGAACGATGGTTTGGCCGGAGTGGTTGTGTGCGCCTCGAGAACGCTGGCACTGCATCCAGGTGGTGCTGATGTGTGTGCCGCGCAAATGGGTCCCGTCAGGGTCTATTGCGCAGATGCGTTGTGCGGATGAGGGATTGATGCGCACGCCATTGGCGGATAAAAAGACCTGTTCGATTTCGTGATCGTTCGTTTGCCACGGATGACGCGCAGTTTCCCGACGATCATCGGGAATGCCTGCCGCATCGGGGGCGCGAATCGGCCGCGGAAGCCCGACCCGTCTTTTCGCCAGCCGGAATCGTCTTTGCTCGCGTGAGCGTCTCGTGTTCCCTTCTATCGGACGCGAATGTAGCGCAGTCCACAGTGCGCTGTGGGTGATGGGCGAAGACCTCAGGTCCGCGACCAAACAACATCGTTCGCATTCGCTTGTACGACCTCTGACGGGAGCGTGCAGGAACGGGATGCGCCTCGCCACCACCGTAGACACGATCGAGCCGTAGCTACATCTCAATACGCGTTATTTTTAGGGGGATGGTCCGTGCCGGAGAGAGGGTGACATCAGATTTTCGCGAGTCTGGTGGCACTGCGCGGACCAACTGACCCTTTTTCCAACATCAATATGCAACGCCATTCATTCCCCATTGCACTTGTCGCAATTGTTCTCGTCGTCCTGTACGGCGTCGTTACTTGGCGATTCGTCGCGCGACATACGGCGACTCCGATTCCAAGATCGCCATATGCCGCGATTGCAAAAACGTCTTCGCTATCCTCAACGGCAACGTCGTCTGTATCCGTATCGTCGACGAGTGACACGATTGCGCAGGTGAAGTCGATCGTTCCAAATCCGGATTTGATTGTCGATGTTCAGCGGATGCGCGACCGAATATATTGGGTTCGTCAGCGCATGACCGACGCGGCCTCCTCGCACGGGGAGAATGATCGCACGTGGATTGTTGATCTCGGCACAGGCAAAGCCACGCAACTTGGTGATTTGAATTTTGGATATCCCGGAGCATCTGCAACAACCAGTGTCGCCCAACGCTATTTTGTGATTCATTGGGACTCAGGGTGGGAGACTGGATTCAGGAAGCGAACGGACTATCTCGATCTTCAAACAGGCACACTCGCAATGGCGCTTGAATCAAAGAGCGATATCGACCTTTCCGTGATACACGGCGATCAATTACTTCGAATCCAACTCGCGCCGACGAATCGATGTGGGGATCAGAAAACGGTCACGCTCACAGGAATGCTTATCAATGATCATACGATTCCGTTCTCAAAAAAGCGGACGGTCGCATGCGTGACAAATGATTTGACGGGTGAAGCAGTGTCGCCATCGTTTAAGCGATTCGACCTCGATGAAGATCGAAACGTGATTCAGATCGGGATGCCGTGGAATGAGGTGTATGAGATTCCGGCGGATACGTTGGATATTGCGAAGGCGAAATTCTATTGATGGCGAGAGACAGAGGGCGCGTGCGACGCGCCCGTACGCGGGGCATATTCATTTGAAAGGCCGTTTTCTTCTCCTGTTCGTGATGCATAGCGGATGGGATCCGGAAACGGATGGTTCCTTGGATAATTGAACGGAGGCGTTATGTTGCGCTGTTTGCGTGTTGCTTGTTTGTGGTTACGATTGGAAATGGCGTTCATCATCCTGATGACAGGGTGCGATGGGAAGGATGTGACATTGAATCGGAAGAGCGAATCTAGTGAAACGAATGTGGTGAGATCGCCGCTTCAACTTGATTCGGCGACAGGGATCCCGATTGCATCGTCATTTGGGTATCCGATTGCGGACGCATCCGAAAGTGATTTCGGGTTTTGCTTCGGTGGCATGAACGCGAGTTTTCCAGGTGAGGCCCATCTCGGTTGCGATACGCTGATCGAGAAGACGCCATATGGAAAAGTCGTTGTGGCCCCAGCGGATGGGATCGTTCGAATCTCAACGGATTTGACCGATTCTTCTGGCGCGATCGGATTTGGCGCGTACGGTTCAGATGATCAAACGAATCCGAATTATAGAGGATGTTTGATTGTCCTCGAACATGCGATTCAAGGCGGGAGCCAGTTTGTGACGAGTTTGATCGGTCATGTCCAATGCGAATCTGTATCGTCCTATGATGTAGATCTGAAGAGAGGAAATCCTCCTCATGGGACGATCGTTCGTAAAGGTCAGTATCTCGGTCGTGTGAATCACTACTGGCATGGAAGGACGCAGACGTCGGATTGGCACCATGTTCATTTCGGGATTCGTCGCGGGAGATATACCGCGACCGCATACAATCGAAATGAGACCGTGTTGTCATACGTTCGCGGATACGCCGCGCGATCGAGCTTTACGTATGACACGACGACGAAACGGTATCGGCATAAGACGTGGCTTGATCCGATTGAGTTCGTAAATGGTCATTCAGATCCGGCGACACTGCCGCAACCTGTTGTTCGCCATCCATCTGGTTCGATCTTGATTGATCCGAATGGGGCGTACTGGCAGGTCATGAATGATACGGAGATCGCGTCGATTCCGAAGAGCGTTTTCATCTCGGATCGATATGATGCATCCGGTGTTGTCGCGGTCTCTGCGGACGAGATTGC
>JAHFIK010000051.1:0-6528 GCA_023246415.1 Candidatus Uhrbacteria bacterium
CGACCTTCTTTGAAATCACGTCGACCATGACCGACGTCCCGTCGGGCAATCCGAGTGTGAGGACGTCATACGTCGGATCATATCCCTTGAATGAGAGCATCGGGTACGTCCATCCGCCGTTTTCAACATCTTCTCCGATACATGCAACTTTTGTCGATGGGAGCGAGAAGAGCTGACCATCTACGCGGACTCCCGTCATTGTAACCGGTGGCCCTTCTCTGTCGATCGGACCATCACACGCCGAAGTGAACACGAGCGAGATTGGGAAGCGATCCCCTGCCGAATTCACAATATTCACCGTATCCGTCCCGTCATTGAGATACGAGAACGTTTCCCGTCCATACGCATCAAAACGATCATATTCGTAATTGTGATAGTTCGCATTCCGATCTCCGTCTGAACCAATCGTTAACACGCTCTCATTGCCGTCACGTGTCGATGAGACGGCTGGCGAGCCGTCTGATTCCGTAGAAAAACTTTTAACGAGATCAAAGCTATACGAAGACATATACGACCGCATCAAGCCGAACCAAAGTAGATACGCGGGTTTTGAATTAGGTAGCACGGTCTTTACAAGCAACACGACATCTTTTTCTCCTTCGCCGCCCCCATTGTAGGGTGGGAGTTCATACGCGGTCACCACCGTCTGCGATTGGTTCAGCTGCGCTATTGCTTCTTGAACCGCGGAAGTACCACCTTGCGCTGCCTGCGATTTCTTTCCGGGCACGGATGGTGTCGTATGCAATCTTGCTGCTGATCTCGCTTGATAGAGCGCCATGATCTCCTGCCGTGCCTGCGCAAGACGTACCCGCTGACGCGTGATCACCTCCGATGCCAGATAGCCGATCGAGACGATAATCGTAAAAAATGCGAGGAGCACGATCATGCGCACGTACTTTGGCTTCATACAGAGGGAGTATAGCAACCTCGTAGAAGTCGTGAAGCGGTCGTACATCGGTAAGTAGGAAGTAGTGAGTGGGAAGTGGGTCGGCCGGATCTTACCCACTTCCCACTCACCATTTCCTACTTACCCAAATCACACCCCTACGACATCCTTTCAATGCAACGACTCCGTCACTCACCCCGCCCCCGTGATATACTACCCCTCGTATGATTCGCACCCATGAACCTATTTACCGCCATATCGTGCGCGAAGCGTTTCGCATTGCATGGGCGGAAAAACGCCTGTGGCTCATCGCCGTTTTTGCAGGCATCCTCCTTTCTGGAAGCGTGTATGACGTCATCTGGAAAGCATTGAACGCGCTAACGCCGCAAACAACGTTAATCAGCACGGTCGCGATCTTTTCGAGCAAGGCCTCCACATCGTGGGTTCATCTTTCCACGGCAAACCTGTTCATCGGTGGCGCACAAGTCCTACTGATCGTCCTGTTCTCATTCGTCATTGGATTCGCGCTCTTTTCCGCTTCGGTCATCGCGCAATCCACGACGATCTTCGCCATCGGTTCGCATCAGGGGAAGAAAGAAACACTCAAGAACGCCCTCGCGGTTGGCGCACGCGCGCTCTGGCCGGTCTTCGTCTTAAATCTCGTTGCAATCACCACCCTGTTTGCCTCCCGCGCCCTGATCGCACTCTCGCTGTCATTCCTCCTTGCCTACGGAAGCGCGGCAACGTTCTTCGCCTACCTCCTGTCATTCATCATCTTTACGGGCGTCGGGATTGCCACAGTCATCATTGAAATTCTTGCCCTGAACGCCATGATCCTTCAGGGGGCCACGCTCGCGCAAGCCATTGAACGCGCGTGCATTCTCTTAAAACGGGACTGGGTCATCATCACGGAAACGGCCGCGTTACTGTTCGCGATCTCCTTCGGATCCTTCATTCTCATGGTGGCCGCTGGCATGATCGTCACGTTTATTTTCCTGATGCTTTTCCTGATTTCGATCGCTGCAAAAACCGCACTCATCGCCGCAATCGTTGGGACGATGTACTTCCTCCTCATGGCGGCGTTCATCCTCGCACTCTTCGGATTCATGGTGCTTGTCCATTACGCCTCCTGGACCCTCCTGTATCGCCGACTCGGTGAAGGCGGGGCTGTTCCAAAACTCCACCGCATCGTTCGTTCGTGGATCCATTCGTACAAGGTGAAGGGCGCGTAATTCGTTGCGTCGTCCGTCGTCCGTCGTGACGTCGTTTCGGCCGGCCGGACCGACGCAACGACGGACGACGGACGACGCAACGAACCAACATGCCTACTCCGCCACGCGCACAATCGATTGAAGATCTCATGAAGAAATCGGGACCGGCACCGTCGGCCCCGGCTTCTGCGACTCCGGCAAAACAGCCAACCCCATCGCTCCGGAAGAAAACGATCGATGAGATGAACTCGCAGGAAAAACTTGAGGTGAAAATCGGCGAGATCAAAATGCATGATCTCGAGAAAACGGCACAAACCGATGCGCTGAAGCTCAATCTCCCCTACGTCAACCTCTTCGGATTTCCGATTGCCCCGGAAGCACTCTCCCTGATTGAACGCGAAGAAGCAAAAGCGAAAAAGATCGTCTGTTTCTTAAAGCTCGGTGACGACCTTCGATTCGCGACCACGGATCCAAACCCGGAAGCCAAAGCGGTCATGGAGCGCGTGGCAAAAGATCAGTTTGCAAAACCGGTCCTCTACTTCGTCTCGCAGCGCTCATTCGATGCGGCAGAGCGGCTCTACGACGCGCTCCCGGAAGTCCGCGAAGTCATCTATGGCTACCGGATTGAAGAAGCAGATTTGGAACGGTTCGCGAAAGAAATTACGAACTTTCGAGATCTCCAGGAAAAGATCAATCGCGTTTCGACCACCGATATCGTGACGCTTATCATTGGCGCAGCCATCAAGAGCAATGCGTCCGATATCCACGTGGAAGCCGAAGAAGAGGACGTTAAAATTCGGTATCGCATTGACGGCATCCTGGAAGAAGTGGCGAAGCTGAAACGCGAGGAGTGGAAGCAGATCATCAGCCGGTTAAAGTTGCTCGCCGGCGTTAAAATCAATATTACGGATGTTCCGCAAGATGGTCGCATCACCATCTACATGACGAATGAGAAGCTCGATATTCGCGCCTCATTCCTCCCGACGGCCTTTGGCGAATCCGTGGTCATGCGACTGTTGCGTCCAAAGGCGCTCGCGCTTGAATTCGAATCGCTTGGTATCCGCGGAAAAGCGTTGAGAGACCTGACGCGCGAAGTCCAGCGGCCAAACGGGATGATTATCACGACCGGACCAACCGGATCCGGAAAAACGACCACGCTCTACGCGATCCTGAAGAAACTGAACACGCCAGACGTCAAAATCATCACGCTTGAAGATCCGGTCGAGTACAAGATGGAAGGGATCAATCAGAGCCAAATTCAGCACGACAAAGGATATACGTTTGCCATGGGACTCCGGTCCATTCTCCGTCAGGATCCGGACATCGTGATGGTCGGCGAAATTCGCGACCTTGAAACAGCCGACATCGCCATTCAAGCCGCGCTCACGGGTCACCTCGTCATCTCCACGATCCATACAAACAGCGCCTCGGGAGCCGTTCCGCGGTTCGTGTCCATGGGGGTTAAAAACTTCCTCCTCGCTCCGTCGCTGAACGCCGTTATCGGACAGCGCCTTGTTCGCCGCCTCTGCAAAACCTGCAAGAAGCAGATTGAAATCTCCCCATCTCTAAAACGACAGGTTATTGAAGAACTCAAGCGTGTTCCAGAAGCATCCGGTGATCGCCCGAACCTCGACAATCTCACCTTCTGGGGACCACCGGAAGGGAAGAACGACTGCGCCACCTGTGGCGGGCTTGGATACAAAGGCCAGCTCGGGATCTACGAAATCTTTGCGATGAGCAAAGCCATTGAAGAAGCGATTCTTAAAGAAAACGTTTCTGAAGGGCATATTGAAGACATTGCCCGTAAAGAAGGGATGGTCACCATGGTGCAAGACGGCCTCTTGAAAGCCATCGATGGCATGACGTCCGTTGAAGAAGTCCTCCGCTCTGCAGCGCTTGAAGAAGATATTTCAGACGTTCCGGAACAGCCGCCCGAGGCACCCACGGCGGTTGCAGCAACCCCCGAGACACCCGCTGCATTATAAAAAAAAGAAAAGACGGCACCGCATTCCAACGGTGCCGTTTCGTTTTCTGAAACCCAGGAAGATCAGGCCGCCAACTCGCTGGCGAGCTGCCATCCGTACGCAATACAGGCATCGACGATGGGACATATCGTACTCGCCGCACCGCCATACGCAACGTCATACCCGACAGTCAGAGAAGACCGCTTCGATGGACGGTATCCGGATTTCGGCATTCCTCCGTGAAGCGTCAGTGTCCCAAGAGCTGAATTGTTGTAGTTGCTCTGATGCTGATCGAAGAAAAAGTCGACTTCACCGTAATACCCGCGTTTTGCATAAGCTTCGATCAATCGCTCGAATCCGATGAATAACGCATGACAGGATGGACCGACGTTTTCACCGAAGATCAAACGGTTCGGCAACATCTCGCCCAACACAAGCGGAACGAGATCAACGAACTGATGGATGCGCTCCGACGTGAACGATGGCGAAATCCGATTCAACCCATTAAAACGGTACCCCGTATCTGGTGACGCTTCGCCATGCTCGACAAGATACCCTGGCGCGATGATCTGGCCGTCTGCCCACCCCCATGTGGCGAACAGTTTCAGCACCTCCGAGAGATGTTCCATGGTTTCAGGAATTTCAAAGGACATTGTGTGACTCATGATGCGATCCATACGGACTCCTTTTGCAACCGGTTCGGAAACGGTGTATCACAGGCCGCCGATGAGCTCAAGATCCTACCGAAGACTTCACCAGATAGAAAACGCGATCTGGTGATCTCATTTGAGAGATCGTCTGATTGACGAAAACACCAATATTTGCTACATATCGACCACGTTCTTTCATAGTGAAATAACGCAACAGAAAGTGAGAAAATCGGTGATCCACCTCCCATTAAAAGAAAATCCTGCCGACCGAAATACGTTCTTTGTCGTTGATGGCGTCCCCGTTACTCGTGAAACCGATCCAAATTTACGCCACGTCCTTTACCTCACTCCAACAGAGTGGGATGCGTGGGATTCAATCGTTTTACATCTAGACGTGATCGACGGCCAACAGCGTGTCGGCATTCTGAGAGACCCGGAAAAGCTTTTTGAGTATTGGTGCAAATCCGAGCTACAGAAACGAATTACGCCAAATGAATTCAGACGGTCTATCGACCGGTTCATAGACGCAGGCATTCTTGTTCAGGTTCCTGGGACCACGTATCCTGCGCGTGAAACCTATCGGTTCGCCCATGATCCGCACACCTTTAGAACCGTACCGATTACACGACGGGTCCCAATAGATCTCGACGAAACGAATACGCAAATTCGTCGCGTCTTAGCCGCTGCTCGAGAACAAACTGAACAGCTGTCCATCAGCGGCGTCCGTGAGCTCTATGCAAAACAGTACACGGATCAAGAGCTCACTCCATCGACGCTCGCCGAATGGATCCTCACCGGAAAAATGATCGCCGAAGAAACAGACACTGCGCCCAGACGCTATGTATTCGGTTTCTTTCTCTTTATCCAATGCGATGAAAGCGATCAACCGATGGCACTTCCCTCCTTCGCCGGATTCGAACCCTACCGGTTAATTGAAGAGTCTGAAATTCCCATGTCGGCTGGTCGGATATTCATGACGCATCGATCCGATAATGCAGTCGAGTTCACGATGCTCCCGATACTGAGGTGCATGGTTCATGAAACAGATAATGTCCATCTGTTTCATGAAGACGGAACGTCGCGTGATCCGATGAAAGATGATGAATCCATCAGACGACTCGGTGACTTCGAACTTCATGAACGGATTACGATGCTCCAGTATTTCTCGGATCACTGTGCAGAGTGGCAACGAATTCATCAAATTGAATCCGATCGCAGAAAAGCAATTGAGCAGCAACGGCTTGCCGAAATACAACGACGTTCCAAGTTAGTGGAACGTAGGCAAAAGCTGACAGAACAAGCTCATGAAATTGAACTAGAACTCTCACAGCTCGAGTCGGAACTTTCTGTCACAGATCACTAGCACATAAATATGCCGTCGTATTGTAGGGGGTCTCCCGCAGTACGACGGCTCTGCTTTTTTTAAATAATATTTTTCAAGACAGTATCGCGCGTCTCCCCTCCCCGGCAATTTCAATCGTCAGGGCGAGATGCGGATGAGTGGCGAGCCATTCTGGAATCTGTTCTGGCCACTCAATGACGAGGATTGTTCCCGGCGTTTCCAATTCTTCATCAAGATCAAGCGGCAGGAGATCAATTTCGCGTTCAATGCGATAGGCGTCGAGATGCAAGAGACGTGAGAGACCTTTTTTTGAAATCGGATACGTTCGCAACATCGTGAACGTCGGGCTCTTTGGATTCCGCGTGGACCCCAGCTCCTGCGCGAGCGCCTGCACGAAGGTTGTTTTTCCGGCGCCTAACGGACCGGAAAGCGTGAGGATGGAACCATCGCTGAGTTGAGACGCGATCGCGCTTGC
>JAHFIK010000051.1:6628-8942 GCA_023246415.1 Candidatus Uhrbacteria bacterium
GCCATGCCCCAGCAGCAGCAATCATCGCCGCGTTATCTGTTGAAAATTTCGTTGGCGCTTTCAGCATCGACACGCCCGGAAGTTCGCGCGTAACCGCCTCAGTGAGTTGATCGCGTAATCGTGTATTTGCAGAGACACCTCCAACAAGGATGACGGACTTGATCGGGTGCGCCTTTGCAGCGCGGATCGTCTTACCGATAAGGACGTCGACGATGGCTTGCTCGATCGAGGCACAGAGATCATTAAGTCGTCCGTCGTCCGTCGTCCGTCGTGGCGTCGTTCCGGCCGGCTCACCCGACGCAACGACGGACGACGGACGACGCAACGAACTCTCCTTCTCAACTAACACTCGAATCGCCGTCTTCAATCCTGAGAAGCTCATATCAAGCGACGGATCGTGGAGCATCGGACGCGGGAGATTGAATGCCTTTGGATTTCCGGTCGCACCAAGCTTGGAGATCATCGGTCCACCCGGATAGCCGAGACCGAGGAGCTTGGCGCTTTTATCGAATGCCTCCCCGGCCGCATCATCGCGCGTCGTCCCTAAAATCTGATACTGACCATAATCTGTCATGAGGACGATTTCCGTGTGCCCGCCGGAAACGAGCAGAGCCAGCATCGGGAACCTCCACTTGCGGCGGTTCTCTGGAAGGAGCCAGGCAGAGGCAAGGTGCCCTTCGAGGTGATTCACGCCCACAACCGGCTTCCCAGACAGCCAGGCGAGCGTTTGAGCCGCCTGGACGCCCACGCGCAAGGCAGTTGCTAGTCCAGGCCCCTTGGTGACCGCAATGACATCGAATGCCTTCAGGGGATGCTTCCCGAGGATCTTGGTGATCAGCGCAACCGTTTCAGGAACATGGCTTCGCGCAGCGACCTCCGGGACAACGCCCCCATATTTTGCATGGATCGCGATTTGGCTAGACACCGTATGCTTGATCAATCGTGCGCTCGGTGTCGACGTCTTCCAGGCAACATCAAGCAACGCCATACTTGTTTCGTCGCAACTCGTTTCAATGCTGAAGATTCTCATACGTCTCTGATAGAATACCCTACAGAAGATCAGCGCGCTCGTCGAGAGTCAGGGACGTCGTCGTAGGAGCATCGGTGTTCCCACGCAACCACGCCCCACGCAACCACTTCCCTCCTCTTATGTGGCAACTCCTCGCCCTCCTTTCTGCGGTCACGGCCGCGCTCATGACGATCGTTGCAAAGATCGGCCTGAAAGACGTTGACCCAACGCTCGCGACCGCAATTCGGAGTGGCGTCATTTTCCTGTTCATGCTCGGAATCGTCTTCTCGACCGGAAAATTACGCGGCGGATCACTCACGGATACAAAAACAATCATTGCCATCGTCATCTCCTCGATCTTTGGGGCCCTGTCTTGGCTCTTCTATTTCCTTGCGCTGAAAAACGGTGACGCTACAAAAGTCGCCGCGATTGATAAGACAAGTCTCGCGATGATTTTCATCCTTTCAATTCTGTTTCTGTCTGAAAAGCTCACCTGGAAACTCGCCATCGGAACACTGCTTGTCACCGCAGGCGCGATCGTGGTGGCCTTGTAAGAATCAAAAAAATGTTAATCTATCGTAGGGCGAGGGCTGGCCTCGCCCCTACGATAGATTAGAGATCATCCGTGTCATCTAGTGTCTTCAACTCTTCGATCGTGTACAGACGTTTCTTGATTCTTTCAACAAGAAGTCGTGAACACCGATGAGCGATCTCTGCTTCTCGTATCGCCGTCGCAACACACAAGAGCGCGCCATCTCTGGCGCGCTCGATTCTTTTTTATGCGAGACTACATACCGGAGCAGGTCTCCCCAAGCGGGACAGAGGTAATGACACGCCAGAGCTGGTTCCGTTGATCCACCTCGACCAAATCCAGTGTCCGAAGCTCCACTTCGAACGGAACTTTCAAAATCGATTCAGCGAGCGTCCGTGCCGGTGAGGCATTGTCTGAATCCACCCACCCGATTGAGAGATGCGGTTTGAAAGAGTCGCTGATAATTTTTCCATCATCAAATTTCAACTCCGTCCAACGGCTAAAGTCACTCGCACGAATTCGAGGATCTCGTTCATGAATCACTTTGAATGCTTCCACGAGATCACGATGCAGTGATTTAAGATCTTCGTTCACCGCGCACTCGGTACGGAGAAATCCCGTCGCATCAAGGTCGATCCGCGTGGCGTTCGTGCGAATCACTTTCTGTTTCTTTGCCTGTTCTTTGACCAATCTTTCTAGATCTGGAAGCGCGGTTGCCGCAGCTCCAGACAGCAAGAGGGAAACGTGTGGCGGAAAATCCGGATTCACAACAT
>JAHFIK010000052.1:0-4748 GCA_023246415.1 Candidatus Uhrbacteria bacterium
GTTTTCTGCCAGTGTTGCATACGGATTCTCCTGCCGCTTCATGGAACGTGACACCATGCCACGCGCCCGACATCTGATCGGAACTTTTGGAAACGGCGCCCTGCGTCCGGGAGGGCGCATGGCGCCGTTTCCAACAGGTCAAAGGTACGGCAAAACCTTATCGCTGATCGTCAGGAAGCGCAACAATAAAACAAAAGCACCCGTCGTCGACAGAAGAGTGCTTCTGCCGCGCGGGTGCGCGTCGGTTACGGAGTTCGTATCGCGGCACAGGGTCTCTCGCCTTCATGGAGAAGGGCGCGAGGCGTTCGTCGTCTGAGTGTGAATGCCCAGACGGCGAGGTGAACGAGGATGTAATTGATGGGATAGACGATCTTCTCCCAATGCCCGTTCCAACCAAAGCAGTAGACTTTGATGGTGAGCAACGTGTAGACGATGGTCCAGAGGCCCCAGGGGAGTGTTGGTTCGAGCTTTGGGTTGTGCCACAGGTCGACGCACAAACCGATCATGGTGATGAGCGTTCCGGCTTGCAGAATGAAATTCGCATACCAGGCATTCTTGAAATAGATCCATGCGAATCCAGCCACAACGCCCAGAATTAGTGAGACGCGTTGTCGAAGTGAGAGCGCCTGCGGGATGCCGCGACGGATGGCGATGAGCAGTGTAATGAAACACATCACTGCATTCTCATACGCGAGGACCGCGTTCAAGAGACTCTGACCGGCCACGTGATACGATGAGGCGTTGAGCGAGGACAGGAATGTCCACGATCCCCAGAGCCAGGGGTTTGGAGCAAGGTCGCGATTCGTTGGCGACGGCTTGCTCCATGATTTCCGGTTGTACAAACAGTACGTCAGGAAATCGAGGGCCGTGAAGGCCACAACGAATCGAGTTTGATTGTCCAAAGATGTCTCCTCAAGGTGTTCCTGAAGTCAATTCACGCCCAATTGCGTGAGGGCGGATCTTATCAGGAATTTGAGGAATTGTCAAGAATAGTAGGCATTCTTTAGAGCATAGGGCACAGAGCACAAGGCACAGGCTGACTCCAGATCAGCCTGTGCTCTGGCCTTGTGCTCTGTGCTCTCCCTCACCCATTGACGTCTTTCATTGTCCGCGTATGATCTCCTGATCGCAATCATTTTGTTGCGACCGGAGGACTTCGTGTTACAGCCACTTATTCCGTTGTGTCTTGCCTCGGACCTTCCATATAACTTGAACGCAGACGGACCACCGATGCTATTCGGTCTGTTTGGGGCGGTTGTCATCGTCGCCATCCTCTTTGCGCTCATGGCAGTCTTGGCCGTCATCATGACATATGGCGGTGACGTCTTGCGATGGATAGATAAACAGATTGCCTTTGCAAAATATCGCCGCCATGAGCGTCGCCATGGCCGCGAACCGCGCTTCTGAGCTGGTTGATTGGTGCGGTGTCGCGATCAGCCTTTTACCCGAAGGGGATTGACTCCGTTCTCCGCTCACGTAAAATTGTCGGGTCATTGTTTCCGGATCACACATCTCTTCACCCACAGATAGAGAGGTTCCACGTGTCATCGCTCCTTTTTCTCGCAGATGTTCTTCCGCTGAATACGATTTCTAGTCCGCAAGACGCGAAGGGTCAGGTTGTTCTGATGGCCCTCTATCTCCTGACCATCTTGGCCGTCGGGATCTCCGTCGGACTCATGATGTCGTTCGGAGAAGGGCTCAAGGGCTCTTTCATCCGTTTGCTGGGCATGCTCACCCCCACCCAGATGGATCGCGAAGAATAGGCGGGTACAACCTCCCACCAGGCTTCTGACGCCGTCAGATGCCACTCACGCACGTCGCGCTCTGTAATGGGGCGCGATGGTTTGTCTTAGAGCACAGAGCACAAGACACAGAGCACAGGCTGATCTGGAGTCAGCCTGTGCCCTGTGCCTTGTGCTCTGTGCTCTAAAATTCAAAAACCCGTCATCCCAATGGGAGACAGGTTTCTGAGGAGTGTTTACGGGCGTCCTGCGGGCGACGTCCGATAAAGAGCGTGATCACTGAAAGTGAAGGAGCAGGATCGCGGCGGCGGCAATGCCTGGGACGATGAAGCTGTAGAGGACCCAGCGTCCAGGAATCTCGTACGGTCCAACGAATGTTCGGATGAAGAATCCCATGACCAGTATTCCTTTCTGACAATTTGTGAGCGTGAGTGCTATGTGAGTTGTTCCGGAAGTGAACCGTACTCTTGGTATCCACGTTTGGAAAAGTGTCGGATCGCACTGGCAACGGCTTGAGGTGCACAGCTGAACTCGTACCAGACGAGGATCTTTCCGTTGTGTCTTCCTTCACCGATCGTGTAGGCAATCGGATTCGAGTAGTAGGTGCGGCTGCGATAGATGAGTGGGCAGTCCGCAACAATTTCGGACTCGATCCGTCGAATCGTCTCGACCCGTTTATCATACGAGTCTAGATGTCCGCCGACGATGATCTTCGTCCCGTCTATTCCTTCTTTGACGCAGACGTACTTGTGTCGAGTGATGTTCTCCGGTTTCTTCGCGAGGAAAAGGAGGAGACAGCATGTCGCCGTGACCGCACAACCGATGAGGACATACCAGGTATTTTTTCCGATCGCCCTTGCGATGAATCCGACGGAAGCGCCGAGGAGCAGCGAATAGACAATTAGGATCAACGTTGTTCGCGTGTATCCTCCAGTCATCTCCACGAGTCGCTCGCCGTTGTTTGCGCTGAGGACCGCGATGAGAAAAAAGAGGATGGCGACATGGTCCGGACGTTGATACGTCGCGAACGTATTGAGCAGAGCAACTCCGCTCAGGCCATAGTAGAAGATGATTTTTTTGAGCACGGACATTCTCCTTTTAGATTGCTCGCGATTGTCTTGTGGCGCGATTCGGCGGCCAGTCATTGAGAAAACCTTGTTGGAGGAATTGTTCAATGTATTCCGTCGGG
The DNA here is from genome assembly GCA_023246415.1 of Candidatus Uhrbacteria bacterium. Classification (GTDB taxonomy): domain Bacteria; phylum Patescibacteriota; class Patescibacteriia; order 2-12-FULL-60-25; family 2-12-FULL-60-25; genus 2-12-FULL-60-25. The sequence continues at coordinate 2,932 of JAHFIK010000052.1, forward strand.
AATTCGGTGATGATTCGGTTGGAGACGAACAACCGTTTGTCCTCTTCGTAATTCCCAATGACGGTTTCGACACTCGTGGAGTGATGCGGTTTGATCTCTCGACAGATGTGTCTCAAGTACGACGCGAGAATAGTGAGTTCTTGAATCGTTCGTCTATCAGTTGTTTTGAAATAGGCACCGATTCCAACGTTATATCGCTTTGGATCCGAACCCGGGATCGTCGTCACGCAGACGAAGTAGTCTGCCTTTGGTCTCGTAAACGCTTCTCGACTACGAGCCACGAGGACGAAGAAGATGGCGTCGATGATGATGAGGAGCCAGAAGTGTTCATTTTTGTTTTTGATCCAGAGACCAGTGAACGCAATGAAGAATCCGAGAAGGGCGCTTAATGATCCGATTCGGAATATCGAACGGAGCGTATCTGGACCAGAATTGTGTCCGTTTTGGATATGTCGCCATACTGCACGGATGAGAAATCCGAAGACAAATGTGAAGATCAGACCGGACCAGATCCGGTCGGCCTCAGACACGCTTGGCGTAATCGAGAGTAATAGCGTTCCACCCATGATGGACGCGCACATGCTGATCGTGAGCTTCATGTCAGTGTGTTCCTTTTTCGAGAGAGCGGCATCTTTCGATGCCAGAAGGCGGAAAGATGAGGCCGCTTTATCAGTTTTTGCCAATATTGTCAAGGCTTTTTGACTTTAGAGCACCCCCTTCGCAAAGCCTTCGGGGGGCGCAAGATATAGCGCACAGGCTGACAAAAGATTGGTCCGTGCTCTAAAAGTGTCAACCATAATTGACGAAACCACCGATTTCCTGTAGACTCGGCAAATGTCTAACACTACGCCTATTTCGCAAGGGTTTTACGGCCTCGGGATTGCCCCGAAACTGCTTGATATCCTCTATGCGAACAAATACAACACCCCAACGCCGATCCAGGCGAAGTCCATCCCAATCGCCATTGAGGGGCAGGATTTGATTGGCGTGGCGCAAACCGGAACCGGAAAAACGCTCGCCTTTACCATCCCAATGATTCAGCGCTTGGCGCAGGTCAAAGGGCGGGCCCTCGTCGTGCTCCCAACCCGCGAATTGGCCATCCAGGCCGACGAAGTGATTCGTCAGATTGGACGCGGCATCGGACTTCGAACCGCGGTGCTCATCGGTGGCGCGTCCATGCATCTTCAACAGAAGATGCTGCGCGATAAGCCGCACGTGATCGTGGCGACCCCGGGCCGTCTCATTGATCACTTGGAACAGCGGACGATCAAATTGGATGACGTTCATATTCTCGTTCTCGACGAAGCGGATCGCATGCTCGACATGGGATTCCTTCCGCAGATCACGAAGATTTTGACCGCGCTTCCGAAAGATCGTCAGAGTATGCTGTTCTCGGCCACCATGCCGGAGAGTATTTTGAAGATTGTCGCGAAGCACATGAAGCTTCCGGTGCATGTCGAAATTGCACGCCAGGGGACGACGGCAGAAAAAGTTTCTCAAGAACTCTACATCATCCAAAAGGACGCAAAGGCGCGATTGCTCGACAAGATTCTTTCAGAGCGTCGTGGATCTGTGCTCGTGTTTTCTCGCACCAAGCATGGCGCAAAGAAAATTGCGCGCCAGGTGCGCGACATGGGGCACACCGCGTCGGAGATTCATGCGAATCGGTCGCTCGCCCAGCGTCGTGAAGCGCTTGATGGATTCAAGAGCGGAAAATATCGCGTCATGGTCGCCACAGATATCGCCGCGCGCGGCATCGACGTGAAGAATATTGAGCTCGTCGTGAACTACGATCTCCCGGATAACCCGGAAGATTA
>JAHFIK010000052.1:4848-8844 GCA_023246415.1 Candidatus Uhrbacteria bacterium
ATGGATTCAAGAGCGGAAAATATCGCGTCATGGTCGCCACAGATATCGCCGCGCGCGGCATCGACGTGAAGAATATTGAGCTCGTCGTGAACTACGATCTCCCGGATAACCCGGAAGATTACGTGCACCGCATCGGTCGAACGGGTCGTGCTGGTGAATCCGGTCATGCTGTTTCATTTGCCACGCCAGATCAGCGCAGCGATATTCGTGATATCGAACGCCTCATTCGCAAGCCATTGCCAGTCGCGCACGTGACGGAACTTCCGGCCGCGCGCCCTGCCTCCAAATTCGAAGATCGCGATGATGCGCCACGGTATGGCGGCGGACGTTCGTTCGGCGGTCGCTCCAATGGTCGACCCGGAGGTCAGCGCCCATCGTTTGGCGGCGGACGACCATTTGGCGGATCTCGTCCGCAATCGAATCGCGGCATGGGCGGATACGCACGACCTCAAGGCGGAGATCGTCCAACAGCACGTCCAGCGTTCTCATCCGATCGCCGCGGGTACACACAGGGAGATCGACGTCAGAACGATTCACGTCCTTCGCAGGGTCGCCGTCCAGGATCGTCTGGTCGACCCGGTGGTGCATCCGCCGGTCCGGCTCGGACGGTGAAAGTGACGTGGTAATTTAAAAAAAAGGCAGTAGGCAGTAGCCAGTAGCGAGTCGGATCGCTACTGGCTTTTTGATATGTCGTACGGAGGCGCGTACCTCCTTTCACTTTCCTGAGGAGTCTGCGACGAAGGATCTCTTTCTAGCCAAGGACAACATATTTTGAAATTGTACACATTCGAAACGAGATCTCAGGGCTGACTGTTAGATCCATGACGCCCCACTCCGATTTTGTGTATTGCGGTATCGCGCCTCTGGAAAGCGATTCCGCTACGCGGAATGACAAATCATGGGTATCGCTGATCACGTGGTCGATCCTCCAAAGACTCATGACTCATGACTCATGACTCACCCCTTCCTGCCTAGACATCCCCTCCGATTCGTGCTTTCATGCCCCCGCGAAACATCGCACTTTCGAGAAAGGAACGAAGCGATGAAACTCAGTGAAATTGGGCGATTTTTAACGATTTGCACCCTCGGCCTCCTGGCCGTTTCGTGTAAGAAAGGGGACGTTGAATGTGTCGTCGGGACGTATCAGTCCGCATCAGCGGAAGAGAAGCCGACGGTCCTCAACGCATTCTTGAGTCAGCCATCTTCCGAGTGCCGCAATGCCTACTATGCGGCCCTCGAATCCGCGGACGAAAAAGATCTTCCGCTGTTCAAGACGGCATTCACCTCGAACGATCCGTGCACACACGTGGTGCAGTTGATTGATCAGATCATGCGCGGGACGGAGAACGAGTTTGTGCGTGCGGAACTGATTGTGCGGCAGGGCGAGCAGATCTCATTTTCTGACAAGCAGGAACTTGAGGCGCTCACGCAAGTCGTCGATCGAAAAGTCAACGCGCAGCTCGAGTCGATCCTCAAACGGTTGACGTTCGAAACGGTGACGGCGGCCATGCGATCGAATCCCGGATGCCTCGCGGAATCTGCGCGAAAAAACTATCTGAGCGAGATTTTTGCGCAAAAGATGCGATCTCAGTTGATGCTCACGATGCTCGCGAAGCTCGGTGAACCGGGATTCAATGCCTTGCTTGAGCTCAATCCGAAATCGAACGAGGAGACGGCATTCGTTTCAACGGCGGCATCGTATTTTGGGAAGGACGTTGTCTTTCCGACGTTGCTCCAGTATGAAAAAGGAAAAAAGATCGCCGGGATCATTCTCCTGTTTCATTTTCAGGAATCAGAGTCCGTGTATCAACGCGTCATCGACGCCATGCAGCACGGACAATTCCTGAAAGATGCGGATGGCGGAGAACAGGTTGTGACTGTGGATGACCTCAAGGATCGTTTGGGTCGTTGGTGGGGCGGTCTGTTGCGTAAGCGATACGCGGGCAACACCCAATTTGCGCGATATGCGGTGTATCACATGCCGCCATCGCCCGACGTCCAGCTCGCGCTCCTCGTGGTCGCGGCGAATGCAGACCTTGCGTTTGACTATTTTACGCACAAACCACCGAGCGCGTTGTCATCTGAGCTGATTGAAACGCTCGCATACGGATTGTTCGAGAGAGAAGCGGCTGGATTGAGCGATACGGATCGTCAGCAGTATTTCGAAAAGCTGTTCTTGGCGTCCGAAGGTCGAGTGGGCGAACGAGCCGCGCCAGGACTTCCAGTAACGACGCCGCGTCAGTCCCTCCTCTTCAAGATCAAGCATTTCAATCCCGAATATCAAGCGCAGTTCATCGAACGGTATTACGACACGCTCGACGCATCGGATCGGCAGACGCTGTTGTTCTCAATGACGGAACTGCCGATCGACGCGCAATCGCGTTTTTACGTATCGCATTTCGCGAAGCTGATGACAGAGGAGCGTCGAACGGTCATCTTCTCGATTGCGAAATTCACCCCGCTGGAAAAGGCGAAAGCATTTCGCCAGATTCGGCCGCTCTGCAAACCGGATGAAGCGGCGCTCGTGGATTTCGCGGCGAAATCAAAGTAGTTGTTCACGCTTCGTTCCTCCTCCTGACGTGCCCCCGCTGAACCAGTGTCAGCGGGGGTCTTCGTATCCGGACCCCTTGCCAACCATGGCCGGGCCGTTCAATTCCCTGTATCCTGTGGGCATGACTATCGCCCCCGCTCCTGCAAAGGCTGACCTTTCTGTCGCCATTTCCGCATCCATCGACCCCGGTGCCGCCGAGCGCATGATGCTCGTCAATAAGGAATTGATGGACCATTATGGCACCCGATATGTTGTGAATCCGGATTTTCCGCCACACGTTTCCCTCTTGCTGTCTGGAGCTGCGGCAACCGCGCTTCCAGATCTAGAAAGATTGGTCAAAGAACAGGCAAAGAAACAGAAAGTGATTCGAACGAACGCCACGCGGATCGACCTTGATGCGACGGGATTTCTCCGTACCGAGTGCGCGGTGAATGAGGATCTCAAATCACTCCATCGGGATCTTGTCGAGGCATTCAAAGTGATCCATGAAAAAGATCCTCGGGTCCGCGCGAGTGACTTCAGTCGATGGACGGAGTTGAAATTTGATGATGGGAAAATTATTAGCGACTCCTTCAAGCCGCACCTGTCGATCGGATGGGTCGATTCAGACAATGCCTCACCGGCACGGACGCTCGCTGAATCCATTTTGAAAGTTCCGTTCGAAGTGGAGCTTCGGACACTGGATTTGGTCGAGGTGGATCAACGGAACCAGCTCTGGCGTGTCATTACCTCTGTCCCGCTTGGGGAGACCTGCTCTGGTATGTAGTCTCGCATAAAAAAGAATCGAGCGCGCCAGAGATGGCGCGCTCTTGTGTGTTGCGACGGCGATACGAGAAGCAGAGATCGCTCATCGGTTCTTGTTGAAAGAATCGAGAAACGTCTGTACACGATCGAAGAGTTGAAGACACTAGATGACACGGATGATCTCTAATCTATCGTAGGGACGAGGCCAGGCCTCGTCCCTACGATAGAAGAACATTGTTTTGATTCTTACAAGGCCACCACGATCGCGCCGGCGGTGACAAGCAGTGTTCCGATGGCGAGTTTCCAAGTGAGCTTTTCAGACAGAAACAGAATGGAGAGGACGAAGATCATCGCGAGACTCGTCTTATCAATCGCGGCGACTTTTGTGGCATCACCGTTTTTCAACGCAAGGAAATAGAAGAGCCAAGACAGGGCCCCAAAGATCGAGGAGATGACGATGGCGATAATGGTTTTTGTATCCGTCAGTGATGCGCCGCGCAATTTTCCGGTCGAGAAAACGATGCCGAGCATGAACAGGAAAATGACTCCGCTCCGAATTGCGGTCGCGAGCGTTGGGTCAACTTCTTTCAGGCCGATCTTTGCAACGATCGTCATGAGCGCGGCCGTGACCGCAGAAAGGAGGGCGAGGAGTTGCCACATAAGAGGAGGGAAGTGGTTGCGTGGGGCGTGGTTGCGTGGGA
>JAHFIK010000010.1:0-1504 GCA_023246415.1 Candidatus Uhrbacteria bacterium
CGCCGCGCGAGTATTTCATACGTTCGAATGAGGGTCAACGGTTGCTGTGGAGAATAAAGGAATAAAAATCTTCCCAATACGGAACAATCGCAACGTCGTAGAGAAAAAATCAGACCAAATGACTCCCCGCATGATACAATCTACGAAATCTCTCTAGAGGGATTCTTATGAAAATCACCGTACATGGGGCTGCGCGTGAAGTGACGGGATCCTGTTATCGGATTGAAACCGCGAAAACGCGGCTTATTTTAGATTGCGGACTCTTTCAAGGGACACAATTCAGTGAAGCGAAAAATCTTCGACCGTTTGGATTTGACGCATCGACCGTTGATGCGGCGATTATCACGCATGCTCACTTAGATCACGTCGGTCGTCTCCCAAAACTTGTTCACGAAGGATTCAAGGGCAAAGTGTTCTGCACACGACCGACGAAGGTCATGTCACGCATCATTCTGGAAGATGCCTTTCAGATCATGACCGAAGGACACCAGCTTGATGGAAAGCCCATGTTCTACGAAGAACCGGATCTCATCCGATCCACGCGGTCCATGCAAGGAATGGACTATTCTAAATGGAAAACGATTGGCGATCTCCGGTTCCGATTCCGTGACGCCGGACACATTTTCGGCAGCGCATTCGTGGAGATTGAAGAAAAAGGCGGACCACGCGTCGTCTTTTCCGGTGATATTGGAAATATCGATACGCCGATTCTGCGCCCGACCGCCCAATCGTTCGCGTCAGATGTCACATTTGTCGAATCCACCTACGGGAATCGGATCCATGAAGATCCTGGCGTCCGGGATCAGATGCTCAAAGATGCCGTCGCACAAACCGCACGCAATCGAGGCATCCTTCTTATTCCGGCATTCGCCATTGAGCGCACACAGGCCCTGCTCTACAACCTGCATAACTGGATGGAAGAGGGGAGTATTCCAAAAATTCCCGTGTATCTCGACAGTCCGCTCGCCATTCGCATGTCCGACGTCGTGAAAGCGTATCCGGAATATTACGATCGCGAAGCCTCGCAACTCGTCATGCACGGCGAAGATTTTTTTGACTTTCCGAGCCTTGAAATCACCATGACACGGGAAGAATCAAAAACGATCAACGAGGCAAAGCCACCAAAAGTGATCATCGCCGGCTCAGGGATGATGAACGGCGGACGGATTCTCCATCACCTCGTTCGGTATCTCGGCAAAAAGGGGACCACGCTCTTCATCGTCGGATTCCAGGCATCTGGAACGCTTGGACGACGTCTCTATTCCGGTGAACGACACGTCGAAGTCCTCGGGCAGATGATTGAAGTCAAAGCGAACATCGTGAGCTGCGGAGGGTATAGCGCGCACGGGGATCAACACAAACTCGTGAATTGGATCAAAGGGGCAAAGTCCCTCCCAAAACACGTGTACTGTATGCATGGCGAAGAAGAAATTGCAGCCGCACTCGCGTCCCGGATCACCGAAGAGCTGAAGATCGCAACCGACGTTCCTCGACTCGACGAAAC
>JAHFIK010000010.1:1604-24010 GCA_023246415.1 Candidatus Uhrbacteria bacterium
ACCGACGCCGGATTCCTGACCGCGTTCGCATATTCCCGCATCTTCGGAGCCATCACCGCCATCTGCATTCTCCTCATCGATCGCACCGCGCTCCTTGAAGTCAAGAAGGCATTCTTCCCAGGTGCCGCGACCACTCCGAAAAAGAAACGACGTGAGGCGAAACATGCGGCCGTCCTTGTCCTGGTCGGCCAAGGACTTGGTGCCTGCGGATTCGTTCTCGTTCAATTTGCCACCAGTCTCGGTAGTGCGGCCATCGTCAACGCGCTTCAAGCCGTTCAGTATGCATTCCTCGTTCTCGTCGCATTCATTCTTTCGAAACGCGCGTCGACCATTCTCAATGAAGATCTCACAACCCAAACCATTATCCGTAAATCAATCGCCCTCGTCTTTGTCGCCGCTGGTCTATGGCTCGTCGTCTAACACCCTCCGCATCCGATCGACGCTTTCGAGTCGTTCTTTGGATCACGCTGCCGCTCGGCAGCATTCTCGTTGCGCTCATCGCATTCCTGTGGATCAGCGTCCCTCAACAGCATGCTCAACCCCCTTCAATCGTTGGCGTAACCTTTAGCGCACCGTATGCGCGCGAGTTGAGCCTGAATTGGAAAGAAACACTCATTGCAACACTTGATGACCTTGGCGTCCGATATTTTAGAATTCCGGCCTATTGGAGCATCGTGGAGCCAAAAATTGATACATATAACTGGTCGGAAACCGATTTTGAAATGGATGAGATTGGCGCGCGGAACGGCCACGTCACGCTTGCGGTGGGCGCAAAACTTCCACGCTGGCCAGAATGTTGGATCCCAGATTGGGCGCAATCACTCTCAACCGGGGACGAACACGCGGCCCGACTCGATTACATCACGCAAACCGTTGAACGATATCGATCACATCCCGCCCTTGAGGCCTGGCAAGTTGAGAATGAGGCAATGTTCCCGTTTGGAGTATGTCCAAAGCCGGACAAAGCATTCTTCAAACAGGAAATTGCGCTCGTTCGATCGCTCGACCCGAATCATCCGATCTACACGACAGACTCAGGAGAACTTTCAACGTGGCTATCCGTTGGACCGCTCGTCGATCGACTCGGCGTGAGCGTGTACCGCGTCGTACTCACCCCGCAACGAAAAATCATGCGCTATGTCTGGATTCCATCATACTGGTACGCGCGCCACGGACTCCTCGTCTCCGCATTCGTGCATGGCATCTACGTGTCTGAATTCCAAATGGAACCCTGGGCAAGCATTGTCGCAGATCCCATCTCGACCCAATTAAAAACATTCTCTACGGCTCAGATGATTGAGAATTTCTCGTTCGCGGATCGCATGGGAATTTCCCGAATTTCATTCTGGGGCGTGGAATGGTGGTGGTGGATGAAGACGAAACATGCAGATTCAAGTTTTTGGGATCTCGCACGGACGTACTTCCATGAACGTACGCCGTAAGGAGGGGAGCTTGTGACGAAAGCGCACCACAACATCCCAATCATCCATCACGAGACAAGACTGTCTCGTGATGTTTTGTCTCGACGTCCAACGCATCACGCGAGACGCGTATGATGACTAGCCCCATCGCAACCTGCATGCTATCGTTTTCGCCGCTATGCAACGCCGTGAAGTCGTCTTTGATATCGAAACGCGCAACACCTTCCAAGATGTCGGCGCATACAATCCCGCACTCCTTCAAGTCTCTGTGGTATGCGCCTATTTTTATGAAACAGACACCTTCGAATCGTTTTTAGAAGAAGATCTCCCAAAGCTCTGGCCACGACTCGAACGCGCAGATCGGCTTGTCGGATATAACAGCGACCATTTTGATATCCCGTGCCTTCAATCATACTATCCGGGGGACCTCAGCCGGCTCCCATCGCTTGATCTTCTCGCTGAAATTCAGAAACGACTCGGTTTCCGAATTAAACTCGATGACGTTGCACAGGCCACGCTTGGCGTTGGGAAATCCGGACATGGATTGCAGGCTGTTGAGTTTTGGAAAAAGGGAGAAATTCAAAAATTAAAAGACTACTGTATCCAAGACGTCAAAGTGACGCGCGACGTCTATGAGTACGCGCTGGTCCACAAAGAAATCAAATTCACCGATCGAATGGGAACGCTTCAGACGATCCCGCTCCCCATCGATCCCGTTCTTCCGGATCTTGCCCGACCTTCAAGCATCCCACTCAGTCTCGGACTCTAAATCGAGGGGATCGTTCGCGTGAATTCAGGATAGATCCTTGTATCAGACGAGATATCCACAACTTCGAGCCTCTTTCTATATCTGGTGGTATAATCTGTCAGTAGCCACTACATCTAGTAGCTATCGGGGAGGGGAACAGAGCAACGAACAGGTATCATTTCGCCTGTTCGTGTGTATTTTCGCCTTGACGTTCCATTGAACGCCAGGAAAGATGACCTCGACCGTAACCCAATTCTTGCCTTCATTTCTCATCCTATGTCTCCAAACGCGTCCCCACAGACCGACTCACGGGCCGTCATGCCCAACACCCATTCGCGTGATCTTCACGCTGACGCAAAACGTCATGCGGCTGAAATCTGGGATCATGTGACCTCCGTGAAAGCCATTCGAAAACGCGATGGGCGCTTGGAAGATTTTGATACGCTTAAACTCGAGTCTTCATTGAAACGTGCCTTTGATGCCGCAGGGCAGGGGAAAGATGAGCGGTCGCTTAATCGAGTCTTCTCGAACATCCTCGCGCGTCTGTCGCGTCGGTATGACGGCGTCCACATTCCATCATCTGATGACGTCCGTGAAGTCATTATCATGACGCTCATCGACTCGAACCTGGATCACGTCGCAAAGCGTTATCTTTCGGAACGGATCGATCGGAGAGCGATCCCAGTCTCCCCAACGTACGGAAAGGGGATTCGATTCAATCGGTTTTATACCAAACCCGGCGTCCACCCATACACACTCGTTGAATGGGAGCTTCGCGATGCCACCATCACGAACGCAAAAGGAGAAACGGTCTTTGAGCAGAAAGAAGTTGAAATCCCAAAGACATACAGCCAGACCGCCACGAATATCATCGTCTCAAAATACTTCCGCGGCCGCCTTGGAACGCCGGAACGTGAAACGAGCGTCAAGCAGATGGTCGATCGTGTCGCAAAGACCATTGCCGGGTATGGGCGAAATGCGGGCTACTTCGATGCGGCTGTCGATGCAGACAACTTCGAAGCCGAACTCACGGACATCCTCGTGAATCAGCGTGCTGCGTTTAACTCCCCAGTGTGGTTCAACGTCGGGATCAATCCACGCCCACAGTGCTCCGCGTGCTTCATCAACTCCGCGCACGACGACATGCGTTCCATTCTGAACCTCGCGGTCACGGAAGGAATGCTGTTCAAGTTTGGTTCTGGCGCTGGATCGAACCTCTCCAATCTTCGGAGCTCAAAAGAAAAGCTTGGCGGATCCTCCGGACATTCTTCTGGACCCGTTTCGTTCATGAAAGGACTCGATGCATTCGCCGGCGTCATCAAATCCGGTGGAAAAACGCGTCGGGCCGCAAAAATGGTCATTCTCGATGTCGAACATCCTGATATCGTCCGGTTCACCTGGTGCAAAGCAAAAGAAGAAAAGAAAGCCCACGCACTCATTGATGCCGGATATGATGGCTCAATCGAAGGCGAAGCCTACGCCTCCATCTTCTTCCAGAACGCAAACAACTCTGTTCGTGTGAATGATGAATTCATGACCGCGGTTGAAAATGATGGCGAATTCTGGACGAAATACGTGCTCACAAAAGAACCCTGCGAACGATTCAAGGCGCGCGAACTCATGCGCCAAATCGCGCAAGCAGCCTGGGAATGTGGCGATCCAGGGATCCAGTACGACACCACCATCAACGCCTGGCACACCTGCATCAATTCTGATCGCATCTACGCGTCCAACCCGTGTTCTGAATACATGTTCTTGAATGATACGGCGTGCAACCTCTCCTCCGTCAACCTCATGAAATTCGAGCTCCCCGGTGGAGGATTCGATGTCGTTGCCTATGAGCACGTCTGCAAGACGATGATCACCGCGCAGGAAATCCTTGTGGACCTTTCAAGCTATCCAACGCCGGCCATCGAACAGAACTCCTGGGACTACCGAACGCTTGGATTAGGATATGCGAACCTCGGCGCCCTGCTCATGAGCCGCGGACTCCCATACGACAGCGATGATGGACGACACCTTGCTGGTGCCCTGACCGCCATTCTGACGGGCGTCGCCTACGAACAATCCGCTCATATTGCCGAAAAAATCGGCACGTTCCGCGGATATGCAAAGAATGAGGATGCCATGCTCCGCGTGATCCGAAAACACCGTGACGCCGCATACGAAATCCCAACATCCGGCGTTCCGATGAACATCTTGGAAGAATCCCGAAGCGCCTGGGATCGCGCGCTCGCAGAAGGGGAGCGCTACGGATATCGCAATGCCCAGGTGTCCGTCCTCGCACCAACGGGAACGATCGGATTCCTCATGGACTGCCAAACCACTGGCATTGAACCGCCGATCGCACTCGTCTCATACAAATGGCTCATTGGCGGCGGGATGCTGAAGCTGGTCAACGAAACCGTGCCGGAAGCGCTCCACGCGCTCGGATATACCGAGCTTGAGATTCGATCCATCATTGATTTCATCGACCAAAACGATACGATCGAAGGATCACCGCTCAAACCCGAGCATCTTCCAGTGTTTGACTGCGCCTTCAAGGCCGCCCGCGGAACGCGCGCCATCGGACCAATGGGACACATCAAAATGATGGCCGCCGCGCAGCCATTCCTCTCCGGAGCTATTTCAAAAACTGTGAACATGCCGGCAGAAGCCACCGTGGACGAGGTGATGGATGTCTATATTCAGGGCTGGAAATTAGGGCTCAAAGCGATCGCTATTTATCGCGATGGATGCAAGCGCTCACAACCACTCACGACAAAGAAAGAAGAAGTTCGCAAAGAAGAGCCGCGCGTGGCCGCAGAAGTCCAGCAACCCGTCGTCGTCTCAGAGCAATCCGTTGCCCGCGAACCATCCGTTGTCGGAGAAACCTTTATCGCCCGTCGCCGCCGAATGCCGCCGGAGCGCAAAGCGATCACGCACCAGTTCCAAATCAGCACGCATAAGGGCTACATCACCGTCGGTCTCTACGAAGATGGACAACCGGGAGAAGTCTTCATTACGATGAATAAAGAGGGGAGCACCCTTTCCGGACTCCTCGATTCATTCGCAACGTCAATTTCCATCGGCTTGCAGTATGGCGTTCCGCTCAAAACCCTCGTGAATAAATTTGCGCACATGCGGTTTGAGCCATCTGGTTTCACCACGAATCCGAACATTCGCATGGCGAAATCCATTACGGACTATATCTTCCGCTGGCTTGCGCTCAAGTTCCTCCCTTCGGAAGACCGACAGGCGCTTGGACTCAAAGTTGAGGATGAAATTCTTCCTAATACCGAAGACACCGCTGTCGTTGAAACGATTAAAGAATTCGTTCAGGAAGAAAAACAGCAAAGCCTCCTTGAAGCGAAGCCGGTAAAAGAAGGCGTTGATCAGCTCACTTCAACGTTCGACAATCAATCGGATGCGCCGCTCTGCGACACCTGCGGCTCCATGATGGTTCGAAATGCTGCCTGCTACAAATGCCTGAACTGCGGAAGCACGAGTGGGTGCTCCTAAAGAAATCCGAAAAAGCAAAAAGAGATGCGGTTTCGCATCTCTTTTTGCTTTACGTAGACGTCCGCGTGGCCTATCATAGACCCATATGAATGTCTGCCTGGTCGGATCCATGCGGAACCTTGGTCGGATACGAGAACTCGCCAAAACGCTCGAACAGCACGGACACCAGGTCACCCTCCCCGTCGATCTCTCTGAAGCGGGGACCGTTGTGGATCGTGTGAAGCAAAAATCCCTCTTCATGAGGCAGATGTATAAAGAAATTCAGTCCTGCGATTCCATCCTGGCGGTCAACGATGAAACACGGAGCGGATATGAGGGCTATATTGGCGCAAACACGTTTCTGGAACTCGGGATTGGATTTGCACTTGGAAAACAACTCTTCTGTTTGAATCACTGGGATCCGAAACTTCCATTTGATGAGGAATTAAGTGCGATGAACATTCAGCGACTTGATATCCATCAGCGTTTTTAAGTTGAGAGATCCGATGCACTCCCCATGATCACGACGATTACACTTGCCATCATCACCCTCTACGGGATCGTCCTTGGCATTCTTTGGATCATGGCGATGATCCATGCCGCTTCAACGCCTCGCGAAGACTGGTCCAGACGCGCCCTCTGGACATTCGCGATCGCCGTCAATCCATCGGCAACCATTTGGTACTGGTATATCTGGAAACGAAATGCGTTCTGGGTGCTCTTTGCGCCATATTTTTTGTTTGCGGCATTCCTCCCGTTTACGCTTGAAACAACGATCCGATCACTCGCCACAAGAGATCTTGCGGATCGATTTGTTCATATTACACAGCAGATCCTCGCGAATGTGATTGATGCGATTCCGCTTCCAGCCCTCATTCCGCTCGTCGCTTTTCCATTCGTCCTTCGGCTCGCTGCACTCGCGCATTTAGGCGGTAACACAAAGCTATCCGCTTCTGATCGGAACGATCAGGCTGTGACATTCGCCCTCCCAATCGTTGGATTCGGTTCCGCGCTCACGTACTGCCTGACATGGAGGAGGGGATGGGCGGTCACCGGATTCCTCTGGGTCCTGCTCGCGAGCGCTGTCGTTTGGTCGTTTATTCGCTATATTTAGCCACAATACACCCCGTTTGATCATCCACCCCTGTCACAGACACGCCGTTCAATCGTTTTCCTCATGAGCCCTTCCACTTCGGACTCGAATTCAACACAAGACGCCGACCGTCTCCTCATCGAACGACTGGCGACTGATCCGACCGTCATCGGCGAGATTTATGATCTATACGCGAATACGGTGTACGCCTTCTGTCTGAAACGGTGCGGGCATAAAGAGACGGCGGAAGATATTGTGAGCCAGACCTTCATGAAACTCTTGGAATCCGCGAATACCATCGAATTTCAAGGACAACGGATTACCGCCTGGCTCTACCGCGTCGCACTCAATGCGATCATCGATCTCTCCAGAAAATCCTCAACCAAAAAAGAGCACGTCAGCGACAACCTGGAGACCTGGGATCCGCCATCAGACGATGATCCGGCATGGAATACGGAGCTTGTCATTGAAGGGGAGGCGCTTCGGAATGCGATGGCTACCCTCTCAGATCGGGATCAGCGAGTTCTCTCGCTTCGTTTTTACGGAGGATTTGAACCGGATGAAATCGCCAAGGAACTCGACATTTCCGCAAATCATGCATCCGTCCTCGTGTATCGGGCTGTTGGACGACTCCGCCAATCGCTTCTCGAACAACGATCGCCGGCCCACGCTGACGCAACGCAAACGATATGACCACCGATGAACGCGCATCTGCATTGAACCGAGAGATCTCCGCTCCCGGGTCTTGTCATGATCCCGAGGTTCAACCGTTCTTGGAGGTAACATCGGCCCTCTCGCGCGAGGCCGAAGCCCCCAGCGCCCCCCTTGATCCGGGCGTTGCGGCCACCCAGCGCGCCACACTTATGTCACGTGCCAACGAGCTCAAAGCCGAGGCGACTGCGCCAGCCGCCGCACCAGCGGAAGCGAAAAAGACGATCCCTTCAAGACCGCTGAAAAATCCGCTCAAGATCAAGGATCCCGACCGGGAGCCGATCCAGCGAAAATTACAGCGTCTCTGGTCTGCCTGGAGACGGACACTCGTCCCGGCGGCCGTGTTTGCGTTGATCCTGCTTATGCTGGTTGGGCCATTCATGCCCTATCTCCAGAATTCAAAGAATCCGAATTCCATCACCGCAACCCTCTCCGAACTGATCATTCCGGCTGCAAATGCCGCCGATGCGTTTACCTTTACCGCAGACACGAAAGACACGGCTGGTGTCAGCCCTTCTTCCACGTTTACGGTCCAGACAAAGGTGGATGTGAGCGCTGATGATATTAAAACCCATCTCGTCCTGGCCAAAGCCGTCCTCGGAGATGCAAGCTCAACAACCGTTGGCTTTACTGTTGAAAAAACAGGGGACCATACGTTTAAAATTACTCCGGACGGATCACTTGAAGCCGGAAGCGTGTATCAGGCAAAAATCAAAACAACTCTTCGTGACGATTCCGGTGATCGGACCGGACGAACCTTCACTTGGGCGCTTCAGACAAAGGACCTGTTCCGCGTCCTTTCGACGGTTCCGGGCCAAAATTCGAACAACGTTCCCGTCAACACGGGGATTGAATTCAGCATGAGCATGAAGGGATGGACGGATGCGACCTCTTCGTTCTCCATCACTCCGGCGGCGGTGGGTCGATTCGAAACCCATGGACGAACACTCGCATTCGTTCCAGAGCAACCCCTTCAATATGGGACGCTCTACACCGTCACCATGAAGTCGAGCTGGGGCGTCGCGGGGAGCGATCTCACGCTTGGAAAAGACATTAAGCTCCAATTTGAAACACAGCGACAATCACTAACCGCAGATTCAAAGCCGCTCTCAACAATCTATCCCATCGATAATCATGAGAGTATTGTTCCGGGAAAGCCGGCCGCAATCTATGTCTACACCAGTGGGGACGTCGCGACCTCAACCGTCACGGGCTTCCGACTGACCGCAGATGAGGCAAAGACCTATCTCGAAGAAGAGATGCGTATTCCATCATTTGCGAACTGCACGATCCAGTCCGGCATGCTCCAGCAGAAATACGCAAAAAACCAAGCATTTGAATTTTCCGCCACCCCGTATGGCACAAAAGAAGTCTGGTCTTATGCGCCAAAAAAGATCGATCTCCCGACCGATCTCCCGGAAGGTAAGTATCTCGTTCGTTTGACTTCAAAAGACAATCTCTTGAGCTGGCTCTATCTTGAATCAACGTCCGTGGCCGTGTATCTCATGAGTGCGAACGATCGAACACTCATCTGGGCCGTTGATGCGATTGGAAACAGCCCGATTCAAAACATTCCAGTCACGGTCGGGAGTGAAAAACAGGCAACCGACGCGCAAGGCCTGGCGTACGTCAAAACCCCGGAGGTGATTACATCCACAACCACACATGACGGCGTCGTCCTTCAAGTTGGAGAAGGATCGCATTCGGCATACGTCTCGTTCGCGCCGGATGCGGCAAATATCTACGGCCAGTGGTATCAGTACCGGCCCATGGGAGATGACAACATCGCTGCATTCCTTCACACCGACCGTCCGCTCTACCATCTCGCTGACGAAGCGAAGCTGTCCGGAATCATTCAGGAGCGAAAGGGGAGTGGACCGCCAACCGGATCCGTGACGATTGAGTTGCGAAAGACGGATTACTACGATTATTTCTGGAGAGGTCCGAAGTCAAAAACCTATAAGCAAGTGACGGTCACACCAGACGCTCAAGGATTCTTCACCGCCTCGATCGATTGGTCGAATCTGGCCCCAGACTCCTACCAGCTCGTCCTCGTCCACGATGGGACCGATCTGTATTCCGATTACATCGACGTTCGTGACTTTGAAAAACCGGCGTACACGATCGGTTCCACGACAGACAAGTCCGACTACTTCAACGGTGAAAAAATTTCGTACGCGGTCAATGCCTCCTTTTTCGACGGAACGCCGGTTTCAAATCTTGAAGTTCAAGCTGATTTGAGCGGCCAAGATCAAAAGAAGCAGAACATCAATCAAGACGGCGAGACGACATTCGAGTATCAAGCAAATGCTCCGCTCTGCACGTCGCTCAATCCAGATGACTACTGTAACGAGCCCGACGGCCAATCCTTGAGCGCGCATCCAACCCTTGGAGAGCAGGCAGATATCCAAACGAATGACTACATCATGGTCTGGAACTCACGCGTCTTATTGAACTCAAAAACGACGGATAAGAATGGCACCGCGACCGTTTCCTACACGCTCCAAAAGGTCACCCTGCCGGCATCCCGAAATGAAGACGCGATTCCCCAGGACAAATGGCCTTCCGCTCCCGGAAAAGCTGTTTCCGGAACGATCTATGAGTACTGGTGGGAAGGAACACCAGCCGGAACTGGATATGACCCGATCGAGAAAAAAACCTATCCGATCGTCAACTACATTGAAAAATCCGCCACTGTCGGGACATTTACACTGACGACGGATGCAAACGGAAAAGCGGCAACATCGTTCCCCATGAAGAAGGATCGATACTACCGCGTGATCGCCTCGGCAAAAGACGATACGGGTTCGATGAGCATCGATCGATCATACGCATCCGACTACTGGGGAGCGCAGTACCGACCATCTGAGAATTCCGCACAGGCCGTACCACTGGAATTCAAGAATACGGACCCGTCCGTCCAGGACGGGACGAACCCGCCATTCAAAATCGGTGATCATGCTTCCTTTGGATTTTTCCGCAAAGCGGATCCAGTCCCGTCACAGCCGCACCCGACGTTCCTTTATGTTCAGGCTATTCAAGGAATCCTCGATGCCAAGGTGAGCAATCTCTCAACGGATGAATTCACCTTTACGAATGACCATGTTCCGAATATGACCCTGTGGGGGATCGCATTCATTGATGGTGCATTCCAGGACTTCACGACCTACTGCTATTTCGATACAACCTCTCGAAATGCAACGGTGCAGGTTACGACTGATCAAAAGACGTACGCGCCGGGCGCGACCGCAAAAGTGAACGTGGCGGTGACGGATCCTGCCGGAAAACCGCTTTCAAATGCGCGCGTCACCCTCGATATCGTCGATGAAGCGCTCTACGCGGCGACATGGAATAGCATTAATAATGATCCAAAAGACGGCCTGTATCGGCCAGTTAGCAATGGAATCATTCTCACACACAAATCGCTCGAACGAGTTGACATGTACGCTTCTGGTGCCGAGAAAGGTGGGGGCGGGGGAGACGCGAACCAAGTCAGAACAAACTTCAAAGATACCGCTGCCTATACGGTTGTCACAACCGATGCGAATGGGAAGGCGAGCGCGTCCATTCAGCTCCCCGACAACATTACGAGTTGGCGCGTCACGGCCGTTGCCGCAACACCAGATCGGTACGCCGGATCGAGCATCTCCAAGATTCCGGTCACGAAGCCGGTGTTCGTGACAGCCGTCATTCCACCGCGTCTCACTTCATCTGATCAGATGCAGATCAAACTCCGTGCCTTCGGGACCGGATTGAAGACCGGAGAAGGCGTTGATTTTACGGTCGACGCACCGAGTGCAGGCATTAAGAACGCCACCGTGCATGCCAACGCATTCGACTCCGCCTACCTCCCGGTTCAAAAATTGGCCGCCGGGGACTATCCCATCACCATTCGGGTGAAATCCAGCACCGGACAGGATGCGTTCCTCAGGCACATCACCGTTGTCGACAACATCTTCACCCGCATGGAGGCTGTCCGGATCGACGCAAAAGAGGGGACGACCCTCGGCGATCTTGGTGGTCTCCCAGAGGTTGATGTCCGATTCCTCCCGATGACACGCGCTCAGTATCTGAATGACCTGAATCGAATGACCTGGACGAACTCCGAGCGTGTTGAATCCAAAATTGGTTCAACGATCGCGAACGACCTTCTCGTAAACTATTTCAGCGATCTCCCCAATCACCAAGCGACGACTACCAAAGAAACGCTCAAGCCGTACCAGCAGATGGACGGTGGAATCGCACTCGTCCGTTACGGGGGATCAGACCCGGAAGTCACCTCAAAAGTCGCGATGATTGCTCCGGAATATTTTGACCGCGTTGCGATGGCGTCCTATCTCGGCCAGCTCTTGAGCATGAACGACCAGCCACGAGAAGCGCAGCTCCGTGCCCTTTCCGGACTCGCTGCCCTCGGCGAACCCGTTCTCCTTGAGCTCCAGGCCGCATCCGCTCAGAAAGATCTCTCCTGGCGCGAAACGTTATCTGTCGCCGGCGGACTCGCCGCGATTGGCGATAGCGAAACCGCGAACAGCCTCCTCAACACGATCATTCAGAAAGGCGAAAAACAGGACGACCGCATGATGATCCGCGTCTCAGACAAAGAGGCGGAGAATATCGAGGCGACAGCTGAAACGGCGCGCATCGCAGAACTGCTCGCCAATCCATCGGCAAGCGCGCTCCGTGCCTGGGTTCGCAATAACTGGAATAAAGATGCGTTTACCCCGCTTGATCGCATCGGATTCTTGAAGATCGCCGTACCGAATGCGATCGGTCGAGATGTCACAATCGTGTACACCGCCGGCAACGGAAATCAGACCATCAAACTCATGAATGGCTGGCCACAGACCGTCACCTTCACTGCTGATGAAGCGAAGGCGTTCAAGATCATCTCTACTGATGCACCTGCCGCCATTTCGTTCAATCGACCAACAACGGATCCGATCACCCCATCAAAAGATCTGACGATCACCCGAACCTACAAGAATGAAAAAGGGGAGGTGACGGATCATTTCAAAGAAGGGGAGCTCGTGACCGTCACACTTCATATCACGATCGCCGACACGGCACCGGATGGATGCTACGACATCCACGATCAGCTTCCCGCGGGACTTGGAGCCTTCGGATTCACGCCGGGATGGTACTTCAATGATCGTGACAGTAATCCGACCTTCGTCGAATGCAAGAGCAAGACGTATAAGCCAGGAGACGATACCTACACCGCGCGGGTGATTGCGAAGGGGACATACACGGCACTCCAAGCCGTGGTCCAACACGAGCAAACGCCGTCCGTTGCGAACCTCACCGAACAGCAGACCATCACGATTGAGTAATAAAGAGACTCATTCGTTCTGACACGCATGTCGCGCCGCCACATTGCAATCAGTCTCATCACAACCGCCCTCCTTCTGGGGGCGGTTGTGACCGTCTGGCATGTCGCTCATCCAAATACTCCTGGATCAACAGCGACGCCACAACTGATCGCGGATCCCGCCGCATCCCAACCCGCCCCCTCAGGAGATACGCAAAACGCAAGCCTCTCTGCCATTCCAACCGTTCCATTTATGAATCCGACTGATCTCAAGACGGCGTTTGAGATCGCCGCTTCCACCACACGCGCATCGATCCCAGCCACTGAACGACCCGTTGCCGGACTGGTGAACCACCATAACCTCGCCGCACCCCTGCTTGCTCGCTTCGCACGTGATCTCCATACCGTCCTCCCTGAGACGGAAGAGATCGTCATTCTCTCGCCAGACCACTTCAACAAGGGCCCTGGACTTTCAACGCATGATCACCCGTATGATACGCCGTCCGGAGAAATCGAAATTGCGACGGACGATGTCAGCAGCCTTGTTCAACGCGGAATCGCTTCCTACAGCCCGGAGCTCTTCAAGAACGAGCACGGGATCGGTGCGGTTGTCCCATTTCTCGCACATGAATTCCCAAACGCTCGTATTCTTCCGCTCGCACTTCGGATGAACCGCCCAGATGCCACGTCAAACCTCAAAATCGCGCTCAGAGAGGCATTAGACCGCCCGCACACGTTCATCGTCATCTCCGCAGATATGAGCCACTACCTGAGCGGGGATGAAGCTTTTCAGCACGACATCAACACGAAGACATGGATCGAGACCTGCGACGAACAACATCTCTGGAATGCCACCGATCAAAACCTCGACAGCGGGCGCAGCGTGTCGACACTCTGTGCGGCACTGCATGCGGATCACAAAACGCCGACGTTTCACCTGACGGCGCATGACCTCTCGACGAACTATGGCGGGGATCCGAAATCAACGACATCCTATTTGACGGGGTTTTGGACAATCAAGAAATAGGCAGTCGTTAGTAGGCAGTAGGCAGTAGAAACGCGTTTCTACTGCCTACTGCCTACTAACGACTGCCTCATCTTCTTACATGCAAAAGCCACAGGAACTCCTGTGGCTTTGTTGTTTCAATGTTTTCCCTATTCTTCCTCAGCGACCATGGCGAAATCAAGCGGGGATTCTTCACTCTTCAGGAGGCGTTCCATTTCTTCGAGCTCTGTTAATCCATCACGATCAAGGTCATCTGAATGGATTTCCTCCCCATCTTCATCGGTTCGCGGGACTTCCGTCGGTGTAACCACCTCTTCATCCTCTTCACCAGAATCTCCAAAGGATTCGAGAATTTCTTTATCGAGGCTATTGAGGCCCTGTGGGTCCCAATCTTCTTCGAGATCTTGAGCTTCTGCAGAAATACGGAGCGCGGTAGCCATAGAAAATGAATGTGTGACGCTTGGTTTTTGTATGGGCGTGAAGATAAAGCGCGGGCAAAAACTTGTGAAGAGGGGGTCAGTGGATAAGTCAAGATGGTGGACGAACCAGACGCCCTACAAAAATCGTTGCGTCCGTGTCACGCTAGCCACCGCTATGACGGCAGGTATCGTGACCCTCTTGATCATCGGGATCGCCCTGGTTGGCGCGATCATTTGGCTTGGCCTGCGGCTGAAGTCGCTCACCGGGGCAACGACGCTTCAAACCGGACAGGACACCCAATCTCTTGTACTCCTTCAGCAGCAAATTAACCAGCTCTCAAAAACACTTGAGGATCGCATGGTCGATACGCATCAGGCCGTCCGACAGAATTTTGCTGCCACGTCATCCATTGTCCGTGACGTTACGGAAAAGCTCATGCACGTCGAGGAAGCGGCGCGACAGGTGCTAGATGTGACAGTCCAGCTTCAGCAGCTTCAAGACATTCTTAAAAATCCGAAACAGCGCGGCATTTTGGGCGAATATTATCTCGAAACGCTTCTCAAAAATGTCCTCCCGCCAGGAAGTTTCCAGATGCAGTACGCCTTCAAAGACGGAAACATTGTCGATGCGGTCGTTTTCGTGAAGGACCGCATCGTTCCGATCGACTCCAAATTCAGCCTTGATAATTACAACCGTCTCGCAGATGAACAAGCTCCGGCAGAGCGCGAACGCCTCGAAAAAATCTTTATCAACGACTTGAAGCTCCGCATTCAAGAAACGGCGAAATATGTCCGGCCGGAGGAGGGGACAATGGATTTTGCATTCATGTTCATCCCACATGAAGCCATCTATTACGATCTGCTCGTCAATCGCATCGGCATCGCCACGCAAACCGAAGACATGGAGAACCTCATCCAGCGAGCCGCAGGGAAATATCATGTCATCATCGTGTCGCCGACCTCCTTCCTGGCGTACCTCCAAACCGTTCTCCAGGGGCTTCGCGGGATGGCGATTGAGGAGCGTGCAAAAGAAATCCGAAAGCGCATCGCCGACCTTGGACGGCATCTGACAACCTACGAAGAACGGTTTGCCGGCGTCGGACGCGCGCTTGGAACCGCCACCAACCAGTACGATCTCGCATCAAAAGAATTTGCGAAGATTGAAAAAGACGTCCTCCGAATCGCGAGCGAGGATCCAGATGCCCTTCCGGTCGGAGAGGACGCCGCGTAAAGGCAGCCGCTCGATCAAATGGTACACTCCACTGCATGAGCGAACTTCCACTTGGTCTCATGACGCCTGCGACAAAACGGCTCCCCATTGGGTGGATCTGTTTTTTTGCGTCCGCGCTCTGCGGCGGACTCGTGGTCGTCATCGCCGTCGTTCAGTTGCTCTACATTCCGAAAATCATTCGAACCCCTTCCCGAATCCACGATGAACCGGTCGCGATTGTCCTTGGCGCGTCCGTGAATCGCGATGGGACGCCTTCAGACGCGCTCCGCGACCGGATCCTCACCGGGGTCGACCTCTACAAGCAACAGCGCGTGTATGCGCTCCTCCTCTCTGGCGATAACGGAAAATTTCACACGGACGAAGTTGATGTCATGAAAAAAACGGCCATGGCCGCAGGCGTCCCGGAAAAAGACATCTACATCGATGGGGAAGGGTATCGAACCTTCGAGTCATGCAAACGCGCCATCGAGAAATTTCGGGTGACGCAGGCGGTTGTTGTGACGCAACGATTTCACCTTGGTCGCGCACTCTTTCTCTGCAATGAACTTGGAATTGATGCCGTCGGGGTCACTGCAGACCGGGAAACATATGTGAACAGCCGCTGGTTCTGGATTCGCGATCTGTTCGCCAGCGCGAAGGCATTCTGGGACATCTACGTGCATCGGCCGAAGTCACCCGTAGCGTCTTCGTAACTCAGCAATCAAACAATCCAACAATACAACAATCCAGTCAGCTGACTGGATTGTTTGATTGCTAGCTCTGAAGATTACTTCATGATCGGCCCCGTATCAACGGCTTCGAAGGCACTCCCCGGAATGGCCTTGAGTTGATTCAGCTCCGCATCGTTCCAATGCGGATCAGGCGCCCCTTGGAAGAACCAGGAGGACCCATTGTCCGCGAGGATCATTCCGTAGGTCTTCATCGCTTCTGCGATCACACGGGCCTGTCCGGTCAGATTCGAAATGTCGTAACTCGCCTTCAGGCGCATGCGAAGTCCCATCGGCGGAAGCGTCGCATCGTTCTTCCCAGCCTGGTGTGTTGCGGGAAGGATGTATCCATTTTGCGTCTTCGGAGCCGTGAACCGAATCGCGTGGCGAATCGCACCAGCCGCCACTTCGTCATAGCGAACGAGACCGGGGAGGATCGGGAGCCCTGCGGCATCGGCCGACGTCCACCCGATCGTCCGCGTCTTGTTCGATGAGAGGTCCCAAATGGCCCCAGAGTCGCCAGACCAGCCAGAAGCGGTCTTCTTTGCGTTGTAGAGCTCGTAGAGGCGGCAGGTGATCTGCTGAAGGACGAGGACATGCGCATCTGATCCAGCCTCGACGACCGCATTGTCCGGGATCGGATACGGACCCGGGTCACTCTCATTTCCGTATGCGGTAAACGTGATCGGAACATTGGTCTGTGTCCCCGGAACGATATTGAATGGGATACCGTATGACTGATTCTCTCCGAAATCCGGATGGAGCGGTGCGGTCGCCCCAATCGAACTGACGAACGTGGCAGAGTCTGAACGGACCGGAAGATTCGTGATGGGCGTATTCCAGGCATTGTCCGCAGGGAAGATCATGCAGCCCCCAATCTTTGGCGTATTCCCTTGCGCGCTATCCGTTCCATTATTTGCCTGAAAGTGCGTGAGGACACCCAGATTAAACGCAATGGAGGTGACGCTTGACTCCATCGTTCGATCATAGTCTGTGGCGGCCGTAATCGGCTCTTTCACGGTGTAGTTCATGAAAAACGTATCTGGAATATCATCAACCTGTTTGTTCCAATTCGATCCATACAGCGAGGTCGCCACGGCTTCGGAGGTGATCCAGTGAAGAATCCCATAATGCGAAACCGCAAAGACGCGCGGATCTGTTGTGATTTTGACGAGCTTAAACCCTGGTTTATACGTGACATTTCCAGAAAGCTGGAGACTCGCGAGCTCCGTTGGGGTGATCTCAACGACGCTGGAAAAGTCCTTGTACCAGCTAAAAAAGACGCGATCATTCGGGAACGCGTAGCGCTTCCCGTTCGTCACGTAGTACACAGAGCTTTGCTCCGGACTTTTGACGAGCGACCCATCCGCAATCGCGGCGCGAGCCGGGGAGGAGGGGAGTGCGGCAATCAGGATCACCGCAAGAGCGAGGGATGAGATGGCACGATACTTCATAAAGAAGGGAGAGTTACGAGTTAAGAGTTTGGAGGTCTCCCCCCACACTCATCGCTCTAAAGTCTCCATAGGATAGCAGATCGGCGATCAATCGTCCGATTCTCAGGAAAATCCAATGAGTCACTCACTGGATCATTTGATGCGAGCGATCGTAAATGTCGTTGTTTCGCCCTTGATCGTCAGGGTGACCTCATCATTCTTTTTCTTTCCCATGAGCTGCGCACCAAGCGGGGAGCGAAATGAGATGCGACCCTTCGACGGATCCGTTTCTTCCGGACCCACGATTTCATAGGTTTTTTCAGCATTCGGGCCCGTAATCGTGACCGTGGATCCGATTTGAACCGTCTGCTGACCGTCTGTCTTCTGAATCAATTCAACGCGTTTCAATTTTTCCCGGAGTCGAAAAATACGTCCTTCTGTACGAGTGAGGCGCGCGCGGGACTCTTGGTATTCTGCGTTCTCGGAGAGATCACCTTTTTGCACCGCCTCGCTCACATCTTTAACGGCGCGCGGTCGATCAATGGTATCGAGACGTGTGATTTCCGCTTCGAGAGACTTCAAGCCGGCAGGCGTGAGGTAGACGACCGTATCTCCATCCTCCTCATGTGCAAATGCGGCTTTTTTTCGTTTTGGGATCTGCATCGCCATATCCTACCTGGGATGCAGCGGGGAGGGGAGAGGGATTTAGAGCAAAGGGCAGAGAGCAAAGAGCAAAGGGTCTCACATCGACCCTTTGCTCTTTGCTCTCTGCCCTTTGCTCTGCTATATTCCTCTAAACTATGCCAAGAAAAGGAACGCTCGTTCTGATCCGACACGGAGAATCGCGATGGAACAACTGTAATCGATTTACCGGATGGGTTGATGTCCCGCTGAGTGAGAATGGAATTATTGAAGCAGAACTCTGCGCAAAGCACTGCACGCGATTCTCGTTCAACGCGATCTACACGTCGACACTCGCACGAGCGCAGGCCACGGCGACCATTGTTCTCGCTTCTCAGAATAGAAATGGGATCTTCCAGCACGCAGAAGATCCGCGGTATCGACGATGGATCCACGATTCAAACCAGTGCGGTGGTGATGATATCCCGATTTACGAATCATCCCTGCTCAATGAGCGATACTACGGGAAACTGCAGGGGATGGATAAAGATGAGGCGCGTAAAAAATTCGGGAAAGAGAAGGTCGAATCCTGGCGCCGCGGGTTTAAAGCGCGTCCGCCGGGAGGGGAATCACTTCGGGAAGTCTTTGATCGCGTGTTCCCGTATTTCGAGGAGAATATCGTCCCCCGTGTTCGTCGCGGAGAAACGGTGCTTGTCTCCAGTCATGGCAACGCGCTGCGAGCAATCGTGAAGGAACTCGACGGCATCACGGATGCGGACATTGCGTACGTTGAATTCCCAACCGCGCAGCCGATTATTTATGAAATGGAAGAAAACGGATGTTTCAAGCGCGTGGCCGGGGAGTATCAGTTCAATCATCCCACGAGAACCGAACTCTCACGCTCTGGAGCAACGTGCTACGGACAAGAAATCGCCTACAAACGGCCGCCAAAGGTCACGATCGTTCCGATGAAAAAAGGGACTGGAAAAACGCCCGTCAAATCCAAAAAGAAGTAGGTCCGACGCAAAACCGAATTGAAAAAGCGGCTCGCAACAGTGGAGTTCCACGTGCGAGCCGCGTTTCGTATTTGCCGGAAGCCTCATCACAATGCAGAGAGGATGAAGAACGTTCCGACGAGCATGATGAGCGCAGCAATGGTCCGCTGCAGCGTTTCTTTTTCTTGAAACAGCGAACGACCCCAGAGCACACCAAAGACGGTTGAAAGACGCTTCACGCTGATCGCGTATACGGCAGGAATGAGACTAACCGCCAGACACTGTGACCAGAGCCGGAAGGCATTCGAGATCCCAAGAGGGAGCAAGGCCGTGCTTCCGTCCCGCCGTAGTGTTGACCAACGACGGTCTCGAAACATGAAGCAGAAATAGATTGCCGCCAGTCCGAAATCGAGCCACGTGGCGTACCACAGCGGGCCACCCGCCAACACCGCCTTCTTGTCGAAGACAGACGTGATTGACCACATGGCCGCAATGAACAGCATCTTTCGATTGTTCCTGCTCTGCCACAGCGTGAGCAATGGCTTTAAGAGGCCACGACTCCGTTCTTGAAAATTGAGTCCATAGGCCCCAAGCGTCGTGATCACGATACCGACCAATCCGACCACGGATGGAAATTCGTGAAGGACGATCGGCGACGTCATGAGCATGAAGACCGGACTCAATGTCGTCAGCGGGAGTGCGATCCCAAGCTCTGCATGCGCGAGGACATCCATGAGGACGTACACGGCGACAGAGTTCAGCGACACGCTAATCGCCAACGAGATCCAGAACGCGCTTGAAACCGGAAATGGACGAACGAGGAAGCTCATCACCGCCGGAACCGGAATCATCTGGAAGCTCACGAGGATCGTCACCGGGAGCGCCAACAGAAGCGTTAACGCGTGCAGGGTGAATACCGACAGCAGCGTATCCTTAAAATGTGCTGTCGTCGTTTTTCGAGAGACGTCGACAACGGATTCCCATAGCGCGGAACCGAATGCGAACGCCGCCCCGATCACTGCAACACGCGTCACGGTTGGCAAGCGCATCACCGTACGGCCGCACAGACAGGTGATGAATACGCAGCCTGCAAGGATCACCCAGAGCAGCCAAAAGACAATCTGCCGCCGCTGCTGTATCCGATCCAATAAACGACATCGCGAGATTCCAAATGCAATCACAACGAGACTGACGATTGCCATCCCGATGCGGAACATCTCCATGACTATCCGTTCTGCATTTCTGCGTAGAGATCCAGCATCATGTGCACGCGTTTCTGTTGAGCCTCGACCTTATCCGGGCCGCGATTCTGACTCCATGGTTCCATCCACCCGCCAAAGAGGAAATCAATCTTCATCGGATCCACTTCTGCAGCGAGGAGAAGAGACAGGAGATCAAACCCCCAGGTCGGCTTAACGCCGAATTTTCCCTGGAAGCGTTCTACCGCTGACTTGAACTTCGGCAGGATTGCCGACAAGAGCTCTACCCGATACACCTGGTATCCAAGCGGAAAGATCTGATTATAGATCCCATCAACAACGGCGGTGTCCGGAGGATTCAGCGCGGCACTGAGCCGAGCGATAATCTGCGTCACCTCAACCATTCGACGTGATGGCTCGCCATTCACGTTATAGATAACCGGCAAATAAACGGCGTTCACTGGAACGCGCGTAAGGTGATCAACGGCTTCGATGATCTTTCTCGGATCATGTTCTTGGCAATCAAGGCGAGCAATGACATCCGCCTTCACCTTTAGCTCCAAAACGGCCGTGTACGCATCGGACAGCGTCTGTGCAAGTCCGAGATTGCTTGCGTGCCGCACGAGAATCGAAGACTCATCCGGCAGATGCATTGCGCCATCATCCAAGAAGAAATGACGAAATGCGATCCCTTTCGCGATCAAGGCTTTCCGAACGTCGTCAATTTGCTCTTGAAACGCCTGAATCATGGCCAAAGACTCATTCCATACGGGTGTCATCGCAACCACATTTCGAACTGGAAACAACATGAGAACCTCCAAAATGGCTTGCTTGAGTCGTTTCTGCGTCTTTCTATTATTGAGAAAAGAGCAAGGAATGAACCTAGTCCAAATTATGCAAAATGTCAATCAGTCCCCCTCGCAGAAGAATCGAGAGGGGAGACGAGTCATCGCACAGTAGAGATCGATGAACGTGACAACAGCGTGAGGGGATCACTCAACAAAAGATATCGCTTGATTAAAAATAAATTCTGCTCAATATGAAAGGGATTCTTCGCGGAGCTCAGAATGACAAAAAAGATTGTTTTACATTTATTTGAGACGAATACGGTAAGAAAAAAAGACTCATCATTTTCTTATTTTCACGAGAGGGTAGAGGACCCAAAACCCGCCAAAAGCCATTTTGTGGATATCACTATGCGTCGCACAATGTATCTTATACGACGCTAAAGGTCAGATTTTCTCGATAACGTACTTTCTATCCTTATATACGTCTTTTAATCACGGGATCTCGAGTCATGAGCAAAAATCGCATGTTCGCTGCGATGAGTCACTCATGACTCGTGACTCCGTGACTCATCTGATGATCGCGCTCTACTTACTTATAATAAATCCTCCCAGGGATCCGCGCATCAATATACTCATGGATCGCCATATCTGACTTCTTTGACTCGATAAACGCGTAATAGCTGTCGATCTGCGCATCAATTGGCGTTAAGAGGTCAAAGTACACGTGGTACGGCTCAAAGAGGTCCAGAATGATCTTCGTGGAGCTCGATGACTCAATGAACGCCCCACGATAGCCAAATCCTCGTTTTCTCAGCCCATCAAAGGTATCCAACCACCGTTGCATCTGGCCCTCGGTCACAAATTCGTTGCTGTCGGACGGCGTTCCAGAGGTGGACTGAATGGAGAGGACTGGGACAAGTGGCGGTCCATGGTTCGGGGAACTGGAAGCCGCCTGGACCGTTCGCGACTCATCATCAGATAGAATGCGCGTCACCACTCCATGACGATCAACCTCGAACGCGGTCCCGTGTGAGATGACAATCACAGACGACTGACGCTCAGTGACCTTGAGTCGTAAAATGTTAGGAACTTTTTTATCCACAGTGATACTTTCCGCGTAAAGTTCATCTTTCAATTGATCTTGAAGCGGCTTTATACGGATCGCGAAAATATTTCGTGCACGGATCGGCCAAAGGCGTTGCTGATCGAGGATCGTATAGACCGCAGACTCCACCTCTCCCCTCCT
>JAHFIK010000010.1:24110-27399 GCA_023246415.1 Candidatus Uhrbacteria bacterium
TCGCTTCCTTCGGATCGTCTCGATGAGCCAGTTGATCCAGTACCGCGGATGGACAACGTAATCCTGTGCGTGCACATACGCTTCTGCGTGACCTCCAAACCCCTTCTTAAAAAGCGATAAGCCGGCCCAGGGATGATGCGGCTGATCTTCCGGGGAGATCCCCCAAAAGTTGAACCATCGACACCCTCGTCGCTTTGCTTCGAGGATCGCGCTCCAGAGCACAAGATGGGACGCCGGAATCTTTGGATACGCCTGCGATGAAGCCCCGTGATGGTAGTACCCGGCATGCTGATCAAAGATGATAAATGCGGTTGAGACAGGCACCGGAGTGCTTGGCTGTTCCATCGGCGCTGCGACGGCCGAGTCCGAAGACGGCGGGGCCGCATCTGTCATCACGCTGGGAGAAACGGAACCAATAAAAATACCGACACGTCCGTGTTCGGCGAACAGATTCAGCTCTTCAGAGAAATATTTTTGAGAAAACGGCGTAAAATGCTGACGTTTAACCGTGGTCTCGTAGATCGCTGAAAATGCCGCGAGGTCTTTTTCTGACGTTCCGCAGGTCACCGTGACTCCGTCGCGTTCGGCTTTTTTGATTGATCCGCGAGTTGTTTTCCTCATCTCTTTGAGAAGATCTTCTTCGGACGGGGTGAGATCCAAAATCCACGCCAGTTCCGGATGCATGTGGATCGGGGCCGGCCGATAGCCAGCCCGCGCAAAATACGCGCGATGCTCATCCGTATCCGTCAGGATCGGGGACATCCGAAGAAAGGCGAACCCCTCTCCCCTTGCGAGCGCGGTCAGGAACGTCGTCAGCGACTGAATCACTTCCAATGAATCAGTTTCTTGCTCAATAATCGGACCGTGCGGACAGAATAAAAAATTTCCTCGCTTTGCCCGGATCTTGAGGATCAGCGCGACCGCAACAAGACGGTCATCGCGATACGCTCCGACGCGCACGATCGGTGTTCCGATCCGCTCCTGAAAGACCCCCCATTCCCAAGAATGGAGAAAAGTCTGTGGCGCGGCCTGCGCTAAAAACGCCTCCCACGTGGTTCGATCATCCAACGGCCGGATCTCGATCATACGCACGTCTGAATCACCTTGGAGATTCGCGTGACATCTGCCGGCGTCACATTGATTTCTGTTGGAAGATTGACGGTCTGCAACGCGACGCGTTCTGCCGTTGGACAGGATCCAAGCGTGTACGAAGCGATCTTTGCCGTACCGGCCGGTGCAATCACGGTCCGATACCAATCGCCAAGCCGAACGTTCGCCTTTCGTGCGCACTGCATCATCTCGACCGCATGCTCCGTACACAGCGTATATCGCAAGAACACAGGAGCGGTGTTTGGTTCGGAAATTGGAAGCGTCACACCGGTGATCCCCGTGAGCTCCTTCGTATACAGCGATGCGATTTGGCGACGATGCGCATTGAGACGATCTAGTTTTTCAAATTGGTGAATCGCGAGCAGTGCTAATGAATTCGGAAGGATCCGTGACATCGCACGTGGACGCGATCCCGTCCGTTCTGCGGGGTGAACGCTGTAGGAAATGATTCGTAATTTCTTTCCGAGAACGAACAGCAACCGACCCAGACCAATGCGATACGTCGCCTTCACCATCATGAGGAACAGTGGATGAAACAGCTGCTGCGCCGTCCACCAGCGTTTCGGCGCACCCTCGCGCGTCCGAATCGCACGCATCTCTTCTGCAATTTTCGCATCATGCGTGATCGCACAGCCACCAAAGACGGAAGAGATAATCTTATCTCGTCCAAAACTCAAAAAGGCCGCACGACCAAATGTCCCCACTTCTTTTCCATGATACGTGGCCCCGAGGGCATGCGCACAATCTTCGATCACGATGAGTTCGCGCCGCTTGGCGATTTCCATGAGACGATCCATGTTCGCCGGACGTCCCATCGTGTGCTGGATGATGAGCACGCGACAGGCAGGCGTCCACTTTAACTCCAAATCATCCGGATCCATGTTGAGCGTCTCTTCTTCAATATCGACATACACCGGCGTATTCCCGGTCCAGTGAATGGCGTTCGGGACAACGACGCAGGAATATGCTTGCAACAATACGCCCGTCCCCGCGGGGAGATGGAGGGCCTCCAGAATCGCCGCGAGTGATCCCCGACCGCTGGTAAACGCGACCGCTTCCGCACGGTCGAATCGCGTTGAAATGATCCGTTCCAATTTCTCAACCGCTGGTCCGTGCACCCATTCCCATGGACGCAGAAGGAGTGAGGTGGCGAGCGAGAGATCGTCGCGCTCGGCGTTTGGTGAGAGTCCAGTAAAAATTAGGCGGGCCATACTTTTGGAAAAATAAATCGAGCTTCCGCGGTCACCCCACTCTGACTCCCCGCTTCTCCCCCAACGAAGACCGCTGGATGCTGAAGAATGTTCGCGTGCACGGAGACGCCATTATGGGTAATCGGAAGATCATCCCCATACGATAGCGTGAGGCGGTCACTTCCGACAAATCCATAGCGACCAGATCGTTTCGTTCTCCCCCTTTTCGCAAGCCACTCAATCGACGTATCTACCGGGATCCACAAACCAACCGGATGGAACCATTCTGCCCATGCATGCATCTTCGCTTCCCGCGGCCGCGTCCAACACCCGGACACGAGACGCGCTGGAATGCCGCAGGCTTTCGCCAGCGCAATGAAAAGCGTACTGAAGCCGCCGCAGTCCACCTTTGCGCGATCCATGGCATCCTGCGCCGTATAGAGGCCGTCAATCGCATCGCCGTACACTAAGCTCCGCATGAGCAGCGCATGAATATTCTTCGTGATGCGAACCGGATCCGTTTCCCGACCACGTGCGCGATCCGCGAGTGCACGAATGCGATCATCTGTCTGATCCGCGCTCGGCGTTGGAACGAGATACGTTTCTGCAATCTTTTTGGGAAATCGTGCGTACTCATCCATTGATGCCCGATGAATCACTGGCGCATGTGGTTCGACACGGACAATCGCGTGTTCCTTCAGCTCAATCACGGTTCCGGCACGCAGTTCCATGTTCCAAATCGCCACCCGGTTCCCATATCGCCGATCCATGCTGATCACATCCGGACGCGGCGTAAATGATGGCTCATCATGAAGGCGCTGTGTCTTTGATTCAACCGGGATCGGAAGCACGATCATCGCCGTGATATTCGATCGCGTTGTATTGTGCACTTTCGCCTCATACCGAAACGCGTATTGAAACGGCTTCAGATACGACGCAAACCCACACGCCTCACGAAGGCGATAGGTGAATCGTCGAATCGGTGAAAA
>JAHFIK010000082.1 GCA_023246415.1 Candidatus Uhrbacteria bacterium
TCTCTGTTTTTGCCCGCATGACAATCCCCGCTTTTCCGGTGGCATACGCCGCAAGGATCTCCTTCTTATTATAAATAATGCCGCCCGTTGGGAAATCCGGCCCTTTCACAATCTTTGCCAACTCTTCGACTTCAAGGGTCGGCTCATCGATGAGCGCCACGGCTGCATCACACACCTCGCCGAGGTTGTGCGGCGGAATGTTGGTCGCCATCCCGACGGCGATGCCAAGCGTGCCGTTCAACAACAAGCTCGGAAGTTTTGCCGGGAGCACGGTTGGTTCCTGTTCGCTCCCATCAAAGTTCGGAGCAAGATCCACGGTACCCTTTTCAATATCGATGAGCATCTCATCCGCAATCGTTTCAAGCTTACACTCGGTGTATCGGTAGGCCGCCGCGCTGTCGCCGTCGAGGGATCCGAAGTTTCCTTGCCCGCGCACCAGCGGATAGCGAAAGTTAAAATCCTGCGCCATGCGCACCAGCGTGTCATAGACCGCCAAGTCGCCATGCGGGTGATACTTTGCCAGCACGTCTCCGACGACGCTCGCACACTTCTTGAACTTTGCCCCTGAACGCAATCCGTTCTTCCACATGGAGAAGAGGATGCGTCGCGCCCCTGGTTTCAATCCATCCCGCACATCCGGAAGGGCGCGAGAAATGATGACGGACATCGCATAGTCGATGTACGCTTTTCGCATTTCTTCCGAGATGGCGCGTGGTTCAATGATGCCGACACTCTGTGGCTCTTCTGGGAGCGCGAGTTGCTGTTTTGCGGGTTCTTTCTTCTTTGCCATACATTCAATAATTCAATGGAAGTCTACTGATGCTGAACAGGGACGAATCCTTGCGGAGCGGTTGATGTGGATTTTGTTGAGGTCGTGGAGTTCGCAGACGCACTCGCCGGTCCTGGTGCAATAAGATCATCCCGTTGTGCCGGCGTGGACGTCGTCCCGAGCAGCTGCTTCAGCATTCCGGAAAATTCAGCCGCATCCGCTTCGGAGGATGGATTTCCAACGGCCCCTTTTTGGAGCACAGAATTCCCGTTCACCGATTCTGTAAATCGATTCAACCGCTGCGTGAGCGCCTGCATGTTTCCGCCCGAAGAGATTTGCAGCTTCACCTGATGTCCAACGGTAAAAAACCATCCGACGAGAATGGCGCCAAAGGCGATCATCACGCCGCCCCACAAGGTGGCCTGCTGAAGCGGGTCGCGCAACGGGCGCGCCTGCGTGTGCGCCATGATCAACTGATGCTTTTCTTCCGCGGAAATAATCGGCGGCGTTTCTGAGAAGACCTCCTCAATCTCCGGCTCTGCCTGCGCGACAAATCGCGATTTGATACGCGTCGCGCGTGGCGGTGACGACCGCTTTCGGCTGGCGTGTGACGGAGATGATTGAGGGCTCATAAAATGAATTTACGTATTTGCGGATTGATGGATGAACGAATATCTCTCGATCGCACCTCCCAATTCGCCAATTCGATTATTCGTCGATTCGATAATATTCATCGCCTACGCGCGTTCGAGGACCGCGACAAGCATATCTTCCGGTGGGAGATCTTTCTTCTGAATCTTAAACTTCGTCATGTCTTCACGCTTGCACACGCCGAGATGCTTGCAGAATTGATCAACGGTTCCAAGCTTTGCCTTCAAACCAGGGATCGCGTAATTCAATGGAATCACAACGCGCGGTTCAACGAGTGAAATAACATCTGCAGCCATTTCCGCATCGAACGCATCGCCGCCGCCAACCGGAAGTAACAGGATGTCGATGTTGCCGAGACCTTCCAACTCCATGTCCGTTGGCTTGCGATGGAGCTGGCCAAGGAACGCAACGCTCATCCCTTCTGAAAAAATGCGATACAGGACGGGTCGCTCTGCGCCTTCACCCGCCTTCTGATCTTGAATCCCGTTCACGAACACGCCTTTCACTTCATACTCCCCCGGGTCTGCGATGAGGAATGGATTATTCCCAAGACCGTCGAGACTAAACCGCTTTTGATCCTGATGACCCAGAATGATCACATCTGGATCGAGCGTCCGCGGAAAACGGATCGCCGACTCATTTTCAAACGGATCTGTCACGAGCACACTCGCCTTTTCTCCGTTCTTGGATTCGATGCGAACACTGGAATATCCGTGCCAATAGATTTGCATAAATAGTCGATATTTTCAGCCCTTTTTGCTAGAAAAGGGTAGCATGGGGCTTGGGGGTTGGGAAGGGTGAAATGGGGGCATCGGGCATGGGGCATCGGGCATGGGAACGACCCAAAAATGGCCTTATAATTCGAAAGCCCCGTACGCGAGATTCACCAGAGGTGAGGCGTACGGGGCAGACAATCACGATCTTAACGCGACATCTAATTGGAGCCATGAAGCCATTCCGGAATGGCTTCATGGCTACATTGCTTCATGGCTCCACCTCCCAATCTCACCTTAATTCGACCGCTGAATCTGATCCAACCTCCACATACTTCCGCCGACGATGGCGATGGCGAGCGCATCCGCGGCATCATCCGGTTTTGGGATCTCTTTTAGTTTGAGGAGGCGGACGACCATTTGTTCAACCTGTTTTTTGTCTGCGGCACCCCAGCCGCAGATCCCCTGCTTCACTTGATTCGGGGTAATCTCGATGAGCGGAATCTTTGCATCAGCGAGGGCGAGCAAAA
>JAHFIK010000083.1 GCA_023246415.1 Candidatus Uhrbacteria bacterium
CAGATGAACACGCGACAATGGCCGCGAGGATTGCACACACCCAAAAGAGCGTGCGGAGTTGATCTGCTTTTTTGTTAATCCAAGACATTCCAGACCTCTCTGACTCGTTCGCACGAAGACGTGCGAATAGGTTGTTCACGCGAATGCGTGAGCATTGACTGACATTCAATTTTCCAAGGAACGTTTTTTCGTTCTAAGGGCTACTCACCAGCATTGATGGGCAGCCCAAGGGACGAGCTCGATCTTCGATCATTCGACAACGCATTTTTAAAAATTGAATCTTACGATTCAATTTTACTTCGATGAAACCCGAACACCCGCTGGCTGCGATGGCGCTCCTCCATCTTGTGTGAACGCATACCACGCCCCGATCCCGATAATGAGAGTCGCGGAGACGAGAATGAGAACATTTCGTGTTCGCGTGGACATACGTGGTGCGGTTTTGAATCTTTCCTGTATTCTTTCACGAATACTTGAAAAAATCACGTTAATAAAGCGACATTCTCCCGTTATTTTGAGCATACACCATCTGACGGAATTGTCAACCCGTGCTTCCATCAGAGGTGGCTGGATCCGGTCGGCCGAACCAACCTCCCTCCCTAGACAACTCCACCATTTTCTGATGTACTAGTGCGTCCCTCACAAGGACACGCACATTCGTGGAGGATCCATGTACGCACAGAATGCCAATCAGCACCCCCAGTCACAACTCGCTATTCACGTTCTCATCAATCAACTCTTCCAGCAGATGACGGGAAAGTCATTCGAGGTCGGCGCTGTTCTTCCACACGAGTGGAAAACACGGCAAGAGCAACCACCCTCGATTAACGCGGCGACGTTCGATCCACCGAATGCCATCGTCTACACGTTCGTAGACCGTAACAGATCTGGCATTCCGAACGAGATCACGGGCCATGCGTGGACATACTCCATCTTCACGATCGACGACTGCACCGTTGTGTCACTCTACAATCCATACGTCTACCTATTTGCTGTTCTGAGCGCTGCCGTCCGCAGAATCGCAAGCTTGCACCAGCTCAAATTTGAAGTTCGTCTGGTGAACGGAGGGATCGCGACGCACTCGGAATTCATTCCGCCAAAACCAAAACTCCATCTCCGGTCCGTCTAATCCATAGACGCGCGCCATACACACGACCCGAAGCACAACGTTGCCTCGGGTCGATCTCTTTATTGGCAGTAGGCAGTAGCAAGTAGGCAGTAGGAACGCGTTCCTACTGCCTACTTGCTACTGCCTCTTTTATTTACCGGCCGACGCCCAGATACCGGAATCCTGCGCGTGCCGCGTCATCCGGGCGGAACAAATTGCGTGCATCAACAAGGAGATCACCGATCATCGCTTCACGAAGACGAGCGAGATCGAGGGCACGGAATTCTTCCCATTCTGTTGCCACAATCACGACATCTGCACCAACCACGGCTTCATATGGATCAGTATGAATCACCACCGGACCGCCAGCAATGGCATCATTCGCGATCTTGGCCACCGGATCATACGCGCAAACCGTCGCGCCTCGCGCTCGAAGCATCGACAGGAGATCGACGGAAGCGGATTCGCGCGTGTCATCTGTATTTCCTTTGAACGCAATTCCGAGAATCGCAACTTTCTTTCCGGCGATCGGTTCCATCGTCCGTTCAATGCGTTCAACCACGCGTTCACGGGCGCGCTTGTTCATCGCATGCGCCGCACGAACGATCGGCAACGGGTGCTGATGTTTGTCCGCGAGGTGCATGATGGCGCGTACATCTTTCGGGAAACAGCTTCCGCCCCAGCCAAGACCTGCACGAAGAAATTCTTTCCCGATGCGCGGATCCGATCCAATCCCCTTTGCCACTTCCGTGACATCTGCCCCAACTTCTTCCGCGAGATGTGCGATCTCGTTAATGAAACTAATCTTCGTGGCGAGGAATGCATTCGCCGCATACTTCGTCAGCTCCGCACTGCGACGATCCATCACATATTTCGGACAATCCAGATAGCCGTACAAGTGGATCATGACATCCGTGGCGCGCGACGAAGCGGATCCGATGACCACGCGTGCAGGCGTGAGGAAGTCATAGACCGCATGCCCTTCACGAAGGAATTCCGGATTTGAAATGACATCGATCGGATAATCCGTTAGCGATCGCGCGATGCGCTCAATCCGCTCAGCCGTTCCCACCGGAACCGTACTCTTATCAACGAGTACGATCGGCCCACGGACGTTCTGTGCGACGGACTGCACCGCCGTATCAAACGCCGTCATGTCCACGGATCCATCTTCGGCACTTGGGGTCCCAATCGCCATGATCACCGCTTCGGCACCCGGAATGGCCTCCGCATAATCCATGGTGAACTGAAGGCGTCCCGCTTTTTCATTGCGCACCACGATTTCTTCCAATCCCGGTTCGTAAATCGGCATGATGCCGCGCTTCAAATTTGTAATTTTCGTCTCATCCACGTCTACGCAACACACCGAATGCCCAAGCTCCGCAAGGCACGCACCGGACACGAGACCGACATATCCTGTTCCAATCACTGCAACACGCATAGAGAGATGAATCGATGAATCAAAGAGGGGTTCACATCGTGAATAAATCGCTATGATCCTACCGTATTTGGTGGAAAAAGCAAG
>JAHFIK010000011.1:0-20326 GCA_023246415.1 Candidatus Uhrbacteria bacterium
GCGGTTTGAGGAGCCAGTCTTTATCCACGTTGTCGACGGGAAGTGTGACCTGTGAGAAATCGTACATCAGATTGTTGAGCAGGATTTGGACCGGCAGCATCGGGAGGTAGGGGAGGAAGAAGACCGCGGCAAGCATGGAGAACATGTTGCCAAAGTTCGATGAGAGGCCCATGAGGATGTACTTCATCGTGTTCCCAAACGTCTTTCGTCCTTCCAAGATTCCTTCTTTGAGGATCTTGAGGCTCTTTTGGGTCAACACCATGTCCGCAGACTCGCGGGCTACATCAAGCGCATTGCTCACGGAAATACCGACGTCGGCCGTTCGAAGTGAAGGCGCGTCATTGATGCCGTCACCCATGTATCCGACTACGTTGCCGC
The DNA here is from genome assembly GCA_023246415.1 of Candidatus Uhrbacteria bacterium. Taxonomy (GTDB): domain Bacteria; phylum Patescibacteriota; class Patescibacteriia; order 2-12-FULL-60-25; family 2-12-FULL-60-25; genus 2-12-FULL-60-25. The sequence goes on from JAHFIK010000011.1 coordinate 379, forward strand.
TGGATCGGAGCGCGTGGATGATGCGGTTCTTCTGGTCTGGAGAAAAGCGGGCAAAGATGGTGGTGTGGAACGCTTTCACGCGCAGGGCATCATCCGTCATGCTGTTGATTTCCTGGCCCAGCAGAATCCCTTCAATCTGGAGTCCGGCGTCGATGCACAACTTTTTTGTCACGAATTCATTGTCACCGGTGATAATTTTGATGCTGATCCCGATCTGCTGGAGTTCTTTGAGGACGTTTCGAATCCCTTTTTTCGGAGGATCGAGGAAGGAGATGAATCCGAAGAATTCCAAATCAGATTCATCGCTGGTCGTGTACTGGGCTTTGATCTCCTTGATGTGTTTGATACCGACCGCGAGGACACGATACCCTTCTTCGCTGAGCCGGTGATATTCCGCGATGCACGCGGCCCGTGAAGCGGCATCAAGGGTTTTGCATTCATCGCCTTCGAGCAGACAGGTACAGCGCTTGAGAATTTCTTCGGGCGCGCCCTTGGTAATGAGAATGTCGCCTTCCGGCCCGCGAACCGCCACGCTCATCATCTTGCGTTGGAAGTCGAATGGGATTTCTTCGGTCTTGGTATAGGCGGAGATGTTCGGCTTCTTGATGTCCAGCATCGCACGATCCAGCGGATTCTGAATACCGGTTTGAAACGCGCTGTTGAGGTAGGCATACAGCATGACCTGATCTGAGGTCCCACCGTGCGCATTCGTCGCGCTGGCCACGCGGACATTGTCTTCAGTTAACGTTCCGGTTTTATCAGTACAGAGGACGTTCATGCTTCCAAAGCTCGGGATTGCGGACAGCTTTTTGACGATGACGCCCTTTTTCGACATCCGAATGGATCCGCGCGCCATGGTGATCGACATGATCATCGGGAGCATTTCCGGGGTCACGCCAACGGCGATGGCCACGGCGAACATGAAGGATTCCAGGAGGTTGTGTCGCAAGAGGGTGTTCACCAGGAAGACCGAGAGCGTTAAAAACAGGATGACCTTCATGATGAAATAGCCGAATGAGGTTACGCCGATTTCGAATTCGCTTTTCTCTTCGCGCTGGACCAGCTTTTCCGCAATGCGACCGAATTCCGTATTCCCACCCGTTGAAACAACAACCGCGGTTGCGGTGCCGGTAATGACGCTCGTCCCAAAGAAGAGGATATTGTTCATGTCTCCCAAGGAGAGGTTCTTTTCGGTGAGCGCCATCGCATATTTCTCATTCGGGAGTGATTCTCCGGTGAGCGCGGATTGGTTCACGAAACAGTCGTCCGCTTCCAAGATGCGTGCATCTGCAGGAACGAGGTTTCCGGCGGACAGGAAGATGACGTCGCCGGGAACAATGTCGGACGTTTGAATCTCTTTCTTCTGCTGATCGCGGATCACCGTGGCGGTCAGGCGAACATTCTCGAGGAGTTTTTTCGCGGCATTCCCGGCGCTGTGCTCTTCCACGAAATCAAGAATGATCGAGAGCAAAATCATGACCCAGATAATGATCGCATTCCGCATTTCCCCGAAGTACGCGGAGACGCCGCTCGCGATGAGCAGGATAATGACGAGCGGGCTTTTGAAGTAGGAGAGAAATTCCAGAACCACACTTAACTCGCGTTCTTTCGCGATCGTGTTCGCGCCATACTGCGCACGACGCTGAACGGCTTCCGCATCTGAAAGTCCGTTGACGGACGTCTTGAGCGTTTTGAGGATGGCGGCGGATTCGCTCGTGGCAAACGATGCGAGCGTCTGTTGCGTTGTTGAACGTGATTCTGCGGATGGAGGCATAACGTGCGCACATGATACCGCGTGCGGGGCGTATGTGCGTAGGTCCGTAGGTGCGTAAGTCCGTATGTCCGGATCCGAACCTACGGACTCACGCACCTACGGACCTCTTCTTGAGTTGACCCTCTTCCCGTTCCCCTGTACGCTCTCGCCGTATATGTCATTCCAGATCGGCATTGTTGGCCTGCCAAACGTGGGCAAATCCACACTCTTCTCCGCGATTACGAAATCCGCGGTGGATTGCGCAAATTTTCCATTCTGTACCATTGATCCAAATGTTGGTGTGGTGGAGGTCCCGGACGAGCGACTTGATCAATTGGCGGTCGTTTCAAAGTCTAAAAAGATTGTTCATACCACCGTGGAGTTTGTCGACATCGCCGGATTGGTGAAGGGTGCGTCGGAAGGGCAGGGGCTCGGAAATAAATTTCTTGCGAATATTCGGGAGTGCGATGCGATCGCACAGGTGCTCCGCGCGTTCGAAGATCCGGATGTCATTCATGTGGAAGGGACGGTCGAGCCGGATCGCGATGCGGAAACGATCGGCATGGAGCTCGCGCTTTCGGATCTCGATCTCATCGAGAAGCGATTGGATACGGCGCAGAAGCAGATGAAGGCTGGGCGCACGAAAGAATTGGAAACATTGATCGCGGCACTGGAACGTGCGAAAGAAGCGCTGGCGGAAGGGAAACCGCTTCGCGGTCTTGAATGGACCGCGGATGAGATGAAGGAGATGCAGCAGCTCAAACCGCTGACACTGAAGCCAATGATTTATGTTCTCAATGTGAGCGAGACGCAGTTACAAGATGGATCATGGAAGAACCGCATCGGTCAAACCGGTCCGCTCGCGGACGCATCACTCTCGTCGCTGATCGTTCCGGTGTGCGTAAAAATGGAAGCGGAACTCGCAAGCTTGCCGGATGAAGATCGGGCAGAGTATCTCGCATCCATGGGGCAGACGGAATCTGGGTTGAACCGCTTGATTAAAGCGGGGTATGAGGCATTGGGGTTGATCACGTTTTTGACGAGTGGCGAAAAAGAATCGCGCGCCTGGACGGTGGTGAAGGGGAGTTCTGCGCCGGTTGCCGCGGGGAAGATTCACTCGGATTTTGAAAAAGCGTTTATCCGCGCCGAGGTCTGTCGGTGGGAAGACTTTGTGGCGCAGAACGGTGAAGCCGGTTGCCGCGACAAAGGATTGCTTCGTATTGAAGGAAAAGAGTACATCGTGAAAGACGGCGACGTGTGTAACTTTAGAGTCGGCGTGTAGGGGCGGAAGTTAAGAGGTCGGAGTTAAGAGTTGAGAGTTTTTTGAGGGGTGGGGTGGGATTTTTTGCTAAAAAAGAGGGATTGACAGGGGGTGAGAAATGCGAGACTGAATGGGACATGTCTTCATTTCATGAATTGATCGTTTGGCAGAGATCAATGGGTCTCGCGAAACGCGTGTATGCGTTGACGGCAACATTTCCACGGCATCAGCGATTCGGCCTCTGTGATCAGATGGAGCGAGCTGCGGTCTCTGTTATTTCGAATATTGCAGAGGGTTCGAGAAGAACAAGAGGGGAGTGGTTAAACTTTCTTCGTATTGCTCTCGGCTCAATCTCCGAACTCGATGCTCAAATGAGACTTTCAATGGAACTTGGTTTTGGCGACGCAGGAAAATACCAATGCATCATTCAAGATATCGACGAGATTTCAAGGATGCTTTCCGCCCTGATCTGGAAATTAACCAAAACATCCCCGTCAAAACCCTCCAACTCTTAACTCTTAACTCTTAACTCTCACCTTCCCCTCTATCCACACACCAGTCGCTTCCATTTTTCTCCTTTACTAAGCTATACTTTCCTCTGACATGGACACGCCAATGAGCGACGTTTCCCTTCCGAAGAAGCAAGGAAACAAACGGGCATTCTGCTCTGTTTGTTTGTTTCTCGCGGGATTGGTGGTCGGAATCGGGATGACATTTGTCTATTTTAAATGGATTCATGCGCCCGTCGTCTCGTTGTTAAGCGGACATGAGGTGCGAGGAAATCCGAATGGCTATAAATTTGTTAACCCATTGTTGGAATGTGATCTTGGACAGGAGTATCTCGGCCGTATCGGGGCAAAACCAATGCGGGAAACGCTGTTGTCGATGATTGATCAGGCGAAGCAGCAAGGTGATATTACAATCGCTTCCGTGTATTATCGCGATCTCGATAACGGGCCGTGGGTGGGGATTAATGAAAAACAGAGTTTTATTCCCGCCAGTCTTCTGAAGGTGCCGATCATGCTGTATTTCTATAAGCAGTCCGAACAGGATCCATCGCTTCTGTCGCAAACGATTCGCTGGGATGGAAAGGAGCCGGATGGGTTAACCCAGTACTACACACCAGAAACATCCATTGCCGCAAGCACCACCTATTCTGTCGACGAATTGATTAATCGCATGATTATCTATTCTGATAATGATGCGGTTCTCGCACTTGGTCAAAAAGCACAGGCACCATTTTTGTCGCTGTTTCACGATCTCGGCATCGACACGACTTCAACCGGGAGCGACCAATCGCTGAACGTCGTGAGTTACAGTACCTTTTTCAGAGTGTTGTTTAACGCGTCGTATTTGAATCCGGATCTGTCAGAACGTGCATTGAGTCTGCTTTCAAAAGTGACATTCGACAAAGGTCTGACCGCCCAGTTGCCGCGCGATGTCATTGTGGCGCATAAGTTCGGTGAACGGGCGGATATGAGTAGCACGGAGCGGCAGCTGCACGATTGCGGAATCGTCTACGTGCCGAAACATCCGTATCTGTTGTGTATCATGACGCGCGGGACAGATATGGATAAGCTTGCAAAGACGATTTCGAATCTATCAAAGGAAGTGTACGACGAAGTCACGTCGCAGTAGGGACGCATCGCATGCGTCACGAACACGAATCAGCAATCTCGCAATCAAACAATCCAGTCGGCCGACTGGATTGTTTGATTGCGAGATTGTTTGATTGCTATTTTTTCCCGATTTCTTTCAGCATTTTTTTGACCTCGTCTCTCATCTCCGGCCGTTTGAGTGCGAACGCGATGTTCGCTTTGAGCCATCCGATTTTTGAACCGGTGTCGTAATAGTCGCCGTCGATCTGTCGGGCGTAGATTGGCCGCTTTTTCATGAGCGCCTGGATGGCATCGACGAGCCAGTACTCGCCGTTTCGTCCGGCTTTCAGTCGTCGGAGTTCTGTAAAAATATCCGGTGTCAGAATATAGGCTCCGATGGCCGCGAGGCGCGACGGAGCTTTTTCTGGTCCTGGTTTTTCAACGATCCCTCGGACTTGATAGGTTCGCGAGTCCAGCTTTGCGAGCGGATCGATGATGCCATACCGTTTTGTAGCATCGGCATTGACGGGGATCACAGAAAGGATTGGATCTTGATAATGATTGAACGTCTCAATCATCTGCGCCAAGCGGTGTTTCGGGTGATCGACGATCTCATCGCCGAAGAACACGGCAAATGGTTCATCTCCGACGACGGGTTCTGCATTTGCGACCGGTGTGCCGTTTCCATATGGCCCTTTTTGACGGATGTAGATGAAATTCGCCATCTTTCCGATCCGTTTGATCGCTTTGAGGAGGTCGAGCTTCCCCTGTTTTTTCAGCCAGAGCTCGAGTGTCTCATTGTCATCAAAGTGATCTTCGAGCGGGCGCTTGGTTGCACTCGTGACCAGGATGATATCCTCAATTCCGCTTTCCACTGCTTCTTCCACCACATACTGGATGACCGGCTTATCAATGACGGGCAGCATTTCTTTTGGCGTGGCTTTGGTGGCCGGGAGGAATCGCGTTCCATAGCCCGCAGCAACAATGACGGCTTTTCTGACACGTTTGGCAGACGAGGGGGTATTCATAGGATGAGGAGATTGTAGCAAGGATGAGGTAAACGGTAAGCGGTGAGCGGGAAACGGGTCAAGGAGAAGCGGAGGGATCCTTTGAGAAAAGGCCCTCTCATCTTCCGCTTCCCGCTTCCCGCTTACCGTTTACCTCATCTCGCCTGCTATACTAACCCCCATATGACGCCTTCTCGTTCTCAGAAAATGCTGAGCCGTGTCCTTGCCATCGCGATGCTTCTCTCATTGCTTGGTCAGGGGTGTACGAAGGGTTCGAGTCCCGAAGCGATCAAGCTCTCGGAGAAAAAGACCATTACCGTCTGGGGCGTGGTGGATGATTACGATGCGTACAGTAAGATTTTTAATGACTTCAAGAAATCGTATCCGTACGCCACGATCGTGTTTAAGAAGTTCCGGAACGAGGAGTATGAAAACAAGCTGGTGAATGCGATGGCGGAAGACAACGGGCCGGACATCTACATGATCCATAACACATGGGTGGGGAAGTACATGTCGAAGATTCTGCCGGAACCGCCCACGGTCAAGATCGCAGAACAGGTCGTCACCGGGTCGGCGCAAAAACAGGTCACGCTCCAGGTGGCGGAAAAGAAGCTCCTTTCCCCAAGCGTCATGCGAAACGATTTTGCGGATGCGGTGGCGTACGATGGGATTCGAACGGTCGATGTCTCAACGGATCCAAAGAAGGTGGATATGAAAGAACGGGTGATTGGTATTCCGATGAGTTTGGATACGCTCGCGCTCTACTATAACAAGGACCTCTTGAATTCCGCGGGAATCCCAACCGCGCCGCAGGGATGGGATGAGTTTCAGAAGGATGTGAAGAAGCTCACGGTCATTGATGACAAGGGTGGCGTGACGCAAGCCGGGGCTGGATTTGGAACCGGAGCAAACGTGGATCGGGCGAGCGATATCATGACACTGCTCATGTTGCAGAATCGAACGGTGATGGCAGGGAGTGACGGGTATCCAAAATTCCAAGATATGCCGCCGGATTTGGCTGCTGATCAGTCGGAGATTCCTGCGGTCCAGGCACTGCGTTTTTACACGGATTTTTCTGACCCGGCGAAAGACGTGTATACCTGGAACCTGAAGATGCCGAATTCGCTCGATGCCTTTTCGAACGGGATATCGGCGTTCTACATTGGATATAGTTATAACCAGGCATTGATCCGTTCCCGTGCCCCAAAGATGAATATGGGGATCAGTGAGGTGCCGCAGATCAATCCGGGCCAGAAAACGAACGTCGCAAACTACTGGATGTGGACCGTCTCAAAGCGCACGAAGTCGCCAGATCTCGCGTGGTATCTCGTGAATACGATGACCGGAAAAGATGCGGTCCAGAGTTACCTCACGGTGGCCAAGCGCCCCGCGGCACGAAAAGCGCTTCTTGATGGACAGTATGATGATCCGGATGTCGGAATCTTTGCATCACAAGTGCTCACGGCAAAGTCGTGGTACAAGGGCGTTGATCCGCAGGGGATGGAAGCCGCGCTGACAGACATGATCGATTCCGTGGTCACCGGGGAGGTCTCTGCTGACCATCTTCTCGACGCCGTCCGTCTGGCATCGGAGAAGGTGACGGTGACGATGCGTGCACAGCCATAGAGAGAGGTGAGTATGCAAGTAGGCGAGTAGGTTGGATCCGACCTACTCGCCTACTTGCATACTCACCGACTCACCCGATCGTTATCTCTCGCCCTTCATCCGTGATACAATCTCTTTATCTATGATGAGTCGGAGTGCTCTCCGCACGCTCGTGACCGCCATTGGCCTGCTTGCGGTTTTTCTCATTCCGCGAGGGACCGCGCATGCGGCATTTTCGGCATGCGCGTGTCACTGTATCGATACCGAGGTGATTGAAAAGGGATACGTTGCCCCGCAGACGGATTGTCGCGCGGCATGCGTGGCGAATCCGGGCGTCCATCAAGCCTCGCAGTTGAAGAACGCCTACCATCAGACCGTCCAGAAGGCGGACCAGTGCGTCTGTGAATGGTCAGCGCCAACCGTGAGTCTGAAGTGGACCTCGCTTACTTCCGGACGATCAACGTGTGCGGGCGATTGTGCGGCGGTTTGTGATGGTGCCGCAAACGTCGACCCGGCACAGAATCAGACGACGAATAAGATCTCCGTGGATTGTTTTCGGGATGATCAGTGTGCGACCGGGCCATTTTCTATCTACGCGCAACGAAATAACTGTGACACGTCTGATCCAAACTGTGGCGCACCGCGATGTGACTTCCAGGCCATTGATCAATTAACGGATCCAACAGATTACGCCACGTTTGCCCCGGCGGATCACGTGATGCCGCGCTGTATTATTCCGGCCACGGCGGGGAATGCAGATATCGAGTGTCAGACCTATGGCGGAAAGGCGTTGGGTGGCGTGTGTCGGCGATTCGATACGGGTGAGAATCTGGCCCAGTACATCATTACGCGTCCGTACGTCAGTGGTGGGAGCTACCATACGGAAGATTTTGATACAACGACATTCAATCTGACGGTTGCCGCGTTGAATGCGCGTCTTGCAAACGAGACGCCGCCAGGACCGGGATTGTGTGAACTGTATGGGGAGGCGACGGATGTCACGATCGGTTCACAGGCCGTGAATACGAATCCATATACGAAGCAGGTGGTCGGGATTACCTTTGGGAGCGCGAAGCCGCCGGCAAGTGCACAGCCGCTCCAGGTGAACGCTTCAAAACGCTACCTCTGTGCGGTGAAAAAGATTAATACGTGCGGAACGGTGAAGCCGTTATCAGGCATGACGATTCAAACGTCGAATGCCTATACGTGCGTTGATCCGATTCGGGTCGGACTCACGAATACAAGTGCGTATTGTTTCCCATTGGCGCAGTCTCAAAATTCGCTCTGTGTGAATTCACCGGGGACGCAGTGCTGTGCGGAAGCGGGTGGCGGATGTTACTCGGATTCGGACTGCATCGTTCCTAAGAAGTGTATTAAAGCGAACGCGTCAGATAAATTTGGCGCATGCAAGTACGTCACGGTATGCGACGATGATCATGCGGATCGGCGCTGTCGTTCCGCAACGCTGACGGAACGCGCAAATCCAAGCATCTGTTCAAAAGAACTTGTCCCGGGGACGTCACGGTGCGGAACGGGGACGATGGCCTGCTGTGGCGCGCCGGCGACAGGACTTGCGAGTGGGTGTGCGCTGGATCTCCTGAATCAGCCGGTGATTGGTCAAAGTACGCAGTACTACACGGCAACGGATTTGACGCCATTCATGTGCGTCAAATTGAGTAACGTGAAGGCGACCGCTCCAACGCAGTTTCGGCAGAACGGGAATGATACGGAATTGATTCCATTTACCTCCGGCGGCGGCTGTTTGACGAATAACGATCCGGCCGGACTTAAATCTGGCGCGGCACGCGTGATGCGATGCGGATCCGCGGATCAGGTCTGTTGCAACTTGAGCGTTATCGGTGAATCAGCGGCGTTGGATCAGGCATTGAACCGTCCAGGGAATGGCGCGTCTTGTGGCAATGATCCAGCGAATTCGTTCTCCTGCGCCGCGGCGCCGACGTATTCAGAAGCTGATTTGAATGCGCAGGGCTTTTCAAGCCAGTGGGCATTCCTCTATGCACTCGCTTCGTCGCCGTATTGTAAAATGACGCCGATTTCGATTTCGTCGTATACCGATACGAAAGAGTGTGCCTCGAATTCGATTTGCTGTAAGACTGATATTGCGTTTGGTCACTGGTGTTCGAGCGATGCGGATTGCGGAAACAATACGATGGTGTGTGATCCGAGTATTCATCAGTGCGTGCCGATTGGCGATGCGAAAAAAACGGCTTCACAGAACTGTGTCGAAGCCGCGCGTCAAAAGGGAGAGACGAATACGGATGCGATCGCCGCACCGGGGACAGAAAGCTCATTTTCCTGTCAGCTGGTTTCAAGTGCGAACGATGCAGAAAATCGGACGTTGTGTCTGCAGCGAGGGTGCGAAACGGAGAATGCGAATGGATCTATTCCAGATGGATCGTCGTATCGATGCTGTGCCCCAGGGACTGGGGTGGCCCCATCTGCTGCAGGCGCGGCACAGTCTGCCCCGTCGAGCACGCAGATCTCCGTGAATCGCGCTCCGGGTTCCCTTCAGCTCAGTCAGTGCATTGCGTCCGGCGACTGTACGCTTGATGATATTGTTGCGTCTGGAGCGGCATTCGCGAATTTCCTGATTGCCATCAGCGGATCAGCATATCTCATTATCTTCGTGTACGCGGGGGCGTTGTATCTGACGGCCGGATCGAGCAATCGTGTTGACCAGGCGAAGAAAACATTGAAGCAGGCAACGATCGGAATTGTGTTGTTGTTGGGCGCCTATGTCTTCATCCGTTCAATTCAGCAGACGTTTATTGGAAACTCATTGAATGCCACGCAAAAGGAAACAACGTGTGGGACGACGACGCAGACAAAGGAATTCCAGTGCCAGTATCTGAATGTCGATCCAAAGGATTCCAAAGCGCTCAAGGCCGCGATCAGCGCCGGAAAGTGCGTTCAGCACATGTGTCCGGACAGTGCGGCGCCGAACTATGTGTGCTGTCCAACGAATACCGTTCCTAACCCGTGACGATGCGGCTGAATGACTTTTTATGACCCTCTCTTCATCACATTCGATGTCCCGCGTCACGCGCACGATGATTCTACTCGCTGCGGTCTTTGCGGTGAGTATCGCTCCGCATCTTGCGAGTGCGCAGTCCTGTACGGGGGCGAACGGTCTGTCATGTACCTGTACGCCGGCGGGGAATTGTTCGGGCGGAATTGAAGCGAGCAAGATCTATACCAAAGGAACGGTTCAGCCAGTCTTTGCGGGAGTGACGTGCGGTTCGAATGAGGCGTGTTTGGCAAAAGGGGATGCGCTCTGCGCACGTGTATTGCAGGCGTATGCGCAGGGAACGCAATCCTCCTGTAAGTCATCCTGTTCAAATCCAGGGTTAAAAGCCACACTCTTGCTCAGCATGCCGTCGGATCCGTGTTCGACGGGGGTGTGTTGCGCGGAAGCGGCGGGAAGCGGATCTGCTTCTGCAGGAGGATGTATCAATCTTCCGGGGGTGACATCTGCTTGTAAATCAAAAGCAGCGAGCGGTGATGTTGATTTTTCACGAGATACCTATTGGTCCTCGATGCTATCTGGCAGTTGTCCGAATGCAGTATGTACGGCCCCGGCTGGATCAGAGCTGTGCGCCGCCGTGGCAAAACATGAAAATCTTTCGGGAACGTATGTCTGTGCCCAGAATTCATCAGACTGCCAAACTGTTCTGAATAATGCGGTGGGAGCCTCGTTGTGCGGATCGCAGGGGACGTGTTGTATCGCGAAAGCGGGTGCCGCAACGACGAATGCGAATAAGGCAGGTGGTGCAGGGACGCCAAAGACCCTTCCGGATCCCCTTGGAGGCGTGAATATTCCCACATTTTTCGGGAACGTGATTAAGACGTTTGCCGGAATTGCGGGGACGATCGCGCTCTGCATGTTTATCTATGGCGGCATCATGCTCATCCTGTCCGGCGGTGAACAGAAGAAGGTGGCGGATGGAAAAAAGATTTTGATTAATGCTTCAATCGGCTTGATTCTGATTTTTAGCGCATACACCTTTGTGACTGCGATCATCAGTGCGATTCTCGCCGAATAATTGTTATGACCAACGCATACGGAAATGGGTCGAACAGGTTCGTTGCATCGATTTCCGCCATCGTGATTTCTGCGACGGCGATGCTGATGGCGACGTCCGTTCATGCCGCGACCTCGTGTGTCGATTCCGCAGATCTTCCGGGCGCGCAGTGTACGTCTCAATCGGTCTGTGATGGCGCGGCGGCAACGCGAGCATGGCTTCCAAATACGGATTGTGACGCACAGGGAAAAGTGTGCTGCTATCTGATCCCGTCTGCCGTGACGAGCTTACAGGCGGATTGCACAAATGCGGGCGGCGCGTGCAAGACGAGCTGCGGTGCAACAGAAAAGGTGAATTCTGATATCACCTGTCCGAGTACAGGGAAATGTTGTGTTCCAAAAACGTGTACCGATGTCAGCGGGACGTGTATGGATGCGGCTCCATGTGAGGCGGGAGGCGGAACGACCGTTGCGGTATCAAACTGTTCGGGTCAGGTGTGTTGTGTCCCCTCCGGATCTACGGCTGGCGGAACGGCGAAGCCGGCAGGGACGACGGCGCTTCCGACGGCAGGGACGACATCGCCCGGAAAAGGAAAAACAGTTGCGGGATATGGTCTCATTAATCCACTCGGATCTCGGTCGATTAACGATATCGCTGCCGCGATCATCAAATACGCCAGCGGCATCGCGGGGACATTGATGATGATCTTTTTGATCTGGGGTGGCGTGGAATACATGATGGCGTCAGATCAGAAATCAACGCAGGCTGCCCGCAATCGCATTGTTTGGGCTCTGCTTGGGATTGCGGTTATTTTCTTCGCATACATTTTGATCGATGCGGTGCTCAGTGTTTCCAGTCTCGTTCCAACGGGAACGTAGTCGGAAAGACGTGTACGTTTTTTGACGATTTGCCTCATCAGAGTCGATGACATCCATTTTGTCATTCTGAGCGAAGCGAAGAATCCCTTTCCAGTCACTGACGATCCAAGATTGAATACAAGCGTTTTCGCAAGCGGTCTCGTAGAGTACTCTACGAGACCGCTTGCGAAAACGCGTGTCTGTGCTCGCTCGTTGTCCGCCTCTGGAAAGGGGTTCTTCGCTTCGCTCAGAATGACAAAAGAGAGGGTGTAACGGCTAAAGAGATTCGCTCATCTAAAGCATGGATCATGACGCGTGGATCTTCACGGATGACTTTTCCACAAGAGTCTTGACTCGCGACGCATGACTCGTCCCTGATCCTCGACCCGACTCCTCAAATACGGTACACTGTGGACTAACCTATGATACGAAAGGAGGTGAGAATTACATGACATTTCGTTTGAAGAATTTTGCGCGTTTCGGGGCTGTAGCAGCGACAACGCTGGCTTTCCCGCTTTCAGCGCTCGCACAAGGTGCGAAGCCAACTTTGACCGACGACACGCTCGGAACGACGGCTGTTGAAAACAGCACGGCGCTCGCCGGAGGCGACGTCCGTCAGACAGCAGCTCGGCTCATCAACGTAGCCCTCGGTTTCCTCGCAATCATTGCGGTGATTATCGTTCTCGTTGGAGGATTCCAGTACATGTTGTCGGGTGGCGATACGACGAAGACGGAAAATGCGCGCAAGCTCATCGTTTCCGGAATCATCGGTCTCGCAATCATCCTTTCCGCGTGGGCCATTACGAGCTTCGTGATCTCACGACTCGTGACCGCAACGACCAACACCTAGCCTTAACCCTGAATACGCGCTCCGTCAGGTGACGGAGCGCTGCGTGCCATGCCACGTCTCCAACGCTTTCTCCTGATCCTCGGAATGACGCTTGCTAGCGCGAGCGTTTTTGTTGCGCCGCTTTCCGTGTCCGCCCAGGGCTTCGATGTGAAGAACACGGGCGTCACCGAAACGGCAAACAAAGCCGGGTATCAAACAAATCTCCCGTGTGCACAAACAGCGGCGGGATGCATTCCTGCGTTCGCAGGAACGGTCATCAACGCATTAGCTGGGTTATTCGGTGCGTTCTTTTTCGTCCTCATCTTGTACGGCGGATTTCAGTATATGACCGCCGGGGGTGATTCAAAGAAAACAGAAGGTGCCCGAACAACCATTGTGAACGCGATTATCGGCATGCTCATCGTGGCCTCTTCCTATGCGATTGCATCGTATGTGTTGAGTGCGATGGCGGGCGTGACGACCGGAGCAACCGCGGTGTAATGATTTCAACTGTATGAACATTCGAACTCTTTCGAAGACCGCAATACGCACAGGGATTCTCCTTGTTGCGTCGATTGGGGTATCTCCGTTAACGGCGTTTGCTCAGTCGGCTGCTGCTCCTTCCGGGGGTGGATTTGCCGATCGGGTGAAGCAAGGCGTGTCGGCAGCTGGAACGCCCGCAGGGCTGACCAGTTCTCCGCCGCTTGAAACGTTAATTGGGAATATCATCAGCACGGTTCTCGGATTCCTCGGTGTCATCCTGTTGGGGTATATTTTATACGCTGGTTTTCTCTGGATGACGGCAGGCGGCGATTCGAAGAAAGTCGAAACCGCTACCACGATGATTCGGAATGCCATTATTGGTCTTCTCATCATTGTGGCGGCGTATGCGATTACTACCTTCGTTCTCGCACGACTGACGGCAACGAGTTCGGGAGCATCGGCGGTGTAGTGGCAAGAGATTATAGGTTTATCTTATGAAACAACGTCTTATCTCAGCGCTTGCAACCGTCGCGGTCGCGGCAACTCTCGTGGCTCCAATGTCCGCATTGGCACAGGGGACGAGCCCGTACGACACGGCGCGAACAAAGGTGCAGACCGTTGGACAAACCGCCGGAATCGGAACGGGGACTGATGAAAATACGCTCCTGAACATGATCGGGAACATCATCAACGTCGTCCTCGGATTCCTTGGCGTTATCCTTTTGGTCTATATCCTGTACGCGGGCTTCCTCTGGATGACGGCAGGTGGCGATTCAAAGAAAGTAGAAACGGCAACGACCATGATCAGAAACGCGATTATCGGTTTGGTCATCATTGTCGCCGCATACGCCATCTCAACGTTCGTCTTGAGCAAGCTTGTTCAAGCCACAACAGGTTCCGCATAGTCCTTCGCTGCGCAGCGAACGAAATGACCCCGCCTCGAAAGAGACGGGGTTGTTCGTTTCTTTAGAGCACAGCATATATGGCACAGAGCACAGGCTGAACTGCCTCAGCCTGTGCTCTGTGCCTTGTGCACGGTGCTCTAAAAAAGAAGAGCGCCGCCACATGGAGTAACCATGGGCGGCGCGCATTCTAGTGAGACACGATCCTCGCGATCAGATGAACTGGAGTTCTTGATGCATTCCAGTCGGGGTCTGCGTGGGGAAGGTGTATGTTTCCGTTCTGGATTTGTGTCCCTGGATCCAAGGAGTGCCGAGGGGCATGCTTGTAACCGGGGTGTAGGTCACCGTGGCGGATCCGAAGATCTTTCCGATGATCACTCTCGAACCTGGAGGCAGGAGCGAGACTTGCTCCGTGATGTTGTTGGTTCTGCGAACCGGGGCAACGCTGAGTGGCGCGGCACCATTGCAGAGCATCACGGCGGCGTTGTTTCCGATTAGGCCTGGACGTGCGGGATCTGCAGCAGTGATCCGAATTTCCACATACTGCGAGAGCCGATTCGTGACGATCAGACAGGCACCTTCGCATCCGTTGGCAACGGATCTGTCGCCGATGGCCATCCGGTCGATGTTGCCGAAGAAGCTCATTCCAGCGTAGCCAACCCAGGGGCCGGTCACGCCGTTCGCACAGTAGTCAGGTCTGACGGCCGGAGGAATGACTGCGGCGATGAATGGGGTGAGTGACCCATTCGATGCTTGAGCGTTGGCGCTCGGAGCTTGGTTCGAAGTTGCGTTTGCCGGGGCATTCGCTTCCTGCTCGCCAATGGTCTCCTGCATGATCCTTCGAGTGGATTCACGATCCTTCTGGTATGCCGTAATGATCGCATCCTTCTTCTTGTTGGCCTTCTCTTGCTGTTGGAGCTTAGCCTGATCTTCCGCGTGCTGTCGTCGGAGCTCGTCGGTGAGTCCTCCGTTGCAAGCAGTGAGCGCGACGATCGAAACGATGAGTGCTGAAGCGATTCTGAACATGTGTCTTTCTCCTGGTTGATCGTGTGATCAACCGTTGTGTTGTTGGTTGTTGTTTTTTGACCGATTGCGGTGTCATTGCTCGGTGTTGAATCGAGCGACATTCCCGTAACCGATCGTGGTCCCCGCTGCACGTTTCACCGTGCGGTGGGGTGTTCCTTCACAGCGAGGCCTCTGTGGGTGCGTTGTCCGATGGGGGCAACACATGCGCAGGGACTTGCGGCGGCTTGGTTTGACTCCTCACGGGACCGGAACGAGGATTCCCGCGTTTGAGTGCTGCGATGTCATTCGAATTCTGGATAACTTGGCTGACCAGCGTGTGATCCGCTTCCGTGTTTCCTGTGCCATTCGCATAGACAGGTGTTGCGGTTGCGAACTGCGCGTTGTTCGGATCGGCTCCGGTGTAGTGCGGCCCGCCCTGTTGAAAGGGTGGTCCACTCTGTCCGACGCCTGGTCCTTGGCCCCAGCTGCCGTTTTGGTATCCAACGCCATTGAGTGCAAAAGCACCGGCGCTGAATCCCGTCCTGGCATCTGAAAGCTTGCGACGTGCGCTTCGTGTTTTTTGACTGCAGTACATGTCAGCCGTCATGCCGTTTAACTGGCGACGGTTTACGTTGGCCATGCAGTCCTCGTACTCTTTTTGGGAGTCCCATTCCTCGGCGACCATTTCGCCGTTTGGACCTTTGGAGTACGTGCTGACGAGCGTGCCATCACTGGTGCGCTCGCGATACTGGACCGTTTGCGTTTTGGCGCAACCGGCAATCGTCATCAGCAGACATCCGAATAGCAGACGAATC
Source organism: Candidatus Uhrbacteria bacterium (assembly GCA_023246415.1). Classification (GTDB taxonomy): domain Bacteria; phylum Patescibacteriota; class Patescibacteriia; order 2-12-FULL-60-25; family 2-12-FULL-60-25; genus 2-12-FULL-60-25. The sequence continues at coordinate 16,537 of JAHFIK010000011.1, forward strand.
AGCTGATTCATTAGCGCCTCCATCCGTTGTTGTAGAAACAGTTCCCGTAGTAGCACGGGGGCGGGTCAGGTTGACGTGGGTCGGGCTGGGCCGCGAGAACAAAATCCTTACAGCGGACTTTGATTTCATCGGGATCCATGCCCTTCATTCGTGCCTGGCAACGCTCGTATTGCGACGAGTCGTCTTCCGTCGTGATTTCGTTCGTATTCTTCCAGTATCCGGCGCTCGCGTCGAATGACGTTGAATGGCCGGGTCCTTTCACATCCATCGTGTTCGCATGTGAACACGCCGTGATGATCAGGACGAATCCGAGATCGCTAAATTTCATGTGTACCTTCCTTGCTTGGGTCGTGTTGTCGAGGGTGCGTTTGATCACCCGGAATCTGTTGGTTTCCAAGGGAAAAGAGCTTCCCAATGGTGCTTCCGTTATACCACTTTTTAGCGTTTTTGTCAAGGGTATTTGGCATATCTAAAGAAACAGGGTTGGTGTTTATAAAAAGGCTTAATTTAGCGAAAATATGTCTCTATGTCATCCCGAGCCGTTTCTAGTCGGTGGCAAAGGGCTGAGAACGAGGGATATCCGAATTCGGCCGGATACCCCTCGTTCTTGGCCTGTTGTTTTTGGCTTGAAACGGCTCGGGATGACATAAGAAGGGTAGACAAGCAAACTTGACAAATGAGCGAAAAGGTGCTATAAAGAAAGCACCATTGAGAAGCAATTCTCATAGGAAACAATAGAAACAGGGTCTCTCTAGCACCCTCGACAACGCACACCACAAACCAGAACGATTGGTTCATCCCAATCAACGGAGAATACGCAGAATGTTCAAATCCATCATCGCTTCGCTCGTCGTTTCCATGCTCACCACCGGTTGCGGTCTGTCTATCAAGTCCCACGCGAAGCTCGAAGAGCGGATCGCTCGACTCGAGCTTCGAGAACAGGCGCACAACACGAGTGCACACATGGAACATCCGCTTCCAGGCGGACACGCGAGTCGGTGCCAAGAGCTGACGAATTACCTCCTCGGAGAGGTCGATAAGAGTCAGCTGAGTGACTGCAAAGGATCGTGCCTCATTGTTCGAAACGACCTTCAGCAGTACATGGAGATTCGGTTCTTCGCAGAACCAACAAACATCCCTAAACTGGACGTCGTTCCGTGTGTCGGAGGCAATCCCTTGGACGTCGCGCTCGTTGATCGAAACGGGCACCATGAGTACGCCTCAGTCCTCCCTCCAGGAGAAAGTATTGCATTCAAAGGTCTCCGCGGAGACGTCAACATCTCGTTCGTGCCCGTCGCGAAAGCGCCGGAGGGCCAAGCTTGGTCCTTTAGCGATACTGCGCTTACCCAGCGGTTCGAGTTCCCAGCGAACAACACCATTGGGTATATGAAGCCAGTGAGCGGCATCTAGTCACACCACGGTCTCGTGACACTAAGACGCGCCCCGATTTCCACATCGGGGCGCTCTTCTTATTGACCCCCCTCGGTCCCCCCTTGGCAGGGGGGAGGGGCTCACTTAAGAGTGAGTGATGAGGCTGTACATTTTTTTCAGAATTGAGAAGCGATAAAAAAATTTATTCACCTCTTTCTTTTACAAACTTCTTAGTATCGCGCCCCTCCCCCCTGCCAAGGGGGGACCGAGGGGGGTCAGAAAAACCCGTTCATGCGCATGCAGAACGGGTTTTCGGAGTTGATCCCCGAGCCATCACCTCTCGTTCGGAGAGGAGATGACTCTTGGGTGAGATTCACACACGACTAGCACTTTCCGCCGCGACAGTACTTTGCTCGGAATGCCGGGCTCAGGCCATCATCCGAATTCGCTTGGACCGCGTGTTGCGGTCCGGGCGGATCCGTTTGCACGGTCACATCGATCGTGCGCTGGGGTGCGGCCGCTTGCGGACTACTGGTATTCCAGCCCGCTTCGTTGTCCGCGTCCGTTGCAGACGATTCTTCTGGTGATTCGGTCTTCGATCCGGTCGCGGTCTTTCTCGGCTCATGCGTTGAAAGGGGCGAGCAGATTTCGCTGTCACCACTTGCGGCGATGTACGTGGCAAGGAGTTCCTTTCCAGGGAAGAACAGGAAGGCGATCGTGGTGACGACGCCGACGCTGATCTTTGCCCAGGTTGGAAATCCGTCACGTGCCTTTTCCGTGATCTTGAGCAGGAACCAGATGGCTGCAAGACCGATGCCGGCAAGGAAGAGACTGTGTGACCAGTCGCCGCTTGCAGGCAGACACGAATCTCCGAGGACGACGTTGAGCGTGTTGTTCTTGAGATGCGCGAGATGCGGACCTGCGCTCGTCAATTGCAGTCCCTCCCAGATCAGGAGGACGACCGCGATGGCTGGCGTGCTGACACGGACGTACCGAATGAACCGTTTGCCTAACGCTTCTTCATGCAGCGGGTTGAACCAGCTGTTAACCGCGCCCATCGCTCCGGTGACAAACAGGAAGACGGCGAGGCCGAAGAACATCCAGACGTACGGCTCAATCGCCAGGAAGACAAGGATCACGGTGAGCAGGGTCAGGAGGAACTGAAACGCCTTTTTGAGGGGCGAAACAATTTCCGCCGTTTCCAGCCCCTTGATGCGTTCCACGTATGTCCCGACGTTCTCCTTGGTGATTCCTTGGAGCGGAATGAGCAGTTGCATCAATCCGAGTCGTGCGGCGAATGCGGCGGCGATCGAGCCTTTGCCGGCCAGGGCGAGCAGCAGATAGAGGGTCTGGTAATAGATCCCCAAGATCGTGTAGAGGACGAGTCCTCCCGCGATCACGAACCCGCTGCTGTTTTCCGTGGTTCCGATGAAGACGAATGCACCGCCGAGGCCTGCGAAGGCCACGAACAGCGTAAACATCGACCATCCGAAGTGGAATGCCTTTGGGTCATATGCGGCTTCGTCAAACCGGGGTTCACCGGCGCGCGGGTGCGGGTTTTGGTTCGTCGGTGGATCCAGAAAATCTGGATACCGTTGAACGACCCCGTTGACCAGCGGCAGTGGCTCCGGAATGGCGGCACCCATATACGTGGCCATGTACGTCATGATGAGCGCATTCAGGATCACGAAGATCGAAAGCGCCATATGCTTCACGAAGAAGGCGGGGCCAATCGTGAAGACTGCTGCCAGGACCATGAGGGCGAACAGGCAGATGATGCCCGCGACGAGAGCGCCGCGGACCGTTCGGACGAGTGTCGGGAGGAGCTTGAACTCCAGGGTATGGAGCTGAACCGTGGTCCAGTCCGTAACGATCCCGAAGGCTTCCGAGACGACCGGACCCGCTCCCATAAAGAACGAGCCGAGCGTTGCGATGAATCCAAGTGTATCCCACATGATTACGACCTTCCTCGAATGGCGGCTTGTGCATCAAGCTGCTGTCGCAGTTGCGCACGGGTTTTTTTGAGACTTGTGGCTGCGTGCCCGAAGGTTGTTTCGATCCGCTGTTCCACTTTTTGCGCGACCTGGATTCCTGCCTCGACGCGTTCGTCGATGGAAGGAATGGCTGGGACGCGGGTGTGGAGCAGATCGATGAACAGCTCCAAACGGAAGACGTGTGCCGTTGGGCAGATTGATCGGGTGATGAAGCTGACGAGAATCGTCTGATCCTCTTCGACCTGCCAGACATCGGCTGCCCGAATATGATCGAGCGCCTTTCTCTGTTTTTCGTCTGCGCGTTGGAGATAGATTGAGACGAGTCGGTACTCTTTTGGATGACTCGTTTCAATACTCGCAATGAGTGCATCAAGTTTCATGGGCGGCCTCCTTTTGGCCAGTGCAATGAGTTTTTTGATTTTGGC
>JAHFIK010000011.1:20426-26651 GCA_023246415.1 Candidatus Uhrbacteria bacterium
GCAGGGTGTTGTCGTGTGTGAAGTTGTGAGGGTGCGGGTATTCCCGGCCCTCAAAAAAATGAGAGTTCGAGAAGAGAGTAGATATAGCATAAAATAGGAAGATTGTCAATGCCAGTTGACAGAGCACCGTGCACAAGGCACAGAGCACAGGCTGATCTTTTGTCAGCCTGTGCTCTGTGCCTTGTGCACGGTGCTCTAAACAAAAAAATGATCCCCCCTGCGGTCATACGCTGCCTGTTACAGCGCATGATGACAGGGGGGAAGGGTTGTTTCCTTACCTGGCCCGCTTCACCGTCAAGCATGGAGACGGTGAAGTGAGTCGTACTCACTCTACAGTGAATTGGGAAGGAAGAGGCCAGAGCTGTTCTTCTGGTCGCCGGACGTCACGTACGATGAAGTCTGGCGATGAGACGAACAAACCCCGCAAGCGGGGTCGGTGATTCAACGAACGCGGTTCGCGTTGAGCGTCTGTGCGGAAGCGGCAGCTGCTCTTTCGTTGTTCATGGCTATAGTGTGTGTAGAAAGCGGTAAAGAGTCAACGGGTGTTAGTGGATAACTTCAGGATAGAGATTAGGTCCGTAGGTGCGTACGTCCGTAGGTCCGTAGGTCGGATCCGAACATACGGACCTACGGACCTACGGACCTTAACAAAAAAAACGATGACTCCCAATCATCGTTTTATTTTTTTACATTCGCAATCTTCTTCCAGCCGCGCTACATGGCTGACGGTTCATTCTCTTCAACCTCTTCATCTGGCCAGAGTCCGAGTTGATCAAGCGTGGCTTCTGTTTTTTCTTCTGCTTCATCAACGTCTAAAGATTCATCCAAAATGAGATGATTGATGAGGGCAGCGCGGCAGTCGTTTTTATCTTTTGGCTGACCTTGATCATCAAGGCAGATTGCGCGCAGTTCTTCAGGGGTGGCCATATGGGGGAAGTGTATCAGGAGGCGTGCAGGAAATGGAAGAGTGATCGATTCCTCCCTGCTAGGGGAGGGCCTACGCTCCTGTTGTTCGCGTCAGGACGCCTGCATCCGCGAGGGCCTTGAAATGCTCTGGGCGTTCTCGCAATAAGAATTCGATGACTTTTCCGTGCGCCGGGGTGGAGGCGAGCTTGTTCGCGGCCGCAAAGACATTGATCCGCTCGCTGGCATCAGGGATATCGTCACGGTTGGCAACGATCTGCTCGATTTCGCAGGTTTCGTAGACCCATTCATATCCTTCGTATTCCACGATATCAAGGACGATGGTGAATCCTTCTTTGAGGTACATCTGCCGCGTGGTTGTACAGGTGCAAAACGGGAGGTATCCGCCTTCTGTGAGGATGTTGGAAAAGGGTCCTTCTGCCGGAAATCCAAGGGCCGTTCGAATTTCTTTTTGATCCGTGATTTCCTGGTATTGATCCATGATGCTTCCTGGTGCCATATCCACCGGGAGCTTGAGCTCCCACTGTCCATTTCGGTTGCGGAGCCATTTGTCCTGAAGGGTCAGTGTATAGGCGGCCGTATCGTAATAGATATCGGTGAAATTCTGTTCCTGGAGAAATGTCGCATCTGTCAGGAGTCGCTCGTGCTCTTCTTCAGAGAGGGCGAAATTTCGTTCGACTTCGTACGTTTCTGGCATATCGGGCATATCGTAGTGCCGGCGGTCGGAGAGGGCAAGCGACAGTCGTAGAGTCGTGAAGTCGTGAAGTCGTAGAGTCTCTTTAGTGAACTTCATGACTGTACGACTTCACGACTCTACGACTATAGTGAGGCTCTATGCAGATCCCCGCCTCGTCCTTCCTTTCCCGTCATCCCGCACTCCGATCGTTGATCGCGGAATCGGGGATCACGACGGATGAGATCGCACATGCGAAAGCGCGCATCCTTGCCGAGTATGTGCGATTGGATGCACTGCTTCCAGCGGACCATCTTTGGAAAGGGGAGAAGATTGAGCATGCGCAGAATTGCGCGCAGGAAGTTTCCACTCACGCGACTCTGTTGGGATTGGAGGGCGTTGAACGAGATGTCTTTGAATTCTTACTGTTCGCGCATGATGTTGGGCGATTACAGGAGGCACTCGAACCGGAAGGGGAAACAATGGAGCGATCATCGATTCACGGAACGTATAGTGCGGCCATTATTCGTCAGGCGCTCGGATTCACGGAAGCGACCGAGTCGCCACTCTGGCATGCCATCTTGCTTGCGATTACGCATCACTCTGATCGGAATACGCCGACGCGGGAATCACTTGGCGATTCCGATGCCGCATTCGCACTCACGTGTGTGATTCGAGATATTGATAAGCTCGGCGGATTTGATCAGGCGACATCGTATACGGCTGACGAAACATTCAAAGCACATGAACGGTTGGTGAGTTGGAAACGGCAGCGCGAAGCAGATCCGGAGTGGGGAAAAGAGATGAACATCATCGCTCCGCCCGATCTGTTATGGGATGCATTTTTGAACGGTCGGATTCCGGACCGCAGTCGATGCCGGAGTTATGAGGCGCACATGCTTCAATATCTCGCGTGGGTGTTCGATGTGAACACCCCAGAGATTCTTCACCTGATCGTGACGGGCGGAGGGCCGAAAATGGTGTATGAATACCTGGTGTCTCAATTACAAAACGGCTCAACAGAGCTCCGATCTCCTGCGGATCGCGAGGAAGCTGCGCGCCAACTCGCCGCCATGCAGGTATGGGCGAATGAATGGATGGATGGGGTGCTTTTGAAATGAGTGCGTTTTTTTGTTATTCCGTACGGAGAAATTCTTTTTCGCGTAGAACTTTTTATCAATAGATTGATTTTGGCCAAGGAAATAGTTCGATAGTCGAATATCGGAGATTGTCTATTTGTCTTGACAGATCGCACGTTTTATGATAATTCCGCAGCATCGTTGGAGTGATCTAACGGTGAAACTACAACATTCGAAAAAGGAAGAAATCAGTGAATGCATCTCTCTCGTTTCTCTGTTCTCCGCTCGCGCTTCCGCCGGGTGGATTATCACATGGCGGCCATAGCGTCGTTGATGTTCCGTGGCAGAATTTCGGACTTGGAGCACTGATCGCGTTCGGCGCGCTCGTGTTTCTCATCGTCTTCTTCAACTCGATCCATTCGATCGGTCCGACCCAGGTCGGTCTCGTCATCAAACGGTTCGGGGCAGAGATCAAGGATCCGAATAATCCGCTCGCCATGCATGGCGAGGCGGGGTATCAAGGTCGACTCCTGACCCGCGGTGTTCGTTGGGCGCTCTGGCCATTTAATGTCGTTCAGAAACACGACTGGCCGCAAATTCCTGCGGATGAAATCGGGCTCGTCATTGCACAGATCGGTGGCGCCCGTGATCAAGGTTGGAAGACCGGTATCTACAGGAAAGAGTTTGGTCAATTTACGGACATTGAGGCGTTCTTGAAGAACGGCGGGCAAAAGGGCATGCAACGTTATGTCCTCGCGCCAGGCGAGCTCTTGCCGATTCATCCAGTCGCATTCCTCGTACTGACCTCAACGCGTCTTTATGGGTTACCGGTCATGCGTGAGTATCAGGAAGCCTTGCTGAAGAACGGAGACGTCGATCTTTCTAAGTTCGGACTCACGAAGGATGATTTCAAGCTCGTGACGGTTCCGGCTGATCAGATCGGAATCGTTCGGACTCAAGAAGGACCAGCGCTTCCGGATGATGCGATCGCGTGCCGTCTCGGTGGCTTTGCGGATATCGCATCGCTCGAAACGGATGAACCCTCCTCGGACATGACCGTCATTGAGCGGTTATTGTCGAGTCAGAATGCGAAGCATAACAACTATCAAGACTACCAAGCCTTCCTTGAGAATGGCGGGTGTCTCGGACTTCAACATGATCCGTTGCTGTGCGGGCAATACGCACTGCATCCCATGTTAGTGAAGGTCGAATTCGTACAAATGCTCAGCGTAGATCAGGGTCAGGCCGCGGTGATCAAGTCGTTCGTCGGTCGTCCGCCGGAAGACGTCTCAGGCAAAGAGTTTCAGTATGGGACAATCGTCCGTCCGGGTCGTCGAGGTCTTTGGAAGGAGGCGTTACGAACGGGCAAGTATCCGTTGAATACGCACATCTATTCACCGATCAAAGTGCCGACCTATATCTTGACCCTGAACTGGATCAAGAATCGGACGGGTGGCCATGGGTTGGACGCAAATCTCGAGCCGATTGAGGCGCTTTCAAAGGAAGGCTTCAAGTTCGTTGTCGATGTTCAGGTTCAGATTCATATCCCGGATACATTGGCAGCGGAGGTTATCTCAAGCGTGGGTTCGATTGATAACTTGGTGGGCGAGGTCATGCGGCCCGCCGTCGGGAACTTCTTCCGCAATAAGATCCAGAGCATGGAAGCGAAGGATTTTATCGAAAAACGCGGCGAGGTCCAAGAGGCGGCGACACTGCATGTCCGCGAGCAATTGCGGCAATATAAGGTCGAAGTTCTCGGTGTCTTCATTCAGGATCAGACGCCTCCGCAAGAACTGGTCAACGTCTTGAAAGCTCGCGAAATCGCGAAGCAGAATATCGCGACCTTCGAGCAAGAAAAGGGAGCGCAAGAAAAGCGCATCGAGATGGAGAAGGCGAGGGGTATGGCAGACAAGCAACTCGACCTCTCTTCTGCGGAAATTGGCGTCACGATCGCAACGCACGTTGCAAGCGCGCGCAGACAAACGGCCGATGGCGACGCGTACTTCACCGAGAAGACGGGTGAAGCGGAGGCGAAGAGAATTAAGGCAATCGGTAAGGCGCAAGGCGAAGCCTATCAATCGCAGAAGGATGCGCTCGGCGCCGAGGCGACAGCGATCGTCAATGTGGTTCACGCCATTGCGGATGGACACGTTCAAGTGATGCCACAGATTCTCGTCATGGGCGGCGGCGGAAGTATCGATGGATTGGCCGCGACTCTGATGGGGAGCCTCTCAAAGGTGACGTCGACGGTTACGCCGACGAAGCCCGAGACGGCATCAAATGCACCTTCGCTTACCCCATCCGTTCCAGTGAACGGACAGGGAAGTGGACCGGCGATTCCTCCAGTGAATGCCGGAACGGATGCGGCTCCAGCCGCATGAACGGTTCATGATGATCACGTGATCGTCTGAACTACAAACACGCCGCTCAATCAGGGGAACTCCCTTGATTGAGCGGCTATTGTTTTTTCCAAAAACATCGCTTCAAGAATTCAGAATGCGTTCCTTATCTCTCAATAAACAGCTCTTCTTTCGAGAGTCGAACTTTTGGATATTTTTGTGCCTTGTCTTCCGGGGAGCGATAGCCAAGCGCGAGTGAAACGCGCGCATGTAATCCGAGCGGGGTCAGGCCAAGGATTTCATCGAATTTGTCTTTATCAAATCCTTCCATCGGTGTGGCATCGATGCGGTGTTCTGCGGCGGTCGCGAGCGCGATGCCGAGCGCGATGTATGTTTGACACGCGTTCCAATGTTCCTGTTCTTCATCGGAACGGGAATGGATAGACCCTAAGAGCATCTGCCGATAGGGTTCAAAGGCTTCTGCGGTCGTACCTTGCGCCTTGATTGTTTCTTCGGCAAAGCGATTCACATAAGCATCATCCATTTTTTTGATGGTGCAGAGGACGAAGAGATCTGAGGCATCCGTGAACTGAGCCTGATTCCATGCCACAGCTTTTAGCTGTTCGCGAATCGCGGGGTTTGTAACATGGATAAACTTGTACGGCTGGAATCCAAAGGAAGACGGCGCGAGCCGCATGGCTTCCATGAGTAGGTCGAGTGTTTCTTTGGGGAGCTTGCGAGTCGCGTCATACCGTTTGGTCGCATAGCGCCAGTTGAGGTTTTCGAGGGTGGAGGACATAGAGATCGTGATCAGGGATGATATAGTGATGATGACATGGAAGCTTTAGAATGTAAAGTAATTGCAGGGGCGTAGGTTGTGGTTGCGTGGTTGCGTAGGGTCGTCCGGCCGGATCGACGGTACGGCGGTCGCGACCTCCGTACCGACGCAACGATCCCTCAGTTCTTCGGGACAGGCTCCCGACGCTCGATGCGACAAGACGTCCTTTCCCAATTCCCGAATCCGCTATACGATGCTGCCATATGACGCGACGTTTGAAGGAGGTGTGTCACAAGGGGATGTGCCCGATCGCCGTCGTCGTCGACCTGGTCGGCGATGCGTGGACATTGCTTATTATACGCGATTTATTTCAGGGTCCGCGCAGATTCGGGGATCTGGAGGTCTCACTGGAGGGGATCAGCACCCGAACAC
>JAHFIK010000012.1 GCA_023246415.1 Candidatus Uhrbacteria bacterium
GAGTTCCGGCCGCGTAAAACTGTCGTGGGAGATGCGCGACATCAGGTGAATATCGCGGACGTTCGTTTTCTTTTTGATATCCGTGAGGATCGAATGCCCAAAATGGACGTACTCATGCTTTTTCGAGACCGGGAGGTGCTTTAAGAATGGGATATTCGCTTTTTGGACGTTCACTTTAAAGAAGCAGTCCATGAACGCATAGCGCCGTTTCTTCGCATCCATCAGATGCCCATTGAAGTACCACCATTCCACAATGGTATTGTGCGATCCGTGGTCTTTTGGAAAGGAAAGAGGAGGATGTTTCATGCGGAAGATGATACCGCAATCGTTCAGGAGGGGCACGCCGTCGCGCGCCCCAGGAAGGTACGTGATGGTGAAGGGCAGAATTACGGATTGCGGATTGCGGATTACGGATTGTTGAAAGAGATGGATGACAGGAAACGAGAGAAACGATGACTTTGTCATTCTGAGCGAAGCGAAGAATCCCTTTCTAGAGTCGAGTAATAGGCATGCTCGCACAAACTTTTTTGCAAACGGTCTCGCAGAGTCCTCTACGAGACCGTTTTTGAAAGAGTCTGTATTCAATGCTTTCTTTTTAGAAACTGGAAAGGGATTCTTCGCTTCGCTCAGAATGACAAAAGAGGGGGGTAAACTCGCTAAAGGTTCTTGTACAACAAAGAGCGTCTCGCGACGCTCTCCGTTCTTAACTCTTAACTCTTAACTCTTAACTCGTGACTCGTGACTTATGATTTCGTGACTCGCCCTCGCTTCTTCATCGCCAGGACATACGAATAGATGAGCGGCACGAACGAGATCAGGACGACGGTCGACATCATGAGCACGAAGAGGGCGATCTGCGAATGGACCGTGAGTCCGGTAATGAGAATCGCGATGCCGCCAAGGACGAACATCCAACCAGCAAGTCGCTGACTCTTGTTCCAGATTTCCGGATCTTCAAGCGTCCACGGGGTCCGAAGTCCAATAAACCAGTTCTGACGGATCTTGCCCATGTAGTTTCCAAGGATGATGAACAGAACACCCATGGCAACGGTGATCCCGGGGCCGATGATGTCATTATGGGCCGGGACCATCGCGGCATAGAACATCAGTGATTCGATGTACACGAAGAACGCGGCGAGCGCGATTTGAATCGCGGCATACGGTTTTCGGAACAGCGCATATTGATTCCGTTTTGGATCAATGCGTTCGAGAATCGGAAACAGGATGGCGAAGAGGATGATCATGCCGGGGATGAGCGCGGCACCGAACCATCGCGGTGACCAGCCATTCGGTTTTCCTTCAAGGCCCCAGTGCGTTGGCATCGGATCGGGGAGATGTGGGTACACGATCAGGGCAATGAGGATTGAAACGGCCGCCAGAATCCAGACCGTCGCAACCGTGCGTTTCGGATTTTGTTCTTGGATGTCGCCTGTCTGAAGATCAGTTGGCGCTTGGGGTGTCGGGGTGATCATATGAGAAAAAATTGAGGATGAAGGCTTCCGCCTCTTCAAAGACGGAGAGATTGAGGGAGTACACGATGAATTGCCCGTTCCGTTCAGGAACGACGAGACCGGCTCGCTTGAGCGCATCTAAGTGGTGCGACAGCGATGGTTGCGTCATGTGAACGTGCTCGAGGATGTCCGTAACGGTCAGATCCTTCTCCTTGAGGAGTTGAAGGATCTTTCGCCGTGTTGGATCCGAGAGGGCTTTAAAGACGGAGTCCATAGGTAGTTAGAAGTATAGACAAACGTCTATATATTGTCAAGGGGGCAATCAGGTCCGTAGGTCCGTACGTCCGTAGGTCCGTAGGGAGATCCGACATACGGACCTACGGACCCACGGACGTACGGACTTGAAATGAGCAAAGAAGCCTTGACAAAACAGGCATTTTTATGTATGTTCCTTCTCTTCTGCCCGCCATCCTGGCGTGTGCAGTTGAACGTAATTTTGACCTTTGAAGAAAAGGGAAAGTGAGGCACACGTGGCCAGTATTCATCCAGGCACGGTTATTGGAGAACGGTATGAAATTAAGGATCTGCTCGGGGAAGGCGGAATGGGAAGTGTTTACCGAGCGCGCGATCTCAAAACGGGTCAAACCGTTGCGGTGAAGTTCCTCAACGATCGCATTGTCACCATGCTCTGCACACAGACGTCTGGTGAAGGAACGAAAGAGATCGGCAAACTTGTGCAGCGTTTTCGTCGCGAGGCCGGTTTTCACGTCGGCATTCGTCAGGTCAATATCGCACGAGGACTTGATGTCATTGAAATGGCAATCCCCGGAAGCGAACTGACCGTTCCGGTGCTGATCTATGAGTTCATTGAGGGCAAGTCGCTTGCAGATGAACTCTACCTGTTGGCAGAGCCGCTCGGATTGATCTATTGCGTGGATGGATCGTATCGATTCTTCACGCCTGAAGAGCGACCGGTCGAATTGGATCATCCGCTCATGCCGATTCGGGACATCATGACGATCTTTTTCGAAGTCCTGAATGGCGTGACGCATCTGCACACCATCACGGGGTTCGATGATGGTCGGTCCATCATTCATCGTGATCTGAAGCCGGAAAATATCATGTTGAGCCGGCTTCCGAACGGAATGCCACACGGGATCAAAGTGGTTGATCTCGGGGTTGCTGGAGTCTCGGATGCCCTGCGTCTGAATTCAACCAATTCGGGCACGCGGCTGACCAAGGAAACGACCGTCTTGGGAACACCGGCGTATATGCCGCTTCAACAGTTCATGGAGCCGAACAAGCCACTTCCAATGTTTGATACCTATGCATTGGGCGTGATCTTGTTCCAAGCGCTGACGGGACGCCTCCCGTATGCGGATTTGACGGCGCATCAAGTTGTTGGACAGCTCGTCGCGGCACAGCAGTATTACGATCCGTGCAAATACGCACGCGGCATTCCCGCGTCGCTTCAGCGGATCGTCCTTCGGGCGACCTCTCGAGTGATGGAGGGGCGTCCAAGCCAGCCAGATGAAGGTCCGTATCGGAATGGGTCAGAGATGCTGTGCGATCTGCGCAAGGCATCGTATGAATTTATTCCAGGTTCGGACAACGCGAACACGATGAGCGGAGCGCCAACGATCAATGCAAGTCTCGGCAACATGGGTGCGATGCGGCGAGTTCCTCAGCCGTCAATTCCAGCGCCCCCACGCAACCCTCAGATGATCGTTCCTCCTCCGAGTCCGCCCCCGCAACCCGTGGTGGCTTCCGTGCAGAAAAGCACGACTCCGGGATGGCTCATTATTCTGATGGTTGTTCTGCTCATCAGCGGCGCAACGATCACGATGAAGGTGCTGACGTCCAAAAAGACGACATCTCCTTCACCTGATATGGTTGATCGGACCGCTCAATCCATGAACGGCGCAAATCGACCATCCTCAAGCGGCGATGCGAACCGTTCGGTACAGCTTGAAGCGGTCGGTGCACTGTGCGACTCGGCGATACGGATTCAGTCAACGCGTCCTGCGGAAGCACGCAGGAAGATTGCGGAAGCGAAGAAGATGTTCCCGGATGTCTTTCTGAGCTCGCCGAAGTGCAGGGGACTGTAGGCGTCACAGTTCCCTTTTTACTCCACCACCCGTCAGTCCAATCTTGGATTGACGGGTGTGTTGTTTTTTTTCGTTGCGTCCCTCTTCGCGATGCGCTTCGGGGGACACGTTTATTCATCGTGAAGTTTATTTTGAATATCGTGATAGATCGTTGACTAGCGGTTCGTCCAACGGCATCCGACCTGTCCCCCGAAGCGCATCGTGAAGAGGGACGCAACGGATACGCATCTTGTTCCCGGTGCTCATGGCAGGTACTGTATTCAGGCACTCATATGATTGGCTCGCTCCGCGGTACGATTCTCGACGTGACCCCGACAGATCTCCTGCTTGAGGTGGCTGGGGTCGGCTATCGCATCGTGGTGGCTCCGGCGACGCTCGCAAAATATCGCACGCAAGAGGCGTGCTTTTTATATATCCATGATCACATTCGGGAAGATGCGCATGATCTGTATGGATTTACAGGGAAGGATGAACTCTCGCTGTTTGAGCGATTGATCAGCGTCTCTGGCGTGGGTCCAAAAGTTGGGCTCGCGATCCTCTCGCTGGGGAGTGCAGAAACCGTTAAGCGCGCGATCATGTCTGGCGATTTGAGTACGCTCACATCGGTCTCCGGGGTTGGAACGAAAATTGCGCAAAAAGTGATTCTTGAATTAAAAGGTCAGCTCGTTGATCTCGAAAGCGCGAGTGGTCCGGATCGCGAAGTCATCGATGCGCTCGTCGCGCTCGGCTATTCGATGAGTCAGGCCAAGGAAGCGATGAAACGCGTCTCACCAGAGACGTCCGATGTCTCACTGCGCGTGAAGGAAGCGCTGAGGAATTTAAGTTCGTAGTACGTAGTACGTGGTGCGTCGTGCGTGGTGCGTCGGATTTTTTCCCACGCACCACGCACCACGCACCACGCACCCGGCATGATCCAATCCATCACTGATCAAAAACCCTGGGACCGCTTCATGAGCGGTCAGTTAGGTTCTCCATTTACCCAATCCTGGGCATGGGGAGCATTTCGCATGTCTCAGGGGTTTCAGGTGGAACGGCTTGCGCTGGTGGATGATCAGGGAAAGTGGCTTGCAGCGGCCTCATTCGCCTTTCATCGTAAGCCGCTGTTCGGGGGATTTTGGTATGCCCAGCGCGGACCGGTGATTCGAAAAGATCTTCATCCGCGAACAAAGGAGATCCTGTCTCAATTTGTCGAAGCACTGCAGAAACGGGGGCTTTCACGTCGCGCGCTGTTTTGGCGTCTTGAACCCGCGATTGAGCGCAAGCAGGAGGCGGAGCCGTTTGATACCACGTTTGTTCGCGTCCGTTCGTATCAGCCATCCGCAACGAGCATGCTTGAGCTGACCAAAACAGAAAATGAACTGTTGGATCGCATGCACGAAAAGACGCGTTACAATATTCGGCTTGCGGAACGAAAAGGGGTTCGCGTCCGGTCTGCCGCAGACGCAGACGCGATTGAGATTTTCTTGAAACTGAACACGGAAACCGCAACCCGAGACCATTTTCTGTCTCAGCCCGCATCCTATATTCGCTCAACGGTGGAATTTCTCGCGAAACAAGGGATGGCAACGGTTCGCATCGCGGAGCTTGATGGCGTGCCATTGGCAGCAAATGTGGAAATTTCATTCGGCGATACCGTGACTTACCTCTACGGCGCATCATCGAACATGAAACGAAATGTGATGGCCCCATTCGCGCTCCATTGGGACGCGATCCGCGCCGCCAAAGCCGCGGGTCATCTCTTTTATGATTTTTACGGGACGAATCCGGAGTCCCCGACGTCCCCCGCCTATAAGCCGTCCTGGGAGGGGATCACCCGTTTCAAGCTTGGGTGGGGCGGTGCGCGCGTGGAATACGTTGGGACATATGAGAAGCCAATGAACGCGTTTTTGTATCGGATCGTACGGAAGATCGTTCGGTGAATTTTAATTTTGGTGAGTCGGAAAGTATGTGAGTAGGTGAGTAGGCCGGATCCGGCCTACTCACCTACTCACATACTTTCCGACTCACCTCGTATCCGACTACTCTGTTGAGCGCAAATACCGTATACTCAAAGACATCGTATGGCGAAAGCAGGCGAGGGGAAAGCCGCCGAAGACGTGCAGCTAGATTTTGCTTCTCTCATTGAGGGAAGTATTCAGCAAGCGCGAAAATTAAAAGTGGTTGAAGGGGTGGAAGAATTGGAAAAGGTGACGTCCATCACGCAGCTGACGAATTTGATTTTGGAAAAGGCATGGAAGTCTGGAACTTCCGATATTCACATTGACCCGCAAGAGGATTCCGTTATCGTCCGATACCGTATTGACGGGATTCTGTACGATGTCCTTTCACTGAAAAAAGAAGTCCACCCACTGATCATTTCACGCGTGAAAGTGCTTTCCGCCCTGCGAACGGATGAACACTACATTGCCCAAGACGGTCGATTCCGATTCTCCTTGGGGAATGAGAGCATTGACCTTCGCGTGTCCATGATCCCGACGTATCACGGTGAGAACATCGTCATGCGTTTGTTGGTCGGCGGAGCAAAGGCCCTGTCGCTGGAAGATCTCGGTTTCGCGGATCGCGATTTGAAGATGATTCAGAAGTATATCCGCAAGCCATACGGCATGATTCTGGCCACGGGTCCGACAGGGTCCGGAAAAACGACAACGCTCTATTCCGTGCTTCGCATTTTGAACTCGCGCGACGTTTCCATCGTGACGATTGAAGATCCGATTGAGTTCGCGATTTCCGGCATTACGCAGATTCAGGTCAATACGGCTGCGAACCTCACATTCTCTGCCGGTCTTCGATCCATCGTTCGCCAAGATCCAAACACCTGTCTTGTCGGAGAGATTCGCGATAAAGAAACAGCGAGCATTGCGGTGAACGCGGCCATGACCGGACACTTGCTGCTTTCCACGCTGCACACGAACGACGCCGCCACCACACTTCCGCGGTTGCTGGATATGGGCATTGAACCGTTCCTGATCGCCTCGACCGTGAACATTGCCATCGGACAGCGTCTCGTTCGAAAATTGTGCCCGGATTGTCGCGAAACGTATCGGATGACAAAAGATGAGTACGCTTCGCTGAAAGACATTATTTCAACGGAAGATGTGTTGGATCCGGATAAACCAATCTACCGCGCAAAGGGGTGCGATCTGTGTAATCACACAGGATATGTGAAGCGTATTGGGATTTATGAAGTCATGGAAGTCACCGAAACGCTCCGCACGTTGATTAAGGAACGCGCGAGCGCTGACGATCTTCGACGGAAAGCGCGCGAGGAGGGAATGAAAACGATGATTGAAGATGGATTCCTGAAGGTTGCTTCTGGTGTGACCTCGATTGAAGAAATTCTGCGTGTTGTTCACGATTAATTCGTTTCACGATGCTGCCCTTCCCGTTGTCTGTTGTATGCCTCCACGCGTAAAGATTGTCGGTCCAACCGTTCCGATGTCACTGCCCTCAAAGGCCGGAGTGAAAAAAGCTCCGCCCATGCAGGCATTTCGGGCATCGAAAATTGCGGAAGAACGGGCCGCGACATCCGGAAAAGGGGCTCCCGCTCCGGCGTCGGAACCCGCACCCGCACCCGCGCCAGCTCCGGCGGCGCGCGCTGAAGCGGCAGCGCCCTCGCTCGTGACGCCAACGGTGGCCGCAGCTGCAGCTGCCAAAGCGGCCGCATCGTCGAAGCGACCGGAGAAGAAAAAGATCGATACGAGCTCAAAGCGATTTAAAGATCGCGAGCGGAAGGAGAACGGCGGGTCGCGCATGCTGAATCTGTCCACGCAGGAAAAGATTCAGTTTTCAAAGCACCTTGCGGTCATGCTTGAAGCCGGCATTCCGCTCCGCGAAGCGCTTGAGATCATGTTTGAAGAGAGTTCATCAAAAAAGACAAAGCGGATTTTGAAAGTGGGGATTGACGACCTCTCGAATGGATTTGCACTGTCATCCACGCTCGAAAAATTTCCGCGCGTCTTCAATTCGTTTACCGTTAACATTGTGCGCGTCGGTGAAGCCTCCGGAACGCTTGCGAAGGCATTGAAATACGAAGCGGAAGATCTTGAAAAGTCGCATGAGCTGATCGGAAAAGTGAAGGGCGCGTTGACCTATCCGATCATTATTTTCGTGGGTGCGCTTGGGATCGCCGGATTCTTGTCATTCAGTATCCTTCCAAAGCTCATTCCGGTCTTCGGAGCAATGAGCGTGACGCTTCCGCCGACAACGAAGGCGCTCCTCGCGAGTAGTACGTTTCTCCGTAAGTATTGGTATCTCGTGCTTGGGGCCATGGGTGTCTTTGTGGGAATGATTATGGTCGCGTGGCGGATTCGTCCGGTTCGGTTCGCGCTTGAGTCGGCCATTCTGCGCATCCCCCTGTTTGGAAAATTGATGGGCGGTGTACAGGTGGCTCGCATGACGCGCGTGTTCGGAACGCTCTTATCCAGTGGCGTTCAAATCGTGGAAGCGATTCGTGTCACGGCAAAGACCACGGAGAATCTGGTGTATAAGCGAACGTTGGAGCGTATTGCGGTTGACGTGGAACGCGGGGAAGAAATCACGAATCAGCTCGCAAAAGAGAAGCGGTTGTTTCCGGCGATTGTGACAGGAATGGTGAAGATCGGGGATCGCACGGGAAAGCTCTCTGAAAGTTTGGTGACGGCGGCGGAATTCTGCGAGAAAGAAGTTGATAACCTCACGAAAACGATGTCGACGCTCATTGAGCCGATTACGCTGCTCTTAGTCGGAGGATTGGTTGGCTTTATCGCCCTCTCCATCATCACGCCAATTTACAACCTGTCTTCCGGGGTCGCGAAATAGTGTTTTGGTGATATGTCGATCAGACCCGCACGTTCTCGTCTCCACCACTTGCCCGGATTTTCATTGGTTGAGCTGATCATGGTGTGCGTGTTCCTGTTTATCGTTGGCTCCATGTCGGTGGTGTTCGGGATTCGTGCGATCGCCATTCAGGAATTGGATAGTGCGCGCGATACGGCAACGAGCGAGCTGTCGCTGGCACGAGATCATGCGATGAGCGGATCGAATGATTCGCCGTGGGGCGTCATGTTCGCCACATCGTCGATGACCACATTCCGAGGCACGTCGTATGCCGCGAGAGATACGGCATTTGATCGGACGACCACATTTGGATCAGGTGTCACGTTTTCGGGCGCTACCTCTGTCCTCTTTCTTCCTCCGGATGGAACGGTGAACACGCCGGGAACCGTGCTCATGGTGAACGGATCCGTGACGACGAGCGTGGGCGTGAATGCCATTGGGGCGATTGAAGTCCACTGATGAAATCATGGGCTGCGCGTCCAACCGTGACGCGTGACCCGCCTGCCGTTATACTACCTCTATGAAAACGCTTCATCGTCGAAAAAAGCATCAAAAAACGGCGCATCATGGATCATTCCTCGTTGAGGCGTTGATCGCGATCGCGATTCTATCGATTATTGCGGGAACGATTGTCGTTTCACTTTCGAATCAGATCACCGGAACGCAAACGAGTCGCGACACCTCCGCCGCAACGGCGTATGCGCAAGAAGGATTAGAAGCGGCACGTGCCATCCGGGATTCCGGATGGGGGAATTTGGCGACGGGCGTCCATGGAGCCACGTGGACAAGTGCCGGATGGACGTTCACGAATACGTCTGACACGAAAAATGGATTCAACCGAACCATCACGGTGACGACGATTGATGATCATAATGTCAGCGTCGATGCGAATATCACGTGGAAGCCATCCCCCGGGCGAACGCGGACGTTGAAGTTGTCGAGCATCTTGTCTGATTGGCGGAACGCCTCACAAGTTGATCTTGGGGGCGGCGGACTGACTGGGAACTGGGGCACGCCGGTCTTTCTTGGAACGACGCTTGATTTCGGAGCGAATTTCCGCGCGTTGGATGTGGACGTGGCATCGACCACGCTCGTCATTGCGGGATTCGGTACGGTGAGCCAGACGAATGAACTTTGTATTCTTGATGTTGCCGATCCAAATAATCCGATTCTCCACGGATGCTTAAATACCGGGACAGGTGTCAACAAAGTGCGGATCGATTTGACGCGAAAGCTGGTCTACATGGCGTATGCTGGAACGTCGAACCAGCTCCAAATTGCCGACATTTCAAATATCGATGCGCCTGTCTTGAAGAAGCAATTCACAATTTCTGGAAACACGCAAAAAGGACGAAGTCTTGATCGGGTTGGAAACATGATCTACTTCGGTACCGAAGGTCCGGCAACAAGAGAGTTCTACGTGATTGATGTGACAGACGCGATGAATCCGATCATCAAAGGTTCAGTCAGTATCGGAAACGATGTGAACTGCGTCCAAGTTGTTGGGAACTATGCGTATCTCGCTTCTGACGTCGACGGAAAACAGATGGTGATCGTTGATATCTCGAATCCAACGAATCCCGTGATCAAGTCGCTCACAGACGCGCCGGGGACGATGAGTGCGGAAGTCGTTTGGTATGATCAGAATACGGATCGGGCATACATTGGTCGCAAAACGGACAGTTTAACGAATACGCCGGAAGTCACCGTTTATAACGTGGCAAACAAGAGCGCGCCGGTCCTCGTCGGCTCCATGGAAGTGCCGGTAGATGTGAACACGTTGATTACGGTCGGAAATCTTCTCTTTGTGATGACGCTGGGGGATATTGAATTCCGTGCCTATGTCGCAACCGATCCGGCAGACCTCCGATATTATGGCGGAATTGATTTTCCGGCAGGCGATGAGCCACGCGGGGTGACCTATAAGAACAATATCTTCTATATCGCGATCTTTAATCGGTACGGATTGCGTATCGTGTCATCCTATTAGACAGGGTGTCTGTGTTGCGAGCGGCATGTGACATGTGCGAACGCCGCTCGCGGCAGAACAAGATGGTATGCATCGACGAAACGGATTTACACTGATTGAACTCCTGATCTACACCGTCATTTTTAGCGGCATGATTGGCGCGGTTGTTTTTTTAACACGAACGGTCCAAGAAACACGGACGCGCGTGCGAACGTCTGTGATCCTGGGAAACGATTTGCGGTTTGCACTCAACCGGATTACGTCGTATGTCCGGAGTGCGGATAATATCAATCTTCCATCAACGAGCACCGGCGTCACATTGGAGTGCGGGTACGCCTCATCGTCGCCGGGGTATAATCCAACGGATGTCGTCCTGACGAATGGAATCATTCAAGTCACGCGTGGTTCCAGTTCAACGCTCGCGATTACAAGTTCGGCCGTTAAAATCACCTCGCTCCTCTTTGACCGGACGACCAGTACGCCAACTGCAATTCGTATTACCATGACCGGGATGCTTCGAAATGGTTTTGGGGCATCCGGTGTTCCGCAGACCCTAACCGGCGCGGCCGTGATGCGAAGATAATTCATTGTTTCATCTCACATCGATCTTAACGCTATGGCTTCCCCTCATGACATGCCGCATTCGTCACGAAAACCACAGATCGCGATTCGCGCGACGAAGCTCCATTTTGCCCGTGGTAATGTCATGCTGATCTCGCTGTTAATTTTACTCTCAATCTTGTTAGGATTTGCGATTCTGGGCATGACGATGACCGTTGGACAGGAACAAGGGGGGACGGTGAATTTAAATAAGGTGATCGCTCGCCAGGCGTCGACAGCCTGTCTTGAAACCGCGATGGATAAGTTAGGGCGCGACGCATCGTATGCGGGAAATGAAACCATTACGGTTGCGAGTTCAACCTGTCAGATTTTGGGAGTGACCTCTTCAACGGTTTGGATTATTTCCGCGCAAGCCGTTGTTGGGAACGAGCGGTCAAAGGAACAGGTGGTCCTGTCGAGTCGTTCTCCGATTACGGTTAAATCATGGAAAGAAGTCTCATCATTTTAGAAAAGTGATCTATTTGCTCAGAAAACAAAGCATTTCGTCCTGAAAGAACGTTTTTGAGAACGGAAGTGATGTGAGGGGAAAATTGTTTGTTTCTTTGAGTTTTCCACAGTTCGGAGTCAAACGTCTTGTCAATTTAGCGGATTTACCTATGAGTTCCTTCGGCGGCGTGCTATCATGTTCGCATTCCTCCATTCATCACCACGCTTTCTTTCTTTTACCAAACGTATGAAAAAAATGCATCAAACGAAGTTGAAGGGGTTCACCCTCATTGAACTTCTCATCGTGATCGCGCTCATTGCGGTTCTCGCAGGCGCCATCATCATCGCCTTGAACCCGGCACGGCAGTTCGCCCTTGCCCGAAACTCCTCGCGATGGAGCCACGTCAGTTCGTTGAACGACCTCATTCAGCAGAACATTGCAGAACACCAGGGTCAGTTCCAGTGCAATGGCATCGTGACCGCCATTCCGACCACGAGCTCGTACATGGCATCGACTGCATTTAATATCTGTCCGTGTCTCGTTCCAACGTATACGCCATCCCTCCCATACGATCCGAGCGTGGCTGGCGCCGCATTCACGGACTGCACG
Organism: Candidatus Uhrbacteria bacterium; assembly: GCA_023246415.1. GTDB lineage: Bacteria > Patescibacteriota > Patescibacteriia > 2-12-FULL-60-25 > 2-12-FULL-60-25 > 2-12-FULL-60-25. Next base: position 12,001 of record JAHFIK010000012.1, read on the forward strand.
AACTACAATACGCAGTACATGATTCAGCGTGATACGACCACGAGCCGCGTGACGATTACGGCTCCAGGAGCGGAATTGAGCGCCGTCATTTCAGCAACGCGCTAATTCGTCAGCATGAAATTGAAACCCGCCCGTGAAGAGGGCGGGTTTTTGTTTCTGGATCCCCGGGACGCCGCATCTCAAGAGGCGGTTGAGACTGTGATATAATAGGTCTATTCTTCATAATGTCGCCATTTATTTGTATGAAAAAAATGCATCAAACGAAGTTGAAGGGGTTCACCCTCATTGAACTTCTCATCGTGATCGCGCTCATTGCGGTTCTCGCAGGCGCCATCATCATCGCCTTGAACCCGGCACGGCAGTTCGCCCTTGCCCGAAACTCCTCGCGATGGAGCCACGTCAGTTCGTTGAACGACCTCATTCAGCAGAACGTTGCAGAGCACCAGGGTCAGTTCCAGTGCAATGGCGTGGTCACGGCGATCCCGGTCACGAGCACGGAAATGATGAGGGGGTCTGGATTTGATATCTGTCCATGTCTCGTTCCAACGTATACGCCAGCGCTTCCGTATGACCCAAGCGCGGCAGGGGCGGCCTGGACGGACTGTACGGCCTATGACACGAAGTACTTCATCCAACGGGATGCGACGACGAGCCGGATTACGATCACGGCACCGAGCGCGGAGTTGGGTGCAGTGATTTCAGCGACACGCTAGTCGAATCAATCAAGCAGCGTCCGCTCGGTATCCCGGGCGGACGTTTTGATTTGAGTGTCTGTTTTAAAAGTGCACCAATAGGGCATCCGATTACGTAGGATAATAGAAGGAAACCGTGAACGGCCACGTTTACTCTTTATGTTTCCAAAGCGTTTACAATATGAAGCAAATGTTAACGTCGCGCATGAAGGGGTTCACCCTCATTGAACTTCTCATCGTGATCGCGCTCATTGCGGTTCTCGCAGGCGCCATCATCATCGCCTTGAACCCGGCACGGCAGTTCGCCCTTGCCCGAAACTCCTCGCGATGGAGCCACGTCAGTTCGTTGAACGACCTCATTCAGCAGAACATTGCAGAACACCAGGGTCAGTTCCAGTGCAATGGCATCGTGACCGCCATTCCGACCACGAGCTCAGAGATGATGTCCGGCGGAGGCGGATTTGATATCTGCGCCTGTCTTGTTCCAACCTACACGCCTGCGCTTCCGTATGACCCAAGTGCGGGTGGGGCTTCGTTTACGGACTGCACGACCTACGATACGAAATATTTCATTCAACGCGATGCCTCGACGAGCCGGATCACAATTACGGCACCGAGTGCGGAGTTGGGTGCGGTGATTTCTGCGACACGCTAAACGATCAGAGCATCAGATCTGTCCCGATGAATACACGGGACGGATCTTTTGTCTTTATCACACGGAATACATCATAAAAAGCGACGCCCCCGGCAAGTGTTGCAACGGGGGCGGTGATCGCACATATTCCACGCTATGAGCGGAAAAGTTCTTCGTACGCAGGGATGACGGTGTTTTGAAGAGGGGTGATCCCATCTTTGTGGACGGTTTTGAATGTGAGGCGCTGTGCGCGCTCAATCAAATCCTGCTCCGCCGTTGCAAGAATGCCGCTGACAAATCCCTCACCGAATCCGGTGCGAAGGTCAGACAGAAATTCGATGCCGTCGAGGTGAATCGTACTCGCGAAGAGCGTGCCGTCACTGACCACGGAGATACGTGTTTCGGGATCATGAAGATGCGCGATCGCGTCAATCATGAGAATCGCGATGTCGAATGACGCAGCGAAGAATCGGATCTCTTCGATTTCGTCAGTCACGCACTGCTGAAGCGCGATCCGTGCGGATTCAACCGTGATCGAAAAGAGGTTGATGTCGGTGTCTGGCCGAAGCGGATGCCGTTGCATGAGCGCGCGTTTGCAGACGCGAAGGATGGGGAGCTCGTCATCGACGAGCAGAAAGACTCGTTTCAGACGTGACATGGAAATGGCTTTCTTTGGTTGAAGGGTGCGGGATGAAAAAGAAAGGACAAGATGCGGAAGATACCGGAAAATGGGGCATTTGTCAATGCTGAGCGCTCGTTTGTTGAAAGCGGTATCCGCTTTTTGCTTTGTTGTGCAATAAGCGACCCCGCCTGTGGTGACAGGCGGGGCTCTTGATTAGATGAGTTTGGCGCTTGGATCGTGTCCTTTTCGAAACACGACTTCGGCCGTTGCAATTCGACTGACGCGGATGTTCATGGCAAGGATGTCGCCCATCTCTCGTCCATCGATGAAAGCTCTCGACGTCCGACGTCCGGGTTCGAGATTTCTGAAGGTGAACGTCGTATTGAGACCGAGCGTCCGTGGACGGTAGGTTGGTGGATCGCTGAAATCGTTGAATCCGATCGTGGCGAAAATGAGCGCTTGGACATCGACGGGCATGGTTTGCGCACCCATGGATTTGGCGTAGGCCGTGGATCCGACAGGAAGCGACACGAGCGCCGCATCGCAGACCAATCGTCGATACCGCGTGATGCCATCTTCGATCATTTCGATCCAGATCGTCCCGGAGTTCTCCTTTGTATACGCATCTTGAAAGGCGAATGCGTGGTGCCAGTGTTCTTCGAGATCCTGATACTCGACGTACAACATGGGAAACCGGTAGAGCGACAGATCGCCGGAGATGAGATCGAGCGGTGATTCGTCTGCCTCAAGGTGATTCAGATGAAACCCGCGATGACCCGCATTGATGCCGAAGAACGGGACGCGAAGCGGCCAGTAGGCGCGGATCGTATGCATCATATGTCCATCGCCGCCGAGGGCGATGATGCAGCTTGGGTCTTCGATGGGGTCTGCTGAAAATCCGAGTTGATCTCTGATGCGGCTCGCCGGGAGATTGATGTAGCTCCGGTCAATGACGACCATGGGCCGTGAAAGATCCATGCGATACGGGACGGGTGTTCGTCGCAGTCCGCCGCGGTACAACCGATGGCGGCGGATGTAGTCGTTTACACGCGGGACGACGAGATCACAGATGTCGTCGCCTCGGAACACGCGTTCGCGAATGCGGAGATCGCTGCTCGGGACATCCAGTGGAATCAGGATGGAATGCGGGGGGAAGTCGGCGGGATCGTACGTTCCTCTGCCGATGACGACAAAGTTTGCGCGATCCCAGAGTTCTCGTCCGCGGTGCCAGCGCTGTTGGATTTCTGACGTCCCATGCTGTCCGCCTTCAAGCATGTTTGAGGTCACGACATGCCAGACCTCTGTGTCCGATCGTGATCGATAGGACTCATCGAGATCAATCGTACGCATGAACTCTGAGGCCTCAAGATCGGAATGATCGACGCGACACCGAGGAATGCCCGCGAAGGTCATATCGACCATGGTGGCGCGGTCCGTTGGTTCGATGTCGTTGGTTGACTCTTTATCTGGCCGTGGGCCACAGGGTCGCACGATCAGCTCATCGAAAAAAATATTGGGATGCAGAGAGATCGCTTGGGCGATCGTGCGATGGTGTCTCGCGGGCGGGTTGAAGCTGTTTCCGTAGATCGCAATTCGCTTGGTCACTGAACGCTCCTCTTCTTGTGGTGAAAGGGCGACTGATAGCCGCATTTATGCAGAAAATGGGCTGATTGTCAATCGGCACGGAGTCGAAATCGGAATGAGGGGTAAATGGAGTTTTGCGAGATGCGATGGTACGCTCGCCGCATGACGAATGATCAACCCCACGTCCGTCGAGCGCTTCCGACGACGTTCGGTATCCTCACACTCGGAAGCGTGGGGGTCTTATTCCTGTGTGATGCGGCCCCGCAATTTTTTCCGTCGAATGCGCATGCCCTTCTCGCCACGTTGCCACTCGTGATGATTACGCTGACATTTATTGTCTACGAAGCCGCCCGACGAGCCACGAGACTCGAGTGGGCGAAGACCGCGATTCTTGCGTTCGCTTTTTTGTTTTGGGCTGCGAATCAGCTCTGTACGGATCCTCGGCTTGCCATGTCCTTCAACGATATCGCGATCGCCGGATTTGTCATTGATGTGTTCCTGGTGATCATCGGCTGGTCGCATCGCGCTGCTCGCCTCGCAGACGATTGTGATGATATTGTGCCAACGTAATACAGAAATCGTTGTGCACCACGTAAAAACGACTCACCAAAGCGAGTCGTTTTTACGTGGTGCACCCCAGACGATTCGAACGTCTGACCTCTTCCTTCGGAGGGAAGCGCTCTATCCAGCTGAGCTAGGGATGCGTGGAATTCGGTTGTCGCGACGGATCGTAGCGGGAAAAGGGAGGAAAGGCAAGGGAACGTGGCGTCTCTGCCTACGTATCAAAAAGATCGTCCCGCGAACACCGAAGTGTTGCGGGACGTTTTGATAGCTCACGAGCGTGTCGTGAGATCTCGAAGGGTGACGACGATATCGTCGACGGTTTCCATCCAGTGCATGCGCTCCCGAAAGACGATCGTGAGCGCGCGCATGTATTCGCGCGACGAGACGCCGGGATCGACATGGACCAGGATCGGGATGCCGAGACGGGAGAGGATCCCGAGTTCGATGCGTGCGGTGTGGCCATGCGAATCGCCGTCGTGATGCCACAGGATGACATCTGCGGTGCGCATGAGGCTCAGGTCCTGTTCGAGAAGCGGAAGGATTTCTTCCGCGGTCGTCGCGGACAGCCATCGGACATCCATATTATCGATGACGTCGTACCCGCAACGCCGGATACTTGGCGTCAGGAGTTCGCGCCAGCGTGTGGCCATGGTGCCGAAAAGAGCGACGTTTCTTTTTTGTTTGCGTGCCGGTGGATTGGTCGAATTGTTGGGCATTCGTGACCTCGGTGAACGGACGGACAATTTTTGTTCGCTGAGCCTTTCATTGAATAGCGGATTTGTCAAGCGTGAAGGGAGAGATGAACGATCGGGCCGGGAATCTGCGGATGACGACGTGCGGCAGAACTCGCGAACGTTCGCGAGCGACTCATCATTAAAACGCATGAACGCGGTTTTCGGAATGGTGTTTGCTCTTAAAAAAAAGACAAGGCGCCGACATAGACGGCGCCCTGGAACGATCATGCATTCAACGTTACTAGTACTCGATTTTTACGATATCCGCGTCGATACACCCGCCGTATCTGGACTCTTGGCCGCAGGCGATGTTCGAATTTTTCGAGGTCTCCTCGCCCGGACCGAGTCTGAATCGGCAAAATTCTCCGCTTCCTTCGCTTGCGTAGGTGAGCTTGATGCAGATCTGACTGAATGTTCTCCCAGTCAGATTTTTCACCGTATACCACCCGCTGTGCTTTCCGTCCCAGTTGCCGACGGTGACACGGGCAACCTCATCCTTGTTCGCGTTCGTGAACATCCAGTTGTTGTACTCGTTTGAGTCTGCGGAGGCGAATGTGGCGATGAGCATGAGGGGAAGCGTGGTCAGCCAGAACGTTATTTTCTTCATAGGTCCTTCTTTTCCGGAAATGCGAAACGATCAGATCCATTCCCAGAAGACCATCTCGCTCTGGCGAGGGAGATGCGCGTCTGGGACGGATGCGATGAAACGACGGAACAGGACGTGAAGACTCATCGTACGTGTACGTTGTCTGATGTAAAGAACCGCACGAATTTAGCAGATCTTTCAAAAAGAATCAATCCGAATACGAAAGACTCCTCGCGTGCATGCGAGGAGTCTTTGCTGGTGCACCGCCCCGGAATCGAACCGGGAACCTTGGGCTTAAGAGGCCCCTGCTCTAACCAATTGAGCTAGCGATGCGTCTTCTGTTTTTGCGCGGGAAATATAGCGTTTTCGGTTTTTTCTGTCAACGGATTGGAAAGGAGATCGGGAAGCAGGGTGCGATGAGCGGTCCGCTTACCACTTACTGCATCCCGATCTTCTTTTTATTCAATGTTGAGCCAAGAGATCAAATACGGCCCATATTCAGCTTGTTTTGTTGTAAAAAATATGGTATCCCTTCCGCGCACCACGGGGGATTGAGAGGAACAGACGGATGAGAACGCAGGGACGTTCAGGATCGACGATCTTCCACTTTGGACCTTTAACAACATCAGGATCAGGAGCAGGAGAAATGACTTCAATGGGAAGCGAAGCCGTGACGCTTCGGCCGCCAGACATTGGGATGGATACGCGTGTGAACATTGACCTCACCAGTTTGGACTCAATAGAGACCGAACGTCCGTTATCGGAACGACAGACGCTTCCAAATCTCGCAAACGCACCGGATAGTCGGCCGACGCTGAATCCGGCAAGCGGGCCAGCGGCACAACCGTCGAGTCACGTGATTCAGTTCACGGAGTCCGGCATTGATCAGGTGCCGCTTGAGCCATGGCAGGTAGATCTGATCAAGCTGTGTGAAGAACTGTATCGCTTAATGACGCGGTACTGGAGCATCGCACGGGCGGACACACGCCGAAGGCTGCAGGATAGAGGCGTCCCCATCGGGAGCGACAAGAACGCAAATAACTCGGCAGAGTTTTTTGTCAGGGAGCTCACACGCGTTTCCAACGTCGTGCAAGCACAGCATCTCGTCGAACGCGATGCGCGGTATCGCGTGTTCCATCAATTGAACGGCTCTTTTCTTATTCTTCGCGATACGATTATGAGTTCATTTTCTGCGACAGACGACGAAATCGTTGACTGTCTGAAGAAGGTTGAATCTCTGTTCGCAAAATTCGAGGACGTCTCACTCTCCTGATGATGTAACGATAACGACCGTCCATGCGGAGTACTCTCTGCGTGGACGGTGTGTTTAATAATATAAGTCCGTAGGTCCGTAGGTCCGTAGGTCCGTAGGTCCGTATGTCCGTAGGTCGGATCCGAACATACGGACCTACGGACCTACGGACCTATTATTCATCCCAACCAGCTTGCCTAAACTTCGCCTCCGTCTTACGCTGTCCGCAATATGCGCATGACGACACTGCTCACAAAAACCGCAAAAACCGCACCCGCCGAGGCGGATAGCGCGAACGCGAAGTTTCTTTTACAGGGTGGATTTGTCCGGCAGGAAGCCGCCGGGATCTACTCATGGCTTCCGCTTGGCCTTCGGGTCCTTCGCAATGTGGAGCGGATCATTCGCGAAGAAATGGATGCGCTTGGATCACAAGAGATTTTGATGCCCGCCCTTCATCCCAAAGAACCATGGGTCACGACCGGGCGTTGGGATAACGTTGATATTCTGTTTAAGGTGTTGAGCCAGACGAAAAAAGAATATGCGCTCGGCGCGTCGCATGAAGAAATTGTCACGCCGCTTGTCGGAAGTTTTATCCGTTCGTACACCGATCTTCCGGTTTCTGTGTACCAGATCCAAACAAAATTCCGTGATGAGCTCCGTGCGAAGAGCGGGATTTTGCGCGGGCGTGAATTTCAGATGAAGGACATGTATTCCTTCCATCGGACGCAGGAGGATTTGGACGCGTTCTATCAAAAGACGCTCGAGGCGTACCTCTCCGTGTATCGACGATGTGGCGTGGATGCGAAGGTCGTGGAAGCGTCCGGAGGCATTTTTACAGAAAAGAAGTCCCACGAATTCCAAGTCATCACCCCAGCGGGCGAAGATCGTATTCTTGCGTGCTCCGAGTGCACGTTCGCACAAAATAGTGAGATCTCGAGTCTGACTGAAACAGATCCGTGCCCGAATTGCGGCAAAACATTAACGATCACGAAGGGGATCGAAGCCGGGAACATCTTTGATCTGGGAACAAAATATTCTGAGCCGTTCAAGATTGAATTCACGGATGAAGATGGCACTCGGAAGGCCGTGTTGATGGGATGCTATGGAATCGGGGTGTCGCGTCTTGTTGGAACCGTGGTGGAAGCAAGTCATGACGATCGCGGCATCATCTGGCCAAAGTCCATTGCGCCGTATGCGGTCCATCTTGTGTCGCTTTCTTCAAAGGATCCGGCAATCAATGAACGTGTCATGACCGCGTCGGAAAGTCTTGTCGATGAATTGAAGGAGGCGGGGATTGAAGTCTTCTGGGACGATCGTACGGGCGTGTCCGCAGGTGAAAAATTCGCCGACGCCGATCTCCTCGGGATTCCGCTTCGCATCGTGATCTCAGAAAAGGCGCTCGCTCAAGGCGGGGCGGAATGGAAGCTTCGTGCGGGCGGGGATGCGCGGATTGTTCCGGTCGAAGGCGTCGCGGAAGAAATCGCCGCGTGGGTCGAAGAAAAATAGCAATCAAGCAATCCAACAATCAAACAATCCTCCAGCCTGGAGGATTGTTTGATTGTTGGATTGCTTGATTGTTGTCGCTGACAACGTCCTCGCCTATTCGAGCGACTGTGGATTTCTGACGTGTGCCATCGCGGTTTGCCGGGTGATGAATCCTTCGTTGAGGAGCCATTTGAGCTCTTGATCGAGGGTGTTCATGTGCTGATCCGGGGAACTATAGAGGACGTTCTGGATCTGCGTCGTTTTCTGTTCTCGGATGAGGTTCGCGATTGCGATGTTATTCACGAGGACTTCGTGCGCGGCAATGCGCGTCCCGTCCACGCGTGGGATGAGGATCTGGGCCACGATCCCTCGTAAGACGAACGCAAGCTGCATGCGAACTTGCTGTTGCTGGTCGGCCGGGAAGGCGCTGACAATACGGTCAATCGTTTCTGCGGCGCTGTTCGTGTGGAGGGTTGTGAGCACCAAGTGGCCGGTTTCTGCGAGCGTGAGTGTGGCGGAAATCGTTTCCAGGTTACGCATTTCGCCGACGAGAATGACGTTCGGATCTTGGCGAAGCACGTGCTTGAGTCCTTCTTCAAAGGTGAGAAAATCGCTTCCGAGTTCGCGTTGCGCGATAACGCTCTCTTTTGAGGAGTACATGAACTCAATCGGATCTTCCAGGGTGATGATGTGCTTCTTCTGCGTCTGGTTAATGTCTTCGATCATCGACGCGAGGAGCGTGGATTTACCGGCACCCGTCGGTCCTGTCACGATGACGAGTCCCATGTCGTGCTTCACGAAGTCGTATGCGGCTTCAGGAGCAAGGAGATCATCGAGCGTTGGAATATTGACCGGGATATAACGGGCGGCAACGGCTGGATTTCCGCGTTCCCAGAAACAGTTCACACGAAAACGGGCACCGCCGCTCAGATCGACCGAGACGTCGAGCTCGCGCTGTTCCATGAAATATTTCAATGGGCCTTTGTCGAGCATCTCTTCAATCAGCTCTAAGAGTTTCGCAGAGGTGAATTCCGGAAAGTCTGTGACTTTCGAAAGGATCCCGTTGATACGCACGATGGGCGGTTGGTTCACCATGCAGTGCACGTCAGAGGCATTCTGGTCCGCACCGTATTTCAGGATGGGATACATCCCGGCTTTTGAAGAGAGTGACATATGAAAGGAAGTATAGCAGGAGAAGGGAGTGGGCAGTAGCAAGTAGGCAGTAGGATTTTTCCTACTGCCTACTTGCTACTGCCTATTTTTTGAGACGAATTATGCTGCGGTGACCGGTGTTGCCGGTGCAGGTGCCGGTGTCGGCGCTGGAGTCGATGCCGCGAGCGATGACGGCTTTCCTTTGAGCGCATCCTTTAACCCTTTGCCCGCCTTGAACTTTGCAACCGTGACATTCGGGATCTGAATTTTTTCCGTTGGATTCTGTGGGTTAACGCCCGTGCGTCCGCGGCGTGACTTTGCCATGAATGCACCGAAGCCAGCGATAGTGACTTCGCCGCCAGACTTCAGCGTTTCGGTGACAATGTGCACGAAGGCTTCAACCATGTCTTCCGCCTGTTTTTTGGTAACGCCGATGCGGTCGGCGATGGTCGTGATAAGTTCGGCTTTGTTCATATGATGATGTGGAAGTCGAGCGTCGAGCGTGAAAGAAAAAGGATTATTTAGCTAAAATGAGATGAAATTGACGATCTCACACCTAGGATACCCAATTTTGGCCGTGTGTTCAACAGAAATAAGGAATCGGTCAATAGCAGAGGGAGGGGGAGTGAATATGAAGGGCAACGTACACGATGTGAATCTCAAATGAAATAATGACGACCGATTTGTCATCCTGCGAAGCGGGATCCCTTTCTCGAGAACAGACGTTGAAGCATTGATACGTGATGATCTAACGATGAGGTCTCCAGATGCCATCCCGAGTCGTTCCAGGTCTATAATGACAGGATGAGAACGAGGGATATCCGGAATCTGGATATCCCTCGTTCTCATCCTAAGTTGGGCGACTGGAAGCGGCTCGGGATGACATATAGAGATTTTTTCGATCGCATGATTGCTTGCCGACGCACTAACGTTCTTGGCGAGAAAGGGATCCCGCTGCGCAGGATGACAAATCGGTGGCCGACTATTCTGAAGGACGTATTATTGATTGAAATTTGACACCGTTTCATTTTCCTCGTAATCTGTAAGCACAATCAAAGATTGACGTATCAAGAGCGCGAAGATATTTCAGCGGAAACGCTGAATAACGGGACTGGCCCGATGCTTCGCCCGCAACCTTCCGATCGTCGCCAACAAGCGATGAAAAGAGCGGGTGCGAATTCCAGCCTCACGATCTGTGAGGAAAGATGCAACATCTGATCTGATACGTCGCATTTCGCGCCGTTTTTCTTTTTTACGAAAAGGAAACGCGAACGCTCTGCGACGTTTCAATCATCTCGCGCCGCTTTCCTTTCAGGGAGGACGGCGCGTTTGAATCGCTGAAACGTCGAAGTGATTGTCGCGTTCCTTCACAATGAGGTTATTACAAAGGAGTCTGCTCATGCCTGTCTGTTCAAGTGCTCAAACCCCTGTCTGTCTTGTCTGTACACGCGATCCACGCATCCGTTCGGATGAAATGACATTTGTCGCTGACTTCAAGAAGCCGGCGGATCTCGATGTGACGATCTGTCGTGAATTACTGAGTGAACTCAGTACCGCTGTTCCTGAAATCGAAGCGTGCGTCCACTACTGGCCGAAACTCGATGAGTGGCTACAGTTTCGATGCTATCTCCCACTCGCAAAACGCGATGAGATCTGCGTGATCCTCCGATCACACGGTGCTCATTCTGCGATTGGCGTGATCTGTTCCTATCTCGCTGACTTCTTGCTTCAGGAGGGCGTATGTCATCCCGACCGATGTCAGGACATCACCCACCTCCCACTGTAACTGATGAGCGAGGAGCTGCATCGCATGAAGATCAGGATGAATCATCGCCTGACGCGGATCAACTCACGTTCATTCGATCAATTTGTACGGTTCCCGCGATTCATCTTGTTGAATCGCGGGAATGGGAGGTGAAACATTATTCCATGTGCTGTCCTGTCTGCTCACATGCGTATGAACCGGCGCAATCAGATGGATGCAGTTTTGCATTTACCCCTGCCGTGATCCTGGATGCGGATGGGACGCGCGATGTCCTCCATGGACTTCGACGCATCCAAGTCCTCCTCCCGAATCACGTCTGCGTCTGTCATGGTCGCGTGCATGTGCGTGGGTCGTATGAGACCCTCGAACCGGTCGGGATGCTCTTTGCCGTCCTCGGCGCGAGATACAATAATCGGTATCTCTACTACTACGCGGAAATCATTCTCGGATTTCGAGAACGCATTAAACGCCTGCAGGTGGCCTATGTCGGAGAACCGGAATCGTGAAACGATCCACCTTGACGACGCGTTCAGCGCTTTGTACGATTTTCGCCTTGTCCTTCGACAAGCGCGCAAAGGAGCTGAACGTTGAATCTCGAAGCGTCACTGAAACACTGTCCGGCCTGCTCTCCATGGATTGAGGGGTGGGCCATCCAGCCCGGTGAAGTTCATGCCCATCATCGGATTTCTCCCATCGTGACCGAAACGGAGGCACTGAATTTTTTGAGTCGCTACCAGCAACTCATGATTGGCCTTGATGTCTCGATTTGCATTCGCAAACCCTTCGATCAGAACCTTGCGGGTCCATCGTGGATCTTTTGGATCCGATATTGGCTGGCGGATCGAGAACGGATCGCTGAGCGGTGCCGTTTCGAACTCATCCAGCAGGTTGGTCTCGTCGACCTTGATCAACTCGCACGCACCGTCGGAATCACAACGAGTGATCGGCAACGCTGCTCTCCACTCCTCTCCTGAGCCCAGGAGAAACCTCATGCCTCATCTGAGGCCCTTCGACCCCCGCGGCACGCTTGTCGCGGGGTGTTCTTATTGTGATGGGCGGGCAGGTGAGTGGGTAAGCGGGTGAGTAGGTGAGTAGGTGAGTACGTGAGTAGGTGAGTAGGCCGCTCAGTATCGCAGACGATTTTTTTTACTTTCCCGAGGAGTCATCGACGAGGGATCCCTTGGAAAGGACATCCGAAAGAGAAGTTGCGCCTCCATTATCCAAATCTCGCTTCTAAGGGATCCCTCGTCGATGACTCCTCGGGAAAGTAACGAAGAGAGGTTGAGGCGTGAGGCTTTTTAACAATCAAGCAATCTAGCAATCAAACAATCCTCCAGTCGGGAGGATTGTTTGATTGCTAGATTGCTTGATTGTTGGATGCTGCAAACCCTCACTCTACCTGGCGTACTCGACCACGCGCTTTTCTCGGATGAGCGTGACGCGAATTTCTCCCGGATACTTGAGTTCGGCTTCGAGTTTCTTGGCAATGTCCATGGCGAGTTTTTCCGCGGTGATGTCGTCGACCTTGGACGGGTTCACGAACACGCGGACTTCGCGGCCGGCTTGGATGGCGTAGGTCTTATCAATGCCATCGAAGGTGTTCACGACGCGTTCTAGTTCTTCCAATCGCTTCACGTAGAGTTCGAAGGAATCTTTGCGTGCGCCAGGGCGTGCACCGCTGATGGCGTCAGCGGCTTTGACGATAACGGCTTCGAGCGTGCGCGGTTTGTCTTCGTGGTGGCCGATGGACTGGTAGCAGATGTCTTCCGGGAGTCCGAACTTCTTCATGATCTGGTAGCCGAGTTCCGGGTGACCACCCTGGAGATCGTGGTCAACGGCTTTGCCGATATCGTGGAGGAGTCCGCCGATCCGACAGACCTTCATATCTGCGCCGAGCTGTTCACCGATCGCAATCGAGAGGCGTGCCACTTCCATGGAGTGCATGAGCGCGTTCTGTCCGTACGACGTGCGGAACTTCATGCGACCGAGAATCTGAATGAGTTTTGGATCGAGTTCGCCCGGAGGAATCCCGAGTTCGTACAGCGCATCTTCACCGGCCTTCTTCATTTCAACCGCGAGTTCTTTCTTGGCTTCCATGATGGCTTCTTCAATGCGCCCAGGGTGAATGCGGCCGTCCTTCAAGAGCTTTTCCAGTGCGCGCTTGGCGATCTGTCGGCGGATCGGAGAGAAGCCGGAAATGGTGATCATCCCCGGTGTTTCATCCACGATGAGTTCACAGCCTGTGAGCGTTTCAATCGCCTTGATGTTGCGGCCTTCGCGACCGATCACGCGTCCTTTCATTTCATCGCTTGGGAGTTCGACGTAGCTTGTCGTGGTTTCCTGAACGTGGCTTGAGGCTTGGCGCTGAATCGCGACCGCGAGGATGTTGTTCGCCTTGCGATCGATTTCTTCCTGCGATTCATCATCCAGCTTTCGCATACGCGACAGGAGCGTGTCCGCGTTTCGCGCTTCAACGAGCGACAAGAGTCGGCTCATCGCTTCTTCTTTGCTCAAGCCGGCAACTTCGTCGAGTTTCTTCTCTTCTTCGATTTTGAGCGCTTCGGTTTCTGCGAGGCGCTGTTCTGCGGTTTGGAGTTTCTGATCAAGAGCCGCCTGTTTGGTGTCGAGTTCAAGGAGTTTTGCACCGAACTGATTTTCACGTTCGGAGAGCTCGCTGCGTTCCTTGGAAATTTCGTCGAGCATCTTCTTCTGATCCAATCGAGCTTCCTCGAGGATCTTCACGGCTTTGTCTTTGGCGCGAATCAAGACGTCTTTCTCTTTGGACTCTGCGTCCTGGAGAATGGTGCGGGCTTTTGCCTCGGCACTGTTCACGTCTTGCTTCCCCTTATTGTCGCGAAAGAACCAGCCGGCTGCGGCGCCGACGGCTCCTCCGATGAGAATATAAATAATGGTCAGCATAGGCATGCGACCTGTTCTGGATTTACAAAAAGGGAGAACCGATGTCGGTTCAATTCCGCCTCGTTCTTCGGTATTTAAGTGTCTGTTTACACTGAAACGATGTTCAAACAGGGTCGAAACAGACTCCCAAGAAACCACGTGTGAAGACAAAACGACTTCCTTTTTCGCAAACCAGACCAGGCCAGTCAATCAATGAGTCGATAGTGACGAGGTTACCAGGAAATAGGGGGGAGGGTCAAGGCGTGGGATCGGTGAGTAGGTACGTGGGTGAGTGGGTCAGTAGGTCGCTCATGGTGACATTTATTTGCCTACTCACCTACTCACCCACTTACCTACTCACCTAATAAAAAACCCGCTCCATCAAGCGTACGGTCGGCCTCACTCGGGGAGAGTAAAAGAAGGCTGGCGTGCGCTTGAGGGAACGGGT
>JAHFIK010000053.1 GCA_023246415.1 Candidatus Uhrbacteria bacterium
CCCAGATCCCGACAGCAATCGCGACAAGGATAATGAAGATCGTCCGAATATTCATAGCGTTTTCCTCCCGCATTCCAAATTCCAAATTCCAAATTCTGCGAGTAGGAATTTGGAATTTGGAATTTGGAATATCGCACTATTCATCTGACGCATATTAAGAGCCGGGAATCACAATCGAAACTAGCTCCAGCCGGTTGAGCGGGGCCAGCGGTTCAATCGAGGCATTTTTGAATGGATCCGTCGGTCGGCTCTCCACATCATTCACCAATCCAATCGGGAGATTGCCAGGAACCTTCTCTTCCGTGCCTGCGGTCACAATGACATTATCGCGCTTCAAATCGAGTTCCTGCGGAATCAACGTAAATCGTGCGGCGCCATTCCCACGACCCTCAACCACCCCGGTGACGCGCTGCATTCCGGTCACGGTCGCCGCCGTGCGGCTGCTCAAGTCAGACACGAGCATGGCGACCGAGGTGCGATCACCAACGCTCACCAATTTTCCAACGTAGATCCCATCATCGGTGATGACTGCATCCCCGACCTCCGCTCCATCTCGACTCCCGCGATCAAGCGTGACCGCTGCCGTCGTTTCCGTAATCGCACGCGCGATGATGCGTGCCCCTTGCGTCTGATAGCCGCGCGAGGAAAATTTTGCTTGCGCAAGGAGTGATTTGTTTTCTTCTTCCAAAGCGCGCAATCGCACGTAGTCGACAACCGTCGACCGCAATCGTGCGTCGAGTTCATCCGCTCGTTCATTCGCCGTTTTTGCGTCTGGATTAATATGAAAGAATCGACCGGTCGCTTCACCAGCATTTGAGGCTATGCGCGCAAATGGAAGCAGTGCCGCACGAAACACTTCCCGTGCCGGTCGCACAAAACCCGCGAGTCCTAAGAGGACAACGCCGGTCACGGTTGCGGAAATGTAGATGACTGAACGACGTTGCATTCGGGAGGAATTTGGAATTTAGAATTTGGAATTCGGGGATTCAGACTCAGAATTCTAAATTCCAAATTCTAAATTCCAAATTCCTTCCCCGCCTCTACCGCATCATCTCCTGAATCGGGAGCTCCACGTCGGCCAGCAGCTTCTTATCATCGAGCAGAACGCCCGTTCCCCGAACCACCGCCATCAACGGGTCATCGGTCACGCGCACCGGGAGCCCGGTGCCCTGAGAGATCGCCTGATCCATTCCGCGAAGCAGCGCAGACCCGCCGGTGAGAACGATGCCGCGGCGATAGATATCCGCGACGAGTTCTGGCGGCGTGATTTCAAGAATCGACTTCACATGCTCCACGACCGTTCGGACGGATCGGGAAATCGCTTCACGGATCTGCTCATCATTCACGATAATTTCCCGCGGCAATCCGGAGAGCAGGTCACGTCCGCGCATCGGGGCCTCGAGTCGTGCTGGCAACAGGGACGCACTGCCGATATCAATCTTAATCTCTTCTGCCACGCGTTCTCCGAGCAGGAGGTTAAACACCTCACGTGCGTACTGAATGATGTTCCGGCTCAATTCATCGCCTGCAATGGTGATTGATTTGGCCGTGACCACGCCGTTCAAGGAGATGACGGCAATTTCCGTGGTTCCGCCGCCCATGTCGATGATCATGTTTCCAACCGGATCGCTGATCGGGAGGCCGGCCCCAATGGCGGCCGCAATCGGCTCTTCAATAATATGGACGCGACGCGCCCCCGCGGACATCGCCGCATCGCCGACCGCTTTCCGCTCCACTTCCGTGACATCCAACGGAACGCCGATGACCACGCGTGGACGTGGAATGAATGCCGTTGTTTCACGATGCAATTTTTCGAAAAAATACCGAAGCATTTTTTCCGTCACTTCAAAATCAGCAATGATGCCGCGCTGAAGCGGTCGACTGACGGTGACGTTCGGCGGCGTCTTTCCGAGCATCGCTTTCGCTTCATGCCCAACGGCAATGACCTGGCCGTTCCGACTATTGATCGCGACGACACTCGGCTCATTCACAACCACCCCCTGTCCTTTTGCATGGATGAGCGTGTTCGCGGTTCCGAGGTCGATCCCGAGATCCTTCGAGAGCGCTCCAAACATTGAGCCGAGCATAGATATCCGCCAGTGATCGTACGCTCGCGCAGAGCAGAGAGCAAGGGGCCCATGAGCCCCCTCAACGGGTACAAAAAGTATCCTTTGATTCTTCCAATGGTTCAGGCGATGTCTCGTTCAATGAATCGTCTGGATCACAAAATTTTTGGTGAGTTGTCCACAGCAAAGAGAGTCGACACGCTGCTTACGAACGAAATTGGAGGAAAAAATATTCGATAATAGATGCGCCGGCAATCATCCCCACCAACCAAATCCAGGAAAAATGATTCGACGCCGCGAGGATCAGTGAGCCCACCGCGATGAATGAAAAAAGCACGGCATGACGAAACGCTTTTTTAACCTCACGACTCACCACTTCTCGTCGCAACGCGTAAATGCGAATCAGCGTCATGAGAATCGTCAGCAATCCAATCATCGTTGCCGCAAGCGTCACGTAAAACATGGAGAATCCGAAAATCCCCGCTTCCTCCGGACTCACATCAACCAAAATAATCGCCCACGCCGTTGCTGCGAGCGCGGTTCCGAGCCCAATGAGTGAGAGATATCCGCGAAGCCCCATATTCATGATCGTCATTGTATCAATGAACGGTCAGGGAGTCACGAGTTAAGAGTTAAGAGTTAAGAGTTAAGAGTTAAGAGTTAAGAGTTAAGAGTTAAGAGTTAAGAGTTAAGAGTTAAGAGTTAAGAGTTAAGAGTTAAGAGTTGTTGATTATCAGGAAATGTCCTTTAGCACGCAAGCAAACTCAGCAAGGACAACACCCTCTTTGTCATCCTGCGCAGCGGGATCCCTTTCCAGAGTATGAAATCAATGTTCTTCTTTCTTTGCCTGGCACATGAGTCTATTTGATCTTTCTGAGACCTCTCAGGAAAATAAAAACGTAACCATTTTGTAATATCTCATTCCCTAGAAAGGGATCCCGCTGCGCAGGATGACAAATCGGTTGTTCTCGTCACGAACCGAATGGGTCTATCACGTTGGACAACGCATGCCGACATCAGCTCAAAACCCGATTCTTCGCACTTTTAATTTATTTACTTTTTTAAACCCGATGATGCGGTTCACTTCATTCATCCATCGAACGGATGAGGTAGCAATCGTATGCGCGGCAGAGGGTGACCGTACGTCCACGGTGAGCACCCCCTTATCATACGATGTCGGCTCCACGTACGCCGCACACTCCTCACCCCAAATCCGCACAAGCGTTTCTTTCGCAGCTTCAATAATTCGGATCGCAGAAATCTGCGATTCAATCCCGGCGTATTGAATCGAACTGGGGAGGATGCGGCGGATGGGCTGGAACATGTTTGGGGGCAGGGGCGTGGTTGCGTAGGGCGTGGTTGCGTAGGATCTCTTGAGACCCACTTCCCAATCATCATCTAGCGAAGCTTTCTAAATTCGCACATATTTCTAAAATCACAGAATCGGCAGACGAACGGTGACGCGTTCGGCGGATAGTCGGACACGAGAATCTCGTCCATCCGTTCTTGAAGCGTCTCTGCGAACTTCACTTTCTCGTCCCCTTCCAACAGATCAACCGGCGTCTCAACCATCCCGCGGACATAGACCAGTGCGAGCTTTCCAACACGCTCCCCGCGCGCCTCCATAGCGAGCTGATAAATGCGAAGTTGTTCCTTATCCTCGCTCTCCAATTTCTCCTTAGCCTGACCCGTTTTATAGTCATACAACGCGAGCGATCCATCTGGTAGGACGTCAATCCGGTCGATCGCTCCTTTAATCGAGTGCTTCCCAATACTCCAATCAAACGATTGTTCAAGCGCTTTCACCGGTGGAACGTTGGCTGAACAAGATTCCCAGAACTGATTGATCGCCTTAAGCCCCTCCCCATAAAACTCATCATGCGTGGCCCGATCCGGATACCATTCATCCTTCCAGCGCTCCTTAAACATCGCCACAGCTTCTTCCTTTGTGACACGAAAACCATTCCCCACTTCAACGGCTCCATTCCCCACCTCAAACAGCGACCCCTGCTGACTCTTCCCGCGATCTAAGTGAAGCTTTAAGACGTCTTGCAATGTTAAGTGCATGCACTGCCCAAAGGTCTTCTGATGCGATCCCAAAATCGGAATACGATAGATGTGGGCAAATTTATACTGCAGCGGGCAGGAACGAAATGCAGCCAACTGGGTGTAAGAGAATCGACGCTTGAGCGGATAGAGCCGTCGGACATCTTCAAGATCATCTGCACCCTGCGCACGCGTTGAAGCGATCTGCCCTTGAAACGTAATGCTCGTCTGCCGGATATCTTCAATCGGAATCCCGACCTCATCAATAAATGGCGACGGTTTTTTGGCCCGCGTTCCACCGTACTCCGACGCCCCCGTGATCGTCACCGTGTCTTTCGCCCGCGTGAGCGCCACATAGAACAGCCGACGTTCTTCTTCAAGATGCGCGTCTCCTTCAGTCAGCCGCTCTTTGACGAGGCCGTCGGGGAGCGGAATCGGATCCGGACGCTTTCGCGTAGGGAATCGCTGATCCACCATGGAGACGATGAAGACATGACGAAACTCCAACCCCTTGGATGCATGGACCGTCAGGATCTTCACGAGCTCCGGCCCTTCATTCGGATCCGCCTTCAAGCCCCCTTCGTCCCCACTGTCGATTTCCAGATGCAGCTCTTCCAAAAACCCGCGAAGCGACGGTC
The DNA here is from genome assembly GCA_023246415.1 of Candidatus Uhrbacteria bacterium. Lineage (GTDB taxonomy): Bacteria > Patescibacteriota > Patescibacteriia > 2-12-FULL-60-25 > 2-12-FULL-60-25 > 2-12-FULL-60-25. The sequence goes on from JAHFIK010000053.1 coordinate 4,751, forward strand.
CGACGGTATTCGCCTCATACCGCTTCACGCGATCGGCGAACGCATTCAGAATCGAAATCTCTTCAATCTTTTCGCGTTCCGGAAGCGCAAGGAGTCGACGAAGCAACCCCGTTTCATCCAAGGCATACTGCAGGACGCGCATTGGCGGTGATCGACGCGCTTCTTCCGCAAGCCGATTCACGAGAGTGATCACCGCTCGAATCTTCTTCTTCCCCTCCACACTGATTCCTGGTGCCGCATCCGCTTCTTGGCACGCTTCCCACAGCGGGAGTCCGCGAAGCTTATTCGCGATGAACGTCAGCTCTGCCGCATCGGCGGCCGCAAGATCAATGACGGGCATGTGCAAGACACGCCAGACGGCCGCAGAGTCTGACGGATCCTGCGTAAGTGAGAGCAGGTTGATGAGATCAAGAATATGCGGCTTCACGTATAATCCTTTCAGCGCAAAGAATCGAAACGGAATCCCGTCCCGTTCCAATGCCCGAACGAACGGCTCTGCCCCGTCATTCGAACGAACCAGAATCGCGATATCGTTCCACGTGAGCGTGTCGTCCGCGGCTTTGAGATCACTGATCATTTCAGAAACCGCCTGCGCCTCGGTGTCGACAGATGAATACCATTTCACCTGGACCGTCCCCGAAGCTCCGCGATGCGCTTCCAACCGTTTTGTGAGTCCGGTCTCTGCGAGTTTCACCTCAAGACGATTCGGATTATTACGACTGATAAACCCATACGCCGCATCAAGGATCTCCTGATGCGAACGGTAATTCGATGTCAGTGCCACCGTCGTCGCATCTGGAAAATCATCCCGGAACTGGAGAATGTTCGCGAGCGACGCGCCACGGAATTTGTAGATTGCCTGGTCGTCATCGCCGACAACGGTCAGATCTCTTCGATCGCCTGCGAGCAGCTTGATCAGCTCATACTGCGCCCAGTTTGTATCCTGAAACTCATCAACCAGGATGTATGGGAATCGTGCCCGATATTCTTCCAAAACCGCTGGACGTTCACGAAAGAGCCTCAACGTTTCCTGAATCAGATCACCGAAATCAAGACACCCTTCATCTCGTAAAATTTTCCGATAGGTAAACGAAAGATCCGCCAATTCCTTCAGCCGCGCCCGTTCCACATCGACCAGATTCGAATCCCCGTCTAACACGGCATCCGTGGCAAACGCGAGGTATTCCTCTGGACTCACATTCTCATCCTTTGCGCGTCCGATATGACGCTGGAGCGCCGCCAAAAACTTCACCGGATTCCCGAGCGGTCGATAGTGATTCAGCGGCAACTCCTCCAATCGTCGTTTGAGGAGAAGCCAGCCATCCGTCTCGCTCAAAATCTTAAAGTGGTTCGGGAGACCGATTTCCAGACCTTTTTCCTCAAGGACACGCTGACAAAATCCATGGAAGGTGGAAATCCAAAAATCATACGTCCCATTCGGCAACATCTGGAGAATCCGATCCTCCATTTCTCCAGCCGCTTTTTCCGTGAATGTGAGTGCAAGAATATTTTCCGGCTTCAACCGTTTCCGACCCCCGATGCCCGATGTCCGATGTCCGTCGATCTCACCCCGCGTCCCACTCCCCACCTCCCACTCCCCATTCTCTAACAGCCACACATACCGCTTTGTCAGCACCGTTGTCTTCCCTGTCCCCGCGCCCGCAACGATCAATAACGGCCCATGCGCGTGCGTGACCGCCGTTTTCTGAGCGTCGTTCAGACCTTCGAGGAGATCGGGGGATTCAGGCATGAAAACGATCTTAACAGAAAGGTGAGTACGTGAGTATGTGAGTGGGTGAGTAGGCCAGACCCGACCTACTCACCCACTCACATACTCACGTACTCACCTAAAAATTGAAGAGGCCCTACCGCAGATCGCAGTAAGGCCTCACACGCACGAAGCGGATATCGCTCTGTGAAAAGTGACTGAATTCTCAAAGAACACATTTATGGATCATTCTCAACTTGGAGTCGCCGACGTCTGCCCATCCGACAAGTTCAGGGCTAATGCACTCAGTCGTACATCGATACTTGGAAGGAGCAAACTCTTTTCATGAACGGCGCTTCTGAGCTCCAAAAGAAGGTCTCGCGTTCGAACGCGCTCAATGACCTGCCGTATGAAGGTAACTTCCTCGACCTCCATTGGCAAATAATTGTTCACAATCCTTCCCCTCAGATAGTCGCGATACGTTGACTCATCCGTAAAAATCGTAAAAATGAATTCCCGTCCTGTGTCCGGTAGGAGGTAGGCACGAGAAAAAATCCAATCATCCATCCGCGTGTTTCCCATATATTCACGACAAACACATTCGATGAGACGTTTTGCATCCGCTTCTGACGCAGACCGTATCACATCAATCACAAGATCAATGTTCAGGCGGAGATGATGCGTATGCAGGATCACACGCATCCAATCACTGATGAGACTCGGGCTTGCCGTTTCTTGAAGCTGAGCACGCATGAGACCTGCATGGCCCCGGAACTGCCGACCCTCGATATAGCAGTTGTTTGATTCGAACTCAACGGCAATGAGATCACCGTTTGGCGCCAATCGTCGGTAGTCATACCCATGGCTCCCAGACCCCTCTTTTGGCTTCAGCCGCAAGGCGAGGAGATCAACGTGCGTTGTCGGAAGTCCAACCTTCAAATACACAACCTCACCTTCAATTTCAATCCTTGGCTCATTCATGACCGTCCCTCTTTTCTTGTGAATCTCATCGGAATCCGATGATCGCCCACCAATTTGGACAACGTGGTTATACGGTTTTTCAATCCCCCTTGTCAATGAGATATCACCGGGATGCAAGCGTGCGTGCGATACGTCCCTCCGTTGTCCTGGGGGCGACACACTGCTACGATTTTGCTCATTATGTCACTCCACGACGCGGACCCGAAAATCGCAGACCTCCTGGACCAGGAGCTGATTCGCCAACAGGAATCAATCACCCTCATCCCGAGCGAGAACCATACGTCCTCTGCAGTCCTCGAAGCCCTCTCAAGTGTCATTTCCGACAAGTACGCGGAAGGATATCCGGGCAAGCGGTACTACGCGGGAAATCAGGTTGCGGATCAATTGGAGAATCTTGTCCGTGATCGCGCAAAAGCTCTCTTTGGCGTCCCCTTCGTCAACGTTCAGCCGTACTCCGGGAGCCCGGCGAATCTTGCCGCCTACCTCGCGGTCATGAATCCAGGTGAAACGTTCATGGGGCTCGATCTGGCCCAGGGCGGACACCTCACACACGGCTATCATCTCAATGCGACGGGTCGCATTTGGAAATCCGCACCGTATCGTGTCAGCGCGGACGGTTCGTTCGACTTCAATGAGATCCGCGATATCGCGATGCGTGAAAAGCCAAAACTGATCGTGTGTGGCGGCACCGCCATTCCGCGTGCCATCCCCTTCGCAAAGTTCGCGGAAGTCGCGGATGCATGCGGCGCGATCCTGATGGCAGACATCTCGCACATCGCCGGACTCGTTGCTGGAAAAACACATGAAAGCCCTGTGCCGTACTGCCACATCGTCACGACGACGACGCACAAGACATTACGCGGTCCGCGTGGAGCCATGATCATGGTCACGCAAAAAGGGTTAGATGCAGACGCGGATCTTGGATCTAAAATCGATAAGGCGATCATTCCTGGCTCCCAAGGCGGACCACATCTCAACACGATCGCCGGCATTGGCGTTGCACTCGGAGAAGCTGCGCTCCCCACGTTCAGCGACTATGCAAAACGGGTCGTTGAAAATGCGCAGGCCCTCGCGCAAGCGCTGACGGATGCAGGATTCTCCCTCGTCAGCAATGGAACAGATAACCATCTCATCCTCGTCGACCTCACGAAAAC
>JAHFIK010000013.1:0-1600 GCA_023246415.1 Candidatus Uhrbacteria bacterium
ACGGCCTCTCTTGGCAGATTATTCCATCAATCCTTGGGAAACTTCTCGGAGACAGCGATCCCGCGAAAGCGCAACGTGTCATGAATGCGATGCTTAAAATGAAGAAAATTGACATCACTGAGCTAAAGAAGGCTGCAAAATAAAGAACATGAGTGATCAACCGATCGAATGAATCGGCGCCTTCCCTCTAGACGAGATCCATTTTTTATTCTAGGATGCCCTGCCTTATGGATCACGGGAACGTCATTATCCGCTTTAGCGGGGTTACGTACGGATACGATGAAGAGCGTCCGCTTTTAGAAGAAGCGGATTTTTCGGTGCGTGAAAATGCCAAGATTACCGTGATGGGTCAGAACGGGGCAGGGAAGAGTACGATTTTTAAGCTCCTCACGGGTGAATTGAAGCAGAAAGAAGGGCAGATCAGTATCAAACAAGGCGCGAGTATTGCGACTGGTCTCCAGGTACTAGCTCGTGATCGCATGGGGGATACGGTCCGCGAGTTCTTTGCGCGTGCATTTCCGGATAAAAAGTACGATCTCGACAAGCGAATCTCAAACGTTCTTGAAACCGTGAACCTCGTTGCTCCGCTTGAAAAGAAGGTCGGCGAGTTTTCCGGAGGCCAGCAGGCACGACTCCTGCTTGCCTACGCGCTCATTCAAGAGCCGGATATCCTCCTGCTCGACGAGCCGACCAACAACCTCGATAAAGCGGGGATTGAGCATCTCACCGGATTCTTAATGATGTATCCGAAGACCGTTCTGGTGATTTCGCATGATGCGGACTTCTTGAATGCGTTTACTGAAGGCGTGCTTCATCTTGATGCGCATACAAAGAAAGTGGAGCAGTATGTCGGAAACTATTTCAACGTCGTTGAAGAAATCGCCGCAAAGATTGAACGCGATCGGATGAAGAACGCCCGTCTCTTAAAGGAAATTCAGGATCGCAAAGAAAAAGTGAACTTCTTTGCAAATAAGGGAGGTAAAATGCGTAAACTGGCCAGCAAACTGCGAGACCAAATTGATGATGCGGAAGAAAACATGGTCGATGTGCGACGCGACGACAAAACGATTCGCGATTTTGAAATTCCAGCCCAGGAATACAGCGACGTGTTGATTAAAATTTCTGAGGTCCGCGTCATTCGCCATCACGAACCAGTGAACTGTGAGGTTGATATTACCCTTCGAAAACGCGACCGTCTCCTTGTGACCGGCCCGAATGGGATCGGGAAGAGTACCATGCTTCGATTGCTTGCTTCAGAAGATCATCCGGGATTCACCATCGGCGAGGGCGTAAAAGTTGGCTATTATCGACAAGATTTTAGCGGGCTGAATTACGATTCAACGGTCTACGATGAACTCGCAAGTGTCATGGAAGTCCCTGACAACGAAGAGTTGCGCGCCTGTGCCGCGGAGTTCCTTCTAACTTCGCCACTCTTGAAGAATAAAGTCGGGTCACTCTCAGAAGGGCAAAAGGGATTACTCTGTTTTGCAAAGTTCGTCCTTCAGAAGCCAGGGATTTTGATTCTCGACGAGCCGACGAATCATATCAACTTCCGCCACCTCCCAGTCATCGCCCGCGCCCTACAGGAATTCAAAGGGGG
>JAHFIK010000013.1:1700-4310 GCA_023246415.1 Candidatus Uhrbacteria bacterium
GCGTGTTCGCCCGCGCATCGTCCTGTTGCCCACGACGCCGTGAGGTTGAAGCCGCCCGTAAAGCCGTCGATATCCAAGACTTCTCCGGCAAAAAAGAGACCTGGGCAGATGAGGGACTCCATCGTTTTTGGATTCACTTCTTTCAGATCAACGCCGCCGGCTGTGACGAATTCATCACCCGCGCTGCGGGCGATCACGTGAAGGGGAATCTTTTTCAGCCAGGTCGCGATGGACAGGATCTCTGCTTTTGAGAGCTCGTTGACGCGTTTTTTCCCCGTTCCGATCTCTTTTGCCACGATGAGCGCGAGGGACTTTGGGATCAGGATGGGTAACACGTTCTCTAATTGCTTTTTCGGAGACTCTTGCACGGCCAGCATCAATCGTTTCTGCACGCGATCAAGCGACTCATTCGGAAAGAGGTCGATCTCAATCTCCAACGGGTGATGCGGATCAAACGATTCAAATGCGACGAGCGAGGAAAGGGCGAATACGGCCGGACCACTGATCCCTTTGTGCGTAAAAAGGAATGGGCCCGTAAAATTCGCATGCGAGGCGAGACGCGTCCCAATCCGCGCGCTTTCAAAGCTCAAACCGCTCACCTCAGCCGGCCACGTCTCTGCGGTCGTAAACGAACTCAAACTGGGAGCAAGGGACGTGATCGTGTGGCCGAGAGCGATTGCAAAGGCGTATCCATCTCCCGTGGAACCCGTCTGCCGATATGCCTGCCCACCGGTTGTGATCACCACGCGATCGACGATCAGAGGCTCCTTCGTCTCCTTGCATGAAATCAAAAAACCCTGGGTCACCTTTTCGATGCGTTCAACTGATGTCTGAAGCATCACGCGAATATTCGCATCACGAAAATCTCGCTCAAAGACACGAACGATATCTTTCCCGTCATTCGAGCAGGGGAAAACGCGGAGATCATCTTCCGCCTTCAACGGGACGCCGTGTGATTCGAACCACGCCGCGATCGCTTCAGGCGGGAAGGCGTACATCGCTGATGACAAGAATTTTCCGCCACGAGGATACTTCGTGAGGACCGTTCGAATATCCAGCAGTCCAGTCGTGACATTACATCGGCCGCCGCCAGAAATAATGACTTTCTTTCCGAGGCCGTTATTCTTCTCAATCAAAAAAATCTCAGCAGCTGGATTCGCTTCACGTGCTGACGCGGCCGCCATCAGCCCCGCTGCGCCGCCACCGATGATTGCGATTTTCATTGATAAAGATTGACAGAAAAGTCAGACAAAGACCAGATCAATCGGATTCATTCTCGCTTGCGAAGCGATGTCCCTCTGTTACACTAACCGCATGCCGTTCTCAATCTACACCGCAATCTCTTACACCTGCTGGATCATCCTTTTCTCAATCTGGATTATCAGCGCGTTGGGCAGTAAGAAAACAGTGAAACGGACTGACCTTGGAAGGTCATTTCTTTCAACGATCTTGATCACGATCGGTTTTACCCTGATCTTTGATTATCATCTTTCGTCCGTATTCGCGATCCCTCTGCTTCCACACTCGGTCGCAATTGGACGATTTGGGATGGCGCTCACCATATTAAGCTGCATCTTTGCGATCGCAGCCCGATATACGCTCGGACGAAACTGGGCCGGGGCGGTGACGACCCTGAAAGAACATCACGAGCTCGCGCAAACCGGACCATATCGAATTGTCAGACACCCGATTTATACGGGATTTTTATTCGGAGCGATCGGAACCGCGCTCACGATTGGAACCGTCGCCAGCGCGTGCGGAGTTACACTCCTACTCATTGCATTCCTGACACGGATTCCAACAGAGGAGCATCTCATGATGACGCAATTCCCAAATACGTATCCCGCATATCGAAAGGGGACGAAGATGCTGATTCCGTTCGTCTGGTAGCAAGTATCCACAGTTTTTTTAAAACTGTTCGCCGCATCACATCGCTGCGAAAAAAAAGGAGGAAAGAGGGGCTTAAAATTCGACACGGAGATGGTGTATACTAGTCGTGGAATAGCCGCGAGATTTAGCTACCCGAATGTCAGCGCTCATTGCTTGGTGGAAAACGAGATTTTCCAAAGTTGTTGATTTCTTCCGCGGTCCGCAGAAGAACGACGGTCTCCGCAAGAGATCCGGTGTTTCTAGAGCTCAAAAATCGAAGCCGATCGTTAAAATTAAGAAGCCATCGCGTCGGATTGTTAAAAAAGCGCTGAAGCCAGTCCCGCCGAAAAAAACAACCTCTCGAAAAGTCGGCCCGGTCACCCAACTCCCAAAAATTGCGGCGAAGGAGGTCAAAGAGTCCATTTCCACACACTTTGAACGGGCACCGTCGAATCCCATTCTCAAACCATACGAACTGAATCATTGGGAATCCCAGGCCACCTTCAACCCCGCCGCCCTGTACGAGGACGGCAAAGTCCACCTCATCTACCGAGCCGTCGGGAAAGGGGATGTTTCGGTTCTTGGATATGCGTCCAGCTATGATGGCGTTCATATTGATGAACGGCTTGCGGATCCCGCCCACTTTTCTCAACGAAACAGCGAATCAAAACGGATGGGCACGCGGATCGACTATGGATCCGGCGGGGGATGGAACGGCGGATGCGAAGACCCGCGCATGAC
>JAHFIK010000013.1:4410-9562 GCA_023246415.1 Candidatus Uhrbacteria bacterium
TGTTATGAGAATGAAGGGTTCAAATCCGGGGTCGTCTATTCCTGCGGTGCCGTTGTCGTCGATAAAAATCTCTACCTTTACTACGGAGGAGCGGATACCGTGTCCTGCGTCGCTGTCGCGAACCTTGAGAAATTCCTTAAAGACCTGATGTCCTCGGGAGCACCGAAGATCAAGGGCGTTGCCAAACCAAAACGAAAACCATATGCCATTAGCAAAGCGGTCAAAAAGAAATCCCATTCTCTGGCCAAATCGTGAGAACGCATGGGAAGCGGAAGCGGCGTTTAATGGCAGTGCCGTGCACGATCATTCACACGTTGATCTGTTTTATCGTGCAGAATCCGCTCCACAAAAGCTCGGCGATATTGAATTACGACTCTCAACCGTCGGCCATGCCATCAGTTCTGATGGCGTTCGATTCAGTAAACGCGAACAGATCATCACTCCGCAATATGACTGGGAACGATTTGGGTGCGAGGATCCGCGCGCCACAAAGTTTGGAGACAAATACTACATTTTCTATACTGCGCTCTCTACCTATCCGTTTGGACCAGACGGGATAAAGATCGGACTCGCAGAGGGAAAAGACCTCAAGAATCTCAAGAAGCATCCGGTTACCACCTTTAACGCCAAAGCCATGGCGTTGTTTCCGAAACACGTCAAAGGGAAGATGGCCGCGATTCTCACCGCGAACACCGACAAACCTCCGGCAAAAATCGGACTCGCCATCTTCGATCACGAAGAAGAGATCTGGTCGCCCGCCTATTGGGACGATTGGTATGCCTCGCTCGAATCGCATACGATCCCGCTCCAGCGAGACGAAAACGATCATATCGAAGTCGGCGCGCCTCCGATCTGGACCGAAAAAGGATGGCTCGTCATCTACTCGTACATCAGGAACTATTTCCACGGTCAGAAGATCTTCGGCGTTGAAGCCGCACTCCTTGATCTCGATGATCCGCGAAAGATCCTTTCACGGACCGACCTCCCGTTCCTGACACCGGAGGAAGAGTACGAGCTCTACGGTCGCGTTCCGAACATCGTCTTTCCATCCGGAGCCTACGTTAAAAAAGACGTTCTCTACGTTTATTACGGCGCAACGGACACGACCTGTTGTTTAGCAACGCTCAGCCTCACAAAACTTCTTGAGGAGATGGCATCCACCACAGTGAAACTCAAACGGTTTGAGGGAAACCCAATCCTTGTTCCAGACCGGAATCACGCCTGGGAGGCGAAATGTGTCTTCAATCCCGCTGCCTTTTTTGCGGATGGGAAAATTCACATCCTGTATCGTTCCCTTTCTGACGATGATACTTCGTACATCGGTTACGCCTGGAGTACGGACGGGAAACACATCGACGGACGACTTCCGGATCCGATCTACACGCCATCGGAAAAATTTGAACTTAAAACCCGCCCCGGGGTTGGCTCTGGATGCGAAGATCCGCGGGTGACGCTCATCGATGACACGCTGTACATGTGTTACACCGCATACGATGGTGTAAACCCGCCACGGATCGCTCTGACCTCAATCGCGCTCGCGGATTTCCTCAAACAAGATTGGAAGTGGGCGAAGCCCGTACTCATTTCTCCTCCGGGCATTGACGACAAAGATGCGGCCATCTTCCCGAAAAAGATCAAAGGGAAGTACGTCATTCTCCATCGGATCGGTCTGAGCATGTGGATTGACTTCGTGGACGATCTCAAGCAATTCCAAGGAGAACGGTGGGTTGAAGGGTGCGTGCTCATGAAGCCGCGTCCGACTATGTGGGACAGCCGAAAGATCGGCATTGGATCCCCGCCGATTGAAACCCCAGACGGCTGGCTTCTGCTCTATCACGGCATTTCAAAGCGAGAAGATGGGCACTATCACGTTCGTGCCGCGCTGCTTGACCTCAAAGATCCGACAAAAGTCCTCGCACGCACGAAGTACCCAATCTTTGAGCCTGAAACGCCCTACGAACTCAACGGACTTGTTCCGCGTGTCGTGTTCCCGTGCGGGGCAATCTTAAAAAAGACGACGTTGTACGTGTACTACGGGGGAGCAGATAAAGTCGTCGGAGTTGCCACGATTAAAATTGCACAATTGTTAGACCAGCTTAAAGCAGAACGGACGAACACGCGTTCAAGCAAAGCCGGAAAGAAGCTATGTCGGACAAGTTAACATCAACTTCGGGGGAACCGCCGATCAATGTCAGACCGTGGGGTCGGTATGATATTTTGGATTCTGGAAAAGGTTTTCAGGTAAAACGGATGACGATCCTTCCCGGAAAGCGATTCTCTTACCAGCGGCATGCGCGCCGGAGCGAGTATTGGACGATTGTGGCGGGGCATGCCGTCGTCACACTGAACGGAAAAGAAATGAAAAAGACCGTCGGTGACACGGCCGTCGCCCCCATTGGCACAAAACATCGCATTGCAAACGTCGGCAACGTCCCGCTCGTTTTTATCGAGGTCCAGATCGGGGACTACCTCGAAGAGGACGATATTGAGCGATTTGACGATGATTTCGGGAGAATGACATAGCTTGAAACTTCATCAAAAACGCTTATTTTTTGAGTATTTTATAATTGCTTTACTTAAGTGCGTATAAATATTAGGATTTAATGTAAATGCAAGCTAATGAGATAGTACCGTATATCTTTCTAGTCTTAGCCATAATCACATTTGGTAAACTTATCCGTTCTGGTGACGATGAAGATAAGAAACTGCAAAAAATATTTGGCGGATTAATAATACTAGTTACAGCACTACTTACAAAAAGTGAATGGGTAGTTGGTGTCTCAATATTTATCAGTGGCTTGATAGTAGCGAGCGAAGATTTTATGAGATTCCTAGCCGCAATAATGAGAACCAGCGGCGACAAAGTAGCGGACACGGTAAGAGCACTAAAAACTGAAAAAGCAACGGTCAAGGAAGTCGAAAAGAAGCTAGAAGGTGAAAGTAAAGATGTTGTAACTGACGCCTTTGAAGGCATTAAAACGAAAAAATTATCAAAAATCAGCCCGCCGGACTCACCCTCTACAAATCTAGAAATCTGCCCAGCGCCTGCCGAAGAAGAGAGAATTTCATCAAGTGAAGTTTTCCGTGCAAGAATGGCAAAAATCAGAACTATAGAGAATTTGATCCAGCCACATTTAAAAACATTGTTCGGAGACAGCTATGAGCCACACATGAAGGTTTCAAACGGCGACAAATTCATGATATTTGATGGGATTGTTAGAAGAAATGGAAAAATTAAACTAGTTATCGAAATAAGATTCTTAACGCAAAAAAGTTTTCATATACTTCCAATACTTATTAATAAATTTCGTGATAAATTATACAAGCTAGGCATTCGCAGGCGTGTACTATTTATAGTCGTCTCTGAAGAAATTACCAAAGACGACGCAGAGAAAATGTCAGAATATAATAAATTATTTGCAGCATTACTATTTTATAAGTTTGTGGATAATAAATTAGAGTTAATTGAAACCTGAGAATACTATGCGCATTGAAAGTAAAAGAAGTCGTTGGTACTTCGATTTCGATCGTACGCTGTACGATACCGACTCCTTTTATCGGCTAGTCAACAATGATCTCATCTCGCACGGCCATACGGAAAAAGAGATTCATGACGTTAAAAGCGCACTAGATAGCTACTCATTTTCAGGGCTCTTGGCAGGCCTGGGATATACCGAAGATCAGGTCGCGGAAATGATTGGGGACTTTCATCAGCACTTCTACCAAGGAAATATCTTGCTCCTGCCAAATGTCACTCAGACACTCAGTCAGATTGCACATGCACATGAGTGCCACCTCCTCACGTTTGGCGATGAAGCGTTTCAACGTGCGAAGTACGACGGAACGTCTGATCTGCACCCCATCATGCACGGGACGCACTTTATTACCCATGGACATACAAAAGGCGAAGCGCTCCGCGATGCGGGAGAGGGGACGGTGACGTTTGTCGATGACTCGCCGGAACAGCTGCTCGATGTTCACGAAAAAGCGCCATGGGTCACCCTCATTCGGATCATGTGGCCGAAGTTTGAACTCACAGCGCATCCTGAGGATGGAAAACTCTGGAATGTCGTGACGTCGATTGAGGAATTGATATAGAGGAGGACAATCTCTTATGTCATCCCGAACTGATGTGAATCAGTTACATCAGGAAGCCGGTGAGAGATCTCAGGAAGAGAGGTATTCATCTCCTGAGATCCCTCACCGGCTTCCTGATTCGCTCGCTGGGCATCGGTTCGGGATGACATAAAAGATATTTTGCGCATCCCATTACTATTCGCTATCTTTAGTGCAGTATGACGAGTGAATCAGGCTCACGTGGACCGCTTTCAGTTGCGTCAACGATCGTGTCGATACTCTGCTGGATCGTCATCATCTGGACGGCGTATTTCTTATTTGTAAACCCAGGGCGATTACGGACGATCCTTTTTCCGCAAAAACCCTGCGCACAACCGATTCATTACTCGTTCGGATCCATTGATCCGCGCTTTAACGTCTCAACATCCACGCTCGGTGCAGATATTGAGAAAGCGACGAGTCTCTGGGGAAATGCAGTGCAGAAACCCCTCTTTGTTTACGATCCCAATGGTCCGCTGAAAATCAACCTCGTGTACGACAACCGACAAGAGGCAACAGATAAACTTAAGAAGCTCGGATACACCATTTCAAACGACAAATCGAGTTTCGATAGCGTCAAAGCAAAGTACGATTCCATGAAGGCGGCGTATACAGAAAAGAAAGCCTCATTTGAGAAGAGTGCGCAGAACTACAAAATGAAATTAGATGCGTATAATACGATGATTAAAAAGCTGAACGATCAGGGCGGCGTTCCACAAGATCGGTACGCGGATCTCAAGGCACAGCAGGCAACACTGAACGCTGAAGGAGCAAACGTCCGTCAGGCGCAAACCGATCTCAATGCATTCGTCGATCAGCTCAATGCCCTTGGAACTGTCCTTAATCGGCAGGCAAAAGCCCTGAACCTGAAAATTAGCCAGACGAATAACGTCAGTCAGTCGCTTGGCGATGAATTTGAGGAGGGACAATACGTCTCAGATGATCACGGCATTGCAATCAATATTTTCACCTTTGATTCTCCAGAAGAGCTCGTGCGGGTCCTTGCGCACGAATTCGGCCACGCACTCGGCCTCAA
>JAHFIK010000013.1:9662-17113 GCA_023246415.1 Candidatus Uhrbacteria bacterium
GAATCTAGCAAACTTGACATTTTCCACAGAACCCTGTATAACACTTGAATTATGTTCAACTCTCAACGACGAAGTGGCCCAGGAGGCTGGAAAGGCGGCAATAATAAGCGCCCAGGAGATCGGAATTCATTCGGAGGCGGCCGGGATGGTCGACCCCCACAGATGTTTCCTGCAACCTGCAGTGAATGCGGCCGGGATTGTGAAGTCCCATTTCGACCAGTGAATGGTCGCCCCGTGTTCTGCAGCAACTGTTTTAAGAAAGACGAGGATTCCGAACCACGGTTCGATCGTCGAGACGGTGGACGCCCACAGTTTGGCGAAAAGCGCATGTTCCAAGCGGAGTGCGCCCAGTGCGGTAAGAGCTGCGAAGTTCCATTCCGCCCAACGGGTGAAAAGCCGGTTTACTGCCGAGATTGTTTCGGTGGAAACAACAGTGCGCACGCACACGCTCCATCATCCTCGACGCCATCACAGGGCCCATCGAACGGTGAACAGCTCCGTGCCATCAATGCAAAATTGGATCAGATCCTGAAGGCGTTGGGTGCAACGACCCCAGAAAAGGTCGCGGCTCCAGCCCCAAAGGCCGTCGCTCCTGTCGCAAAGAAGGCAGAAGCCCCAGCCGTCGTTGAAGCGCCTAAGGCCGTCAAAGCCGATAAGGCAGAAAAGGCTGACAAGAAGAAAAAGGCCGCCGTCAAAAAGGCGAAGCCAGCCAAGAAGTAACCAAGACATTTGAATAAAAGACCGTCGGATTTCCGACGGTCTTTTATATTCCAGACTGCTATACTCTCGGTGATATGTCCTGGCTTTTCTTTGCGTTTTCCGGCCCTGTCCTTTGGGCGGCATCCGTTCACATCGATAAATACATCGTTGAAAAATACTTCAAAGAGGGGAGCGTTGCTGTCTTGATGGTCTTTACGGCGATCATCGGCTTGATTGCACTCCCGTTTATCTGGATTGCGGATCAGCATGTCACGACCCTCCCGCTCCAATCAATCGCAGTCATCGTGTCTTCCGGAGTCCTGTACATGGGAGCGATGTATTTCTATCTTCAAGCGCTTCAATCCGAGGACGCTTCGACCGTTGCCCCGCTCTTTCAATCCATGGCCATTTTTGGATTCATCCTCGGATTTTTATTCTTGAAAGAGATCCCGACATCCATTCAGCTAACTGGCGGACTGCTTATCATTATCGGATCTGTCATTCTTTCCGTTCAACGTGGCGAAAGGCGTCACCGGATGAAGACACGGCTCATCTTGTTGATGCTGGCATGCTCGTTTGCACTTGCGCTCAGCGCACTCATCTTTAAATTCTTTGCGATTACAGATGAGTTTTGGTCAACGACATTTTGGAATTTTGTCGGAAACGCCATCTTTGGCGTTCTGCTCATGATGAGCGCAGCTAATCGCCGTCAGTTTAAGGACATGTTCAAAACAAACCCTGGCGCGGTTCTGACGATCAACGGCATCAATGAGGTGGTCAATCTCGCAGGAAGCTTGGGAACACGCTACGCGCTCATTTTTGCGCCCTTGGGCATCGTTCAAGCCATCGGGAGTACCACGCTCTTCTTCGTGCTTCTGTTTGGCATTCTCCTTTCATTCTTTTTCCCAAAGATCAGCCAGGAAGAAATCGGAGGAAAAAACATCTTAAAAAAGGCGGTCGCGGTCACACTCGTTGTTGCGGGCGTGTGGCTGGTGAATCGATGATCTATTTATCTATGATAATAAAATACATTCAAGCAAAAATCTTAATTCAGGGATACTTTTCGATTTTACTTTTTGCGACAAAGATTCTATTAGCACTCCCCATCTTCATAACACTTGGCACTTTCGCTCTATCTGATCCAACAAAAAACATCTTTCAACCATTTTTCACACTTATTAGCTCAACATTCGTGATAGGAACGCTTGTTTTCACGCTACAGAAAGACAAAGAAAAAAATCTTGAGCAACTAGGCGCAAGATTTATCCTCTCCGGTACGATGTTACTCATTGGATTCGGCTTCATCTCACAACTGAGTCTGCCTGGATGGGAACGACATATCCTCGGCTGGATTGGAATCATGATCCTGACGGGTGGATACGGACTCTTCTCTTACTGCCTATCAGATTTAACTATTGAGTCAGCAAAAAGATCTTTTTCGTTTAAAAACTGAAACGGTACAAAATACCACGCAGATGCTTATCCCCACCCAGTCAAGCCCCACGGCTTGACTGCTTTTGTTTTTAAAGTAATGATAACCCATTATGTTTGCACTCGAAGTCAATCATATTGTTAAAACGTTTAATGATAAGAAGAAGAATATCGTGATTGCGGACGATGATGTGTCATTAACGGTTGAGGAAGGGAAAATCTATGGGCTTCTCGGTCCGAATGGTGCGGGGAAAAGTACGCTCATCAGCCTGATCAGCGGGATCCTGACGCCAACGTCTGGGACAATTTCCGTATTTGGAACGGATATTGTGTCGCAGACGGTGGAGGCGAAAAAGATGATGGGGATCGTTCCGCAAGAAATCGTGACCGAACTCGCGTTTACCGTTGATGAAATTCTTCATTATATGGGCGGGATGTATGGCGTTCCGCTGGAAGAACGGAAGGATCGTATTGGAGAAGTCTTACGAGACCTGGATCTTGAAGAGAAACGATATGAAAAGGCGCGGAGCCTCTCGGGAGGAATGAAGCGACGGCTGATGGTTGCGAAAGCTATCATGCACAAGCCACGGTTTCTCATTCTGGATGAACCGACATCCGGAGTGGACGTTGCCCTCAGACAGAAAATCTGGGAGCTGGTTCGACGCATGAATAAAGAGGGGACAACCATCCTCTTTACAACGCATTACCTCGAAGAAGCAGAACAACTCTGCGAGGAAATAACACTCATCCACCATGGGCGCGTTATCAAACAAGGAAGACTGAGCGATATTCAAAAAGAATTCTCAGAGAATGTCGTCACATTCGAGCTGTTTCGGCCAGACGTCACACATCTCCCGCATGTTTCAAAACAGGGGATCGAATTTCACTATCCGATCACAACCCACCTTGATCAAAACATGTCAGAAGTCATTCAACACTACGGCGACAATCTCCGAAGCGTGAAAAGTGAGGCCGCTTCGCTTGAACAGATTTTCTTGAAGCTTACCGCGAACTAACGCTATGAACGCAACGACATTCATGTGGGCGCTGTATGCCCGAGAAGTAAAACGGTTTCAGAAGCTCTGGTTCGACACCGTGGCGACACCGATCATGTCCACGGTCTTATACTTGTTGATTTTTGGCGTGGTCGCGGGAAGTCGATCCATTCCCGGCACCACGTATTCCGCATTTGTCTATGCCGGACTGCTCGGGATGATGATGGTAAACTCGAGTTTTGCGAATCCGACTTTCGCCCTTATCCTCAGTAAGAACGTTGGAACGATCATTGATATCCAGCTCGCCCCAATCGCTCCTTGGCGCGTTGGGATCGCATATGCACTCGCCGCATTTACGCGGGGCGTCTTTACGGTCGTAGTCGCCGGAATCATCACCATCTGGTTCATCCCGGGCATCGCCATCCAGCATCCACTCACCTTCCTGGCCGGCCTTCTCCTCACCGGAACAGAATTCGGGATGCTTGGGGTGACATGCGGTCTTATGATGAAGAATTTCGAATCCCTGACACTCGTGACGACATTCATCCTTCAACCGATGATCTTCCTGGCAGGTGTCTTCTATCCGGTGAGCCTGCTCCCCGCGCCATGGAACACCGTTAGTCTCTTCAATCCGTTGCATCACAACATTAATTTACTCAGATACGGAATGATCGGCTATTCGGATTTCTCGCCCTTCGCCTCATTCATCATCATTCTGCTCCTTTCCGTTGGCCTGTTTGCATTCATGAATCAAATCGCCGCTAAAAGCCTTAAGCAGTAAATCCTCACCGCATCTATGATCAAAATCTACGGCTCCGTTCTCTCATCCTCTGGTCGCTGTATCTGGATGGCAGAAGAAATCGGGCAAGAATGGGAAAATGTTCCAGTTGACTTCAAAAACAGAGAGCATAAATCCGCGTCCTATCTCAAACTCAACCCAAATGGAAAAGTACCCGTTGTCGTTGATGGGGAGTACGTGATCTGGGAGTCCGTCGCAATTAACACGTACCTCGCTGAAAAGTACCAACCAGCACTCCTTGGACTCAGTCTTGAAGAGCGAGGACATGTCCACCAGTGGAACTATTGGGCCGTGGCAAATATCTCACTACCCGTTGAAGTACTGACACTTCAAAAGTGGCGTGGGACGCCGGATAATGAAGAAACGGCGCACGCGCGAACGGAGCTCGATCGGTTTCTTCCCATTCTCGAACAGGCGCTTCACGAAAAAACCTATCTTGTCGGCAATCCGTTCACGATTGCGGACCTTAATCTCGCTTCGTATCTCGCCGGACTGCGGTGGGCAGGGATCGAGATGACCTCGTATCCAAATATCGTGCGTTGGTTTGAGCGCATCGCACAACGACCGGCATTTCAGAAAACGATCGCGAAAAAGGGGGAGATGCACACCTAAACAAGATTGCCATCGCGCCCGCTTCAAAGAAACAAAATACAAGGCCCATCCAAATGACTGGATGGGCCTCTGAATATCATGAGAGAACGAAGAGTGAAAAAACGATCTCAGTGTCGTGAAAAACTCAGGGTACTGCGGTTCCGCTCGATCAAGGTATACGCCTCTGGCGCTTCAACGGACATGAGCATCCGTCGCACATAGTCGAAATCAATCTCGCCCGCTGTGAGGCGTTGATATTCCGCCTCCGAAGAGAACGCAATCTCACCCAATGCCTCGAGACCTCCGACAACCTCCACACGTCCGGAAGAAATGAGGTATTCGCGGTTTCGAGGGACGAAGTACAGATCAAATTCTTGCTGCGAGTCTGATGCATTGCGCTGGATCGTCTGCGTCGCGATGATGTTCGCGGACAAATTCGCTGATGATCCGCAAACTTTCGTCCACTCATCCAGGAAATTCACCGCTTGCTCTCGAATCAGTTCTGCCTCGCCGCGAAAGTAGACGCTCGTGATGGGGTAGGGTTCGACAAGGAATGGCGGTGCAATATCTTCTTTCGATTGACGAAGGGCAACTTTTTCCAACGGGAACGGCTCGTGACCAGGAGATCGTTCGAACAAGTGGTAGTGGAGATGGCCTGGAATGGATGCTCCGGCACCAAGTCCGTTATAGAACCCGACATACCCAGGCGCGAGTCCGACCACGGACAGCAAATCCTGAATAATCCGTTCCGACTTCAGTCGCGACCCTTCATAGGTATCTTCCACCCAGGTCTGTGGCTCGTGAATTGCCGAAGAAATGGTCACATGGTTCCGCATGAGCGGAAACGGGTTGCACCACACGAAATAGGCACGCGCGTTCACATCGAACTTGTATCCCATTTCGAGACCGCACTGCTGCCAAAAGATATTTTCTTGGCAGAGAAAACAGCCGTTGTTCACGGATTTGAATCCGTGCGGCGGTTCTCGACGTCCTGCGCCAGCGGACCGTTGTGAACGACGTGGATTATATTGCGTCGTAAATGAAAGTCGGCGGTCTGTTGGATGCACAAGTCGACATCGCTTCACGTCTGACAACGGGTCTTTGATGAACCCCACCGCCAATTGCTGGGCATGAAGGACGGAAATGCGGTCAGCCAACGTCCCATCCATGCCATCAAGCGCAGCCTGAAGCCATTCCTGGTCGCGTTGATATCGTTCAAAATTCCATGGAGAAAGGTCTAATAGTTTTGACATCTGATCCTCCGAGTCATGTCATGACACGAATCGTGTTGTCGAAGAGCGAACGAACGCAAAAACGGTAAGCCTGGAAATCCGCGATGTCAAACGACGAAAATCAGGCTCCTGGGGAGATTGACAAAACAAGAAAAGTCTGATAATCGTTCGCTCGGAGGAGCCATGACCGAACCAGCAGCAAGAAAACAAATCTTCGTCATCACCGCACCATCAATCGTCGAAACAAAAATGGTCAGCTGGGCATTCATGATGAAAGATAAGATCCCGTATGATCGTTTTTCTTCATTTGCCGATACCTTTGGATACCTTTCTCTCAATACAAAGAGCGATGACCATGTCGATCCGTGGAAATTCGTCAGAAACGAGCCCGGAGCGGTTGGTGACGACGGTGTGAAGCGTTGGACGCTGAATATTTTCAACGCAGGGAATCGAGGAGGGCCAATCCTCGCTGGCGGCGTCAACGAAACACCAAACGATCCGTATGAGCCAGGTCTCGCAAAACTCCTCGAAGAGGCACCGAAATGCGTTCTCCTGATGCATCGAGACCTCTTCGAGCGATTCGAAATGGCTGCAACCTCTCAACATTTCCAGGTGGACGTCCACCATCACGATTCAGAACTTGAAACCGGATGACGCATCGCGTCATTCACGACTCACACGCCTCGATCTCGCTGATCGAGGCGTTGCTCTTAATCAGAGTCCAAATCCACGCGAAAAGAGTACCGGTTTTCCATCCACGGTCTTTCCATTTGTTGAAATCGGAAGTTGTGTCGTATTCGCGGGCCAGGGGAGCGGCAATTTTCCTGTAAACGGGCGCTTCCCGAAGAGGACATCCGCAACACCTTCTCCTTCGCTTCCTGGGAGCCACGCCTCCACAAACGCATCCCATTTTGGAAGCTCATCAGCGATCATCATGGGGCGACCGGAAATCAGGACCACGACCACACGTTTGCAATGTATCTGAAGGCGTGAAATGGCGTCTAGATCGGCTTGATCGATATTTAAGCGTTCGTTATCACCCCACCCTTCTGCATAGGGCTTCTCGCTGATCACAGCGATCCCGACGTCTGCCAGCATCGTGCTGGTCGCGAATTTTCCATCGCGATCATACGCAATTCGCGTCGAAGAGGACACGGTTTGTTTGATTCCTTGAAGAATCGACGTCCCGCCAGGAAGCCAGTTCCCATCAATCCCTTGCCATTCTACCGTCCAAGCGCCAGATTGTCGGCCGACGTTGTCCGCCGCGCTCCCTGCAATGAGAAGGGAGTTGATGTGTGGCGACAATGGGAGTGTCGCATGCTCATTTTTTAAGAGGACGAGTGATTTCACGACGGCTTCGCGCGCAATCGCCCGGTGATCAGATGATCCGATAAACGAACGGTTCATCTCCGTGATCGGTCGATCGACCACACCGGATTCAAACTTTGCGAGCAAGATCCGATGCACCGCATCATTAATGCGTGACTGAGGGATATCGCCGCTTTCAACGGCCAGCCGCATGTTCATCAAGAACGTCTTGTAATCAAACGGGAGCATTACCATATCAACGCCAGCATTTACCGCATCCACGAGCGCTGTATATTGATTTGACTGATGTTCATACACGCCATACCAGTCTGAAACGACAAATCCGGAAAATCCAAGCTTCCCCTTCAGTGAATCCGTAATGAGCGACCGTTGGTA
>JAHFIK010000013.1:17213-23285 GCA_023246415.1 Candidatus Uhrbacteria bacterium
GGCTTTGCCCCCGCGCCACTCAAGATCGCCCCAAGTCCATAGCTTGCGACCTCGTGGAGATCGTGAACGCTATTTTTTTCCACCAGTGCCATCTGACCGATTTTTTCATCGAGCGTCATTCGTTCAATCAGATCCGAAATCCGTGTTTCAACCGGCAGTGACGCCTGGCGATAGGCCGCATCCTTCGGAGGGGGAGGAGGAGCCGCCTGCGGACGACGAAGAAAAAGCACCCATCCGATTCCAAAGACGGCCAGGATGCCGATTGGAATCATCACCTGAAGCCAAGGAAACACGGCCGTGGATTTTTGCGACATGCTGATTATTTCACCGTCACGCTCTTTTGAACTTCATCAAGGTAGGGCTGACACGCCGCGTCGAACGTTTTTTTCTCGGCCACAAAGGCGATGCCGTACGAAATCCCTTTCTTTGAAAGATAGTTATAGGCCACATTCCGCAACGTGGCATCTGCTAGCGGGATCTCCGCATCGATCACAGCTGTCGTGTCTGTGATTTCCTTCTTTTGATACGTCGGGTTGTAGGCATTCGCCTGATCTAATGTTTTTTGAACATAGGATCGATAGGACGTTCCGGCACGAAGAGACATTGGTTTTACAATGACATTGCATCCATTCTTTGAAACAAAGATCTGTCCGTCCGCTGTTCCGCTGGCGCTGGATTTCTTCACGTCCATCCAGTCCGGATAGTGGACTGAAAAATCAGAGGTCTCATAGGTGGCAAATGGCTCGCCATTCCCAAATTTCCCTGCGGCTTTTGTGATCACCGGAGTCTCTGGAACGTCCGTTTGAGGACCATCGAGGTGACTGACCGTGAGTGTTTTCGGCCGAGGATGTTGAGATGCGCCCTGCGGAGGGAACATGAAAAAGATAATGACCGAGACGACGAGGACCCCGATTCCGATGAGAATCCACTGCTTATTTGAAGGCATTTTCATACGGATCCCAGTATAGTCGATTTTCGCGCCTGAGGCACGCGTAAAAAAAAGACGTGTGGACCAATTGTGGCCCACACGTCCTTCCTCATTTTTTCTCACACCTACCTCCCGGTCGCAATCGCACTCCGGATACTCGTCACAATCGTTTCGACGAATTCACGCACGGCCGGGTAATTGACGTACAGAAACCATCCAGCGAACATCAGCGAGACGAGCGCGAGCAGGTCGACGAATGCTGGCCAAATTCCGCCGCCACGCGCACAGACATACGATTCCCGATGCCCATACCAGTTATACCGGGCCGCTTTGATCGGCCAGAAGATCGCACGAAAGATGATCACCAGAAAAATAATTCCAAGCCAAAGCGGAATAAACGTCCCCGCGATCATCACGCCTCCGGCAGAAATGAGCGAAATGAGCGCAATAATCCAGACAATGGAGAGGATCGCGCTCACGATCCCGAGAAATGGAGATCGAACCGCACGGATTTCATCGCGGTGCGCACGACGCCAGCTTCGCGCATTCTCCTTCCACTGCCGTTTTCGACGACGCCATTCGTGACGATCGGTAAACTGCTCGTAATTGAGTTTTGCGCGATTCACAATTTCTTGCGCATTCAAATACATCCCGGATGCGGCCGCAAGCTGTTCCGGAGTCGTGGCGTAGGGGATCACGAACATCAAGACAAGATAGACAAATATCCACGCCCCGCCGGTCACCAGCGTCAACGCGACAAAAATGATGCGGACGATGGTCACGTCCATGTTGAAATACGCGGCAATGCCGTTGCACACGCCGGCAATCATAGCTCCTTCATGAATCAGATACAGTTTTTTCGTTGACGCCGTTCCATCTGCTTTTGGTGATTCCGATGACGGTGTCGGCGGCGCGCCTTCAACCGGCCCCATCTCCGCAATGATTTTTTTAATCTCTTCGCTCGTCACGACATCCTTATGCGCTGACAAGTAGCTCGCACACTTGTCACCAATCGCTTGTTCGAGATCGGCGATGATCTCTGACTGATCCGGGTTGTCTTTGAGCTGCGTGGCAGCCGCATGCAGATAGGACTGCAGGAGCTCGTGGGCATCTTCTTCGATTTGAAACGATTTTCCGTTCAAATGAATTGAAATAATTTTTTTCATAGCGTGATATTCAAAATGAGTTGATTGTGTCATTCAGATGTGACCAGTATGACGTGAGTTCGGTCAGTGAGTCGCTCCCTTTTGGCGTGAGCCGATAGTACTTTCGCGGGGGACCGGCTTCGGATTCGCGCCATTCATACTCAAGCATGCCATCGCGACGAAGCTTACTGAGGAGGGGATAGAGCGTCCCTTCTTGCGTTTTAAACTCCGTTTCAGCGAGCGCACGCAAAATGTCCGCAGCATACACTTCGTGCTTTGAAATCACTTTTAAGACAAGGAGCTCAAGGAGTCCATTACGGATTGGCTGAAAGCGTTCACTGAAATTCATACTACCTTTCTGCTACAAGGTAGCAGAAGCTAAAAAGGTCGTCAAGGACAATAAATACGCTTGACGGGGATGTTAGATATATATAACATTCTGTTATCCAATCATTTTTCTTAACCGATATGACTCACGCACAACTTAAAACCGTCAAAATGATCACGGCCATGATGCTCGGAATCATCGTCAGTATTTCGATCGTCCATCGAAATATTGCGATTCCGGTCATCGCCATTGCGATTGCATTCGCGATCCTGATTCCTCTCAGATCGCGCGTCACGGAGGTCTTGGCAGACGAGCGAGACATCATGATTTCTGGAAAAGCCTCTCGACTCGCCATCCAGATCTACTCATTCGTCGTCATCATCCCGATGTTGATCCTCTATGCGATGCGTGATCAAAATCCATTCTACGAGCCGATCGCCTCGATCCTCGCGTATTCGCTCTGTTTCTTAATGGTGGTCTACACCATGATCTACCATTTTTACGATCGCATCTCACTTCTTGGGAAAAAAGTCCCATACCTCATTCTCACCGCACTCGTCATTGCCATCCTCACGATCATCGGTCTCCGCGCAATGAGCGGCGAAGATGACTGGATCTGCTCAAAGGGAACGTGGGTCAGACACGGGAATCCGTCATTCCCAGCGCCAACGACCCCGTGTCGGTAGGGGAGGTCTATGCAGAACCGAATCAAAGAGCTCCGACAGGCGCGCGGACTCACTCAAGAACAGCTGGCGAAAGCCACGGAGGTTCGACGCGAAACGATCGTGTTTCTGGAGCAGGGGAAATACAATCCATCATTGTTGTTGGCGCATCGCGTGGCGATGGCGCTCGGTACGACGATTGAGGACCTCTTTCAATTTGATACCGAGTTGTAGGGGCGAGGCCAGGCCTCGCCCCTACGATCGCATTAAAAAACATCTGGCAAATTGCCAGATGTTTTTTAATGCGTGCGCTTAGTAGCGCGGGCCGCGGTGCTCGCGTCGAGCGCCACCACGATCGCCGCCGCGGTCATCGCGAGGAGGCTGTGCCTCGTTCACGACGATCGTGCGACCACCCATGTCCGCATTGTTGAACATTGAGATTGCCTGCTGCGCCTCTTCGGCGTTCGACATCTCAACGAAACCGAATCCGCGGCTGCGTCCCGTCTCGCGGTCCATGATGACGCGCGCTGACGTGACCGTCCCGGCTCGGCCGAAAAAGTCGGAGAGTTCCGCATCCGTAACGGAGTATGGAAGTCCACCGACGAAAAGCTTTGTGGACATTTCGTCTATCGTTGCATTGTTTCGGAAACCCGAAACAATCAGGGTTAGTAAGCTGATCTTTCACCCTGCATGCACTCGACGACTGAGCCTTTCGGCTCAAAACGACACGGGGAAACGGGGTTTATGATCGGTGGAGAATATAGCAGATCTGGCGAAAAAAGGCAAGGTCAGGTGTCATCCCCCTGCGCTCCGCTGGCGCGGAGCTTCGGGGGACGGGTCACATCATGTTGGCCCGGGAGATGACCTTCGTTCTCTCCGAAAAAGGATCACAAATAGAACGATACTCGCAATGACCATGATCGAAGAGAGGATTTGACCCATGGTGAATGGTCCAAGCACAAAACCGAGCTGAGGGTCGGGTTCGCGATACCATTCAACGGTGATGCGGGCGACCGCGTAGAGAAAGAGGTAGGCGGGGAGTGTCCACCCACGGAACCATTTCCGTTTTCGGAGCGGCCAAAGGATCACGAACATCACAATCCCTTCGAGGAACGCTTCATAGAGCTGAGAAGGATGCCGTGGAAAGTGGAGCGGATCCGCAGGAAAGATCATTGCCCACGGCACGCTCGTCGCGCGGCCATACAGCTCCCCGTTGATGAAATTTCCAAGGCGACCAAACGCGTACCCAAGCGGAATCGCCGGAAAAAAGAGATCCGCGACATCAAGCGGACGGACGTGACGATGTTTCCAACAATAGAGCAACGACGAGACTACGATTCCAATCAATGCACCGTGATAGGACAGTCCAGAGATCCCGACAAGCGTCAGCCCTCCTGTTGCCGTTCGTTCAAACGGCCAGATGAGGAGAAGCGGATTCTGAACAAATGTCGCTGAATCATAAAACAGGGCATACCCAATCCGTCCACCAATCGCGAGGCCGACGATACTCCACACAAGGAGCGAGATGACATCATCCTTCGTGATCGCCCACGCTTCAGTCCGCAATCGATAAAAGACGAGCACCGAGATCAAGAGATACGCAACGACGTACATGAACCCATACCAGTGGAGCGAAAACCACGGGGTTTGCAGAATGTATGGAGAAAGATGGGAGGGAATGGCCTGCCACCAGAGAAGTGCGTTGTGCGTAGTCCGTAGTGCGTGGGACGATAAAAAAGAAGATCCGACGCACCACGCACCACGCACCACGGACTAATAGAGCCGTGTTCCGGTCATCTCTGGCGCAATTGGAAGTCCGGCCAACGAACAGATGGTTGGCGCCACATCCGAAAGCAACCCAACTGGCTGAAGGAATGAGAGATCGCCGCTCTCAACCATTGGGTTTCCGCGTCCCTTTAAGGTATTTCCGATAATCATGAATGGGACCGGGCTGAAGTTATGCTCTTTGTCCGGCTCTTTCGTGACAGGATTGATCAACACCTCTGCGTTACCGTGATCGCCGACGATAAAGACCATCCCGCCTTTCGTGACGGCCGCTGAGACGACGCGAGATAAACAGGCATCTGCCGCCTCTACCGCTTTAATACAGGCTTGCAGGTTCCCGGTATGACCCACCATATCCGGATTCGCAAAGTTGATTGCGATAAAGTCATGCATCCCGCTCTCAATGGCATCAACGACCTTCTGCGTGACTTCAAACGCGGACATTTCCGGCCGTTCGTCGTAGGACATGACATTCGGGGAGGGGATAAGAATCCGGTCTTCGCCCGGGAATGCTTTCTCCTGCATCCCGTTCAAAAAGAAGGTGACGTGCGCGTATTTTTCCGTCTCTGCGATATGGAGTTGCTTCAATCCCGCGTCGCTTACGATCTTCGCGATCGGATTTGCCATCACCTCAGGAGGAAAAACGACATCAACCGGCATTCCTTTTTTATATTCAGTGAATGTCGTGACGAGAAGATTGGTAAACGGTTTTCGTTCAAACTCTTTAAATTCCGGCTCTACCAACGCTTCCGTTAATTCTCGGCCGCGATCTGCGCGGAAGTTGAAATAGAGAACAGCATCGCCATCATCAACCGTTGCAATTGGGGATCCATCCTTCTTCGTACAGACGAACGGGAGAACCTGCTCATCATACACTTTGGCGGCATAGGACTCTTGAATCGCTTTCATTGGATCCGTTGTCATTTTTTCCGACTTCCCAAACACGATGGCGTCATACGCTTTCTTCACCCGATCCCAATTCAAGTTTCGATCCATGCCATAAAATCGACCGCCGACGGTTGCGATACGTGTCGCGTCTTTGGTGAGCCCGATCAAATCCTTCAAAAACACGGTTCCAACGTCTTTTGCTGTATCGCGTCCGTCGAGGAATGCATGAATATATGTTCTCGGAAGAATCTTTTCTTTTCTGGCGAATTCGATGATCGCAGCCAAATGTTTTTCAGAACTGTGCACGCCGCCGTTTCCGATCAGGCCAACGAGATG
>JAHFIK010000013.1:23385-25969 GCA_023246415.1 Candidatus Uhrbacteria bacterium
TTTGTTTTCATGTCCGGATCAGTGACATGATATTCATCAAAAAAACTTTCGATCGTCCGTTGTTCGTAGACACGAGGGAGTTGCTGTCCCTCTCCGGACGTCGGGGTTGGTGGCGTAGTCATAAAGAATGGATAAAGGGGATCGTGGCTGATAGGATAGCGTGGACGTCCGTATGCGTACACCCACCCAGCTCGCCGCCATTCGTGCCGAGCTTCGCGCCGCAGGCGATCCGGAGCGCGCTATCCATTCGCGCCGCTTCTTCAAGACGGGGAAGGGGGAGTACGCCGAAGGAGATCGATTCCTTGGCGTGACGGTCCCGGATCAGCGACGGATCGTTGCTCGATATCGCGACCTTGCGCTCAAAGAGATTCTGACGCTGCTCCATTCGCCAATCCATGAAGAACGACTCACCGCGCTCCTCATCCTCACGGCTCAATATCCACGTGCAACGTCTGAACAGCAAGAGGTGATTGCACGTACCTATCTCTCTCAGACCAAATGGATTAATAACTGGGACCTCGTCGATTGCACGGCACCTCGGATTACTGGAGCGCACCTGTTGAAGCGCTCACGGTCGGTATTGAGACGATTTGCAAAATCAAAAAATCTCTGGGAACGACGCATCGCGATCATTAGTACGCTTGCATTCATCAGCAAGGGCGATTTCAAGGAAACGTTCACCATCAGCAAGATCCTCATGCACGATTCACATGATCTTATCCACAAGGCCGTTGGGTGGATGCTTCGCGAGGTGGGGAAACGGGATCTGCAGCCGCTCGACACATTCCTGAAGGAGTACGCCGATCGCATGCCACGGACGATGCTTCGGTATGCGATCGAGAAATATCCACAAAAAAAGCGAATGAAGTATCTCGCCATGCGAAATACGCACAGGAAAACCCTTGACACTCACTAGGCGTTCCGCTCTATTCCTGTTATCCTAATCGCGCGAGAGAGGATGCGAGGAACGGCCTTTGGGCGTACCATGCAAATGGTAGCGATCGAAGGCCGTTTTGAGTTGTAAAAAAAATATGAAACGTACACCCCTCTTCATCATCCCGATCCTGTTCATCCTGTTTGGCGCGGGTTGTTTCTCAAAATCATCGCCGATCCCGCAAACGAATCAGGATCAACAAACGGCTCAGACCGCAGATCACACCATCCCAGAAACAACTCCCGTGACACCGTCGTCCACGACATCCGTCTCAGATGTTACGCCGACGGATGAACCGGACTGCATCACCACCTCATCGACGATGCCGTGGTATCAAGGGACAGGATGTGCCGAGGTCACCGAATGGCGAAGTACATCAACTGCCCCAACTTTTATTTCCGCCTCAGCCGCTGGGATGATTTGGGAGACGGATCGTCTCGTTGCCGCGTCCGGAACGCATATTCATCTCACGGTCCGTGTCGCCGATGCCACACGCGTTGATCTTGAAACCATCCAGTGGATGGAAGGGGCTGGTGGAGCAATCGACGCAGTCCCCATGACCACGCGTGCGGATGGCCAGTATGAAATTGATTTTATCTATCCAAATTTTCAATCGTTCCAGTTCAATACCACATACGCACTCCACGCATACGGAAAAGAGCCTCACCAAGAGTCATTCGTGAATCTCCTCTTTGGTCAGTAATTGATTACGGTGAGTCGTGAAGACACTCCAATCCTTGTGCGAGCGTTCGCGCATTCTGCATCAGCAGATCGCTCAGATGCGGAGCGGACACCGTTGATTCACCGCTAAAAAATCGAATTCGTGCATCAAGCGATCGCGTTCCGGCGTCGGTGATATTCGCGATCGCGTTTGCAGACTGTGCGCCAGCGGACTGATCGTAAAACAGGTATGGAATTTGTTGGTCACGAACTATTTGCGCGTACGCACGCATTGCAGAAGAGTCATTCGCCGGCATCGCAAAGTAATTGAGGTGGTATCGTTTTGCAAGATAGGCGAAATGCGGGCCACCCCCTTCAATCATCGTCTGGAGTCGACAGCCACTCATTGCCTGACGCGCGGCAAGATCCGCCGCACGGAGTGCCACCTGGTATTCCATCGATCGTCGCTCTACCTGTGCGTCGGTACTCGCAATGGCGTGCTGGATGTTCTGCACAAGGATCGTCGCGTTATCCGCATCAAGCCAAAATGCCGGATCGGCGCTCGACGTCCCGGTCACCGCCTGCTCAGAAGGCACACGCTCAAGGAGTCGCGCTCCGGTGCTGACATTCACGATGTTTGCCGTAACGCCCGTCATTCCGTGAATCTTTTTTTCAACATCCGGTTCAATGAGCGGGCCACCATAGAGGACGAGGTCCGCTCGCTTCAGCAGATCCGTATCAAGATGAAGATCGTCACCTGGACCACGAACGCCATCATGCAACGAGACGATCAGCGGAACCACTTCAATATCATTTCCTCCAATCGTACGAGCAATTTCACCAAACGGCTCAAGTGTCACCGCTACAATTTTTTTTAATGATGCCTCCGCATGCGGTGCCGCGATAGACCGCAAATGATCATATGCCATCCCAAACAACGCGATGACAAGAAGCGCAAACGCACTGATTGTTGCGGTATGAAAGACAATG
>JAHFIK010000054.1 GCA_023246415.1 Candidatus Uhrbacteria bacterium
GGCAAAGATTGTGAAAGGGCCGGATTTCCCAACGGGCGGCATTATTTATAATAAGAAGGAGATCCTTGCGGCGTATGCCACCGGAAAAGCGGGGATTGTCATGCGGGCAAAAACAGAGATCGTTGAAGAGAAGGCCGGGATGTATCGCATTCTCGTCACCGAGATCCCGTATCAGGTGAATAAATCGACGCTGATCGAAAAGATCGCGGAACTCGTCACGGAAAAGCGCATTGAGGGGATCCGGGATTTGCGCGACGAATCGTCGAAGGGAGAAGTCCGTATCGTGATCGACTTAAAGAAGGATGCGTATCCAAAGAAAATCTTGAACCAGCTGTTCAAGATGACGCCGCTCCAGGAAACGTTCCACGTGAACATGCTCGCGATCGTCGACGGTCGGGTGCCGCGCGTGCTCACGTTGAAGCAGATGCTTGAAGAATATATCAAGCATCGCAAGGAGGTTGTTCGCCGCCGCACGGAATTTGATTTGGCGAAGGCGAAGGATCGTGCGCATATTTTGGAAGGGTTGCGGATCGCGCTGCTCAAGATTGATGAAGTCATTCAGACGATCAAGAAGTCGAAAGATCGCGACGAGGCCCGGGTGAACCTCATGTCCAAGTTCCGATTGTCGGAACTCCAGTCGAACGCGATTCTCGAGATGCGTCTCCAACAGCTCGCCAACCTTGAACGGTTGAAAGTGGAGCAGGAGTACGATGAGAAGATGAAGTTGATCGCTGAACTCGAATCGATTCTCGCTTCAGCCAAAAAACTTCTCGGGGTGGTGAAGTCGGAAATCGTTGAAATGCGCGAGCGATTTGCAGATGATCGTCGCACGCAGGTCGTGGCGGGAGCGGTTGGGGAGTTCTCCATGGAAGACTTGATTCCGAACGAACCGACGCTCGTCATGCTGACCGCAGACGGATACATCAAGCGATTGCCGCCAGATACCTTCCGTGCACAGAATCGCGGCGGCAAAGGCGTGTCCGGACTGACGACGAAAGAGGAAGACACGGTTGAGCGTTTGCTTTCAACGACGACGCACACGGACCTCCTCTTCTTTACGAATCGCGGTCGCGTGTTTGAAATGAAGGCGTACGATGTCCCGCAGGGGAGCCGGACGTCAAAAGGGCAGGCGATTGTGAACTTCCTTCAGCTCGCGCCAGGCGAAAAGGTGGCCACGACCATTGCGGTGGATGACATTGAAGGGTCGAAGAACCTGCTCATGATTACGAACATGGGAACGGTGAAGAAAACGGAGCTCGGGGAATTCAAGAACATGCGCCGTTCCGGTCTCATTGCGATCACGCTCAAGCCGGGAGAAGATCTCCAGTGGGTGGAACCGACCACCGGAAGCGATGAAGTGGTGCTCGTGACCAAGCTCGGACAGTCGATCCGTTTCACAGAAGACGATGTCCGCCCGATGGGTCGCACCGCCGCCGGTGTTCGCGGGATGAAGCTGAAGAAGGACGACGTCATCATCGGCATGGATGTGGTGAACGCGAACCTCGCCAAGAAAGGCGAACTCGAACTCTTCACGATTGCGGAAAACGGTCTCGGGAAGCGTACCGACTTGCGTGAATACAAGATTCAGAATCGCGGTGGATCCGGCATTCGGACCATGCGGGTCACAGCAAAGACGGGCGGTGTGGTCGCCGCGTTCGTGGTGAATCGCACGGATGAACGCGATGTCATGATTATTTCCAAGAAAGGAACGGTCCTGCGCACCAAGTTCAAGAACGTCTCCTCGATTGGCCGCGACACGCAAGGCGTCCGCATCATGCGCTTCAAAGAAGACGGCGACGTCGTGTCGAGCGTGACGCTCCTCGCAGAAACAGAGGCGGAGCTCTAGGAGATCACGTTGAAACAATGAATGAGAGAGCGCTCCGATGGACATCGGAGCGCTCATTGCGATTTATGTACGTACAGTATTCTTGACTTTTTGGTTAAAATCTGGTAGATTGCGATGTTCCTTTGAAATCCGTTGAATACGGCGTTTTTCAGCGTTCTGTAAGGCCGAAGAACGCCGTATTCAACGAACTGATGCTTGATGACGCATGGGGCGTTACGAGACCAGGGAGACCACGGCAGAAAGAGATGATGACGATGTCTCAACCATTGATCACATCTGATGATCCGAAAGAAAACCACGCAGTGGAATTGTTCCGAGTCGCCTATCGGCGTTGCGGACTCAGTCCGGCTGCGCAACAACAGTTGAACGAACGTGGTGGCGAATTTCAGGGGCGAATCATCGAGGTGATTCAAGATCTGACGTTCGTTTCTCCGTCTGAGCCGACGTATGCATATCCGGAAGGATATCGGGGTGTACGACCCATCGAAGAGCAGATTGAGCGAATCCAGGAATTGTTTCCTGGGGCTTCATGGCTCTACGATCGAAGCCTCGCGCGTCGTCCCTGTCCAGAAGGGATGGAAGGCTATTTCGCATTTCCGTGCTGGCGGTTCATCGCGCATACGTATCTCGACGCTGTACTGATTGCACTCGAAAAGCTCGAAGCCACTCGTTCGATTGAGGTCTACATTCGAGACCGGTTGACGAAAGAGCGTTACGCACAGTGCGAACGTTCGAAATGTGCGTGGGAGGAAATCGAAGCACGTCAGACCAATCGGAGCCTCTATCTCCTTCCGGCACAGTTCGGTCTGCGATATCAAGGGCGCTCCGTCCTTGAGGCGACAGCTGGTTTCGTGCCTGGAGAATTCGGATTGGGTTTGTTTGAAACGATCATCATGTTGCTCACTCACCCCGACCGCTTGTCTAGATATACGGACCTGGGGATCTACTCCGCCGGTGATGAAATTCGGCATCAAGATGATGGAGAGCGTTGTATCGTTCCGTTTATCCAATCAAGCAACATCGCGCTTGAGCTCCTTTCAAGATTGCACGGTACCAAAACAGCCCGTACGGGATCCGTATCGGCGATGATCTGGTAACGAACAGTCCACGTCTCCCTTTCAACGCACGTCGGTGCTCTCGGAAAGGGCAAACCTCGTATCTACGGATACGAGGTTTGTTTGTTGTCTGCGCGTCTTGACGCGTCCGGCGTTTTCCTGTCCAATGAATTGGTTCTTTCTGTGATTCGGACACTCACAATGTGTACGTGGTATGGAGGTGATTCGTGAAACACCCATTCGTTTTCATCGTCTGTTTCTTGGGACTGATTTCTCAACCGGCGCAGGCGCAGTATTCGGCGGCGGGATTTGGAGGGATGTCGTACTACTCGGCAGGTGGGAATACGGCGGACGCAAGCGGGACGGGCATTCGCATCGGACCGAACGTGCTGTTTATGCACGATGCACATGGACGATTCGTTGCGGTGGATCTCCCATCCTACGAACTCAATGTGTCGCTCGGTGGACCCTATCTTCAGCTCGATATCGGCGGAAGGATGCAGTGGGGATTGAGCAAATTCTACATCGGATATTTCCCAATTCCGTTGTCGTCCATCGGGATTCGTACATACCCGTTTGAGAAATACCTCAGCCTCTTTGCGAATTACGGATGGGGGACGTTTCTCTTCAACGAACGGACGTCAACCGTTGAGGCGGGCTTCGATATCGATATTCCTGTGAAGCACCTTGCGCGCAGCAAGAACGATGTGTGTTTCACGACATTCGGTCTCGCCGCATTTAATCGCTTCTCCACGCCATCGAATCACTTCATCCATGGTGATCAGTGGTCGCTCACATCAACCGGGGTGATGTTTCGGACCGGGGTCCGATTCCGTTATTTCTAAACACGCTCATCGCTGTCTCACGTCTCACCCATGTGATGGTCTTCATCGCCTGGCGCCGCTCTATGTGCGCCAGGCGATTTGAATTGCAGGCCATGAATATACTGACGGTAAACAGCTGGCCAAAAGCCATAAGCCCTGCTCTTAAAAAAAACACCCATCACATTTCAGTGACAGGCGTTTTTTCTCTCGTCGCTTCGTTAGAGAATTTTATCAATCAACCCGTACGCCATCGCTTCTTTCGGGTCCATGAAATTATCGCGATCTGTATCGGCCTCGATCTTCTTGAGTGACTGCCCGGTGTGCTTTGCGAGAATCTTATTCAGCTGTTCTTTGACCTTGAGGATGCGCTCGGCGCGGATTTTGATATCCGTGGCCTGGCCTTCCACCCCGCCGAGCGGCTGGTGGATCATGATTTCAGCATTCGGGAGCGCAAACCGTTTTCCTTTGGCGCCGCCGGCCAAGATGACCGCGCCCATGCTCGCGGACATGCCCATACAAATGGTCGCGACATCGCACCCAACATGTTGCATCGCATCATAGATGGCGAGACCCGCGGTGACACTTCCTCCTGGAGAGTTTACATAGAGTTTGATGTCCTTTGATTTGTCCTGACTTTCAAGGAAGAGGATCTGCGCCACGATCGTATTTGCCACGCCGTCATCGATCTGGGATCCCAGCATGATGATGCGATCTTTGAGGAGCCGGGAATAGATGTCGTAGGCACGCTCGCCCATACTCGTCTTTTCAATGACGGTTGGGATAAGGTACGAATTGGTGATTTCTGAACGAATATCGTAGGGATTTGTCATACCAGAGTAGGGTAGCGGATGGCGAGTTAGCAGTCAAAAGCCGAGAGTGCCAGATAGGGGCACGATTCATCGCGTCTCAATTTTGCATGGTCGCGTTGCACGCGTCCCTAAAAGAAGGAGGGACTCTTGAAATGCGAAAAACAATCTCTTTTGTCATTCTGAGCCATGCGAAGAATCGCTTTCCCATCATGAACGTCCATCGTGATGATGAACCTCCATGACGGGAAAGCGATTCTTCGCGAAGCTCAGAATGACAAAGAGATTGTTTTGTCTCTTCACGAAACAGGGGCTACGACTGCCGCCTCCGGCTTCTTCCCCAGCACCCGTTCAATCGCTTCTGCGAGTGGCTCTGGAATGATGACGCTTCCATCTTCCCGGTAGGTCATGACGCCGTCGATTTCAAATCCTGGGGCTTTGGCGTGTCCGCCACCGCCAAACGTGGTCGCGATGTCGACGACACTGCGGACCATGCTCCGCATGGATCCGCGGATACGATTGTTCGGACGTTCTCGCAAGACGAGTACGGAATCCGCATCACTGATCGTCGCGCTTAAAAAATTGATGAATCCAGACGGGATGTCTGCACCAAAAGCTTCAAGGTCTTGCAACGTCACATGTGTGACAGCGAGATCCCACGCGTCATATCGCTTGAGGCGCGAGAGGATGCGCCCCCAGAGTTTGAGCGTCTCCGGGGTGTGTGCGTACCACATGTTGCGCATCACATCGTGAATGCGCGCGCCGTGCGCCACGAGATCCGAGGCGATATGCATCGAAGCAACAGACGTCGCTCCATTGGTGAAGTTCGAGGTGTCGTATGAGATTCCTGTCAGGAGGGATGTCGAAATTTTGTCATCAATCGGAACATGGACTTCTTTGAAGAAGCGGTGGATCAGTTCAGAGGTGGAACTGGATGTTGGATCCACGATGACGAGATCACCATACCGCGAGTTGGTTGGATGATGATCGACATTCGCGAGGATATATCCCTGCGGGATGCGTGGAATATGCTGCTCGACGCCCGCGTAATCCAACTTCCCAGAATCAAGGACGAGCACGAGATCATACGCGCGATCGAAGACGGTCACGTCCGTGGTAAACCGATGGAGGTGATCGAGGAAGCGATACATCTCCGGCATTGGATCGGCGCAGAACGGCGTGATCTGTTTTCCTTCCTGATCCATCCACGTGATGAGCGCTGTGGCCGCGCCCAGCGTGTCCCCATCTGGCTTCTGGTGCGAGATCAGCAAGACACGATCCGAGGTTCGGATCGTCTCGCGCAAGCGCTGGAAGAGGTGGGGGATATGGGGCATGAGAACCAGGAACCTTACGGATTATTTAGGGAATCGTCAAGGTTGGGGAGTGGGAAGTGGGGCGTGATGTGGGGTGAAACAGGGAGCACATTAGACTTGACATTTTCTTTGAATACTGGTAATACCGTCTTGCTCCTTAGTATCCTTAAAAGAATAACGTGTTTGCGCATTGAATACGGATGGTACGCCTAAACCTCCCGCATGGTGCGGTGTGGTATTAGGTACGCCAAAAGACAGGAAAGCAGAAGGTACGCCATGATTGAACAACCGGTACGCCTGATGGACGGCGCGTTCTCCAAGGGATTCGAAGCTGTGACGCGACTCGTTCGTTGTCGTGAGTTTGGGACGGATTTGAGTGAGGCAATCTGCACTCAGGGTCCAGAGCGAGGAATCGAAGCGATGCATCGCGAGTACTTCCCGCCAGTCCGGACGATCGATCTTAATGAGCCGCTTCCGCCAGACCATTATCGTGCGCCTTGTGTATATGAGGCTCCGCCCTCCATGGAGAAACTCGGGCAAATGTACTCAGGGGTCTCTGGTGATTTCGATGGTTGCGTGTGGAAGCCATACTCCTCGCGCATCCGGACGAATGTGACGCCAGGCGATCGCATTTTTCGGGTGAAGCATTTCGATCGCATTGTGGAAACCGAAGAGGTCATCGCGTGGGGCATCGAGAACGACCTCGTTCCTGCGATGGGGCACAATGAAGCGCATGCGTTTAGTCACGTTCAGCGTTTGCGTAATACGAAATCTCCGGTCGTCTCTCTGGGTTCGTTTGTCTTGGATCGTAAGAATGTGCGGATGGTCGCCGTCCTGTTCGGAGATTCGAATAAGTTAAACATCGGACTGAGCCATCAAGATCGGAAGTGGGCCCGTCATTATCAGTTCCTTTTTCTTTGCGTGTAAGCCGTCATTCGTTTGACGCATACGATGCTGACGCATCGTCGTTCGCCCCGTCCGCACTCCACTTCGGTGGATCTCGCGGATGGGGCGTTCTGTTGTTTTAGAAGGTGAATGGGCATGCGTGTGCATGCTGGGCGCAACGCATCACCTTGACAGACATCTCGGATATTGATATGCCTGCCCTGTTCTTTTCACGCTGTTGAAGATGGCGATTCCGCGCGGAGATTTCGGCGCAAGATCGCCGTCTTCAATCCAGACAACCGATCAACCGATGGAGGACATGGGGTCTGATGTTGGGGTGATCCGAAGGCGGCAAGCAGGTGATCCAATGGAAAGCCCGATGAGTCCAACCAATTACGCCGTCGATTTTACACCCCAAGCATTCAGCAAGGGGCTCGCCACGATGGTGGCGTTAGCGTCTCGTTCGGAATTCGACACTGATCTTCGCCAGGTGATCCGTCGCGATGGGGCTGCGTTCAACGCGGTGCACGCGCTGCGACGGCAGTTTTTTCCAGACGAATATCGGATCACGATTCCGAATGAGGCCACGCCTGAAGGGATCTTCGAGGGTCTCGTGAATGCATTTTCCGAATCGCCCTTGAGTTTGGAACGCGTGGATGTCATGTGGGCCAAGGAACTGATTCGGCGAGATCTCGACGCTATGCGTGGGAACGCGCTTGAAGTGCATTTGGACTGCTATGGACAGGAAACGATGCGCGGCGCGGTCCAGCAACATCAGTGGCTCGCAAAGGGCACGGATGGCAATGCGGCGGCGTTCGCAATGTGGCTTGCGAAGTATAAGCCGATGGGGGAATACATCACGATCCCATACGAAGATGCGCAGTTGATCCAATCCTCAACCACTCCCGGACGACTTGAAGGTCTCGCCTATCAACGCTTTGATCATCTTGGTCGGCTCGTTCAAGAATTGCTGATCATGGGATGCGACAAGGTGTGTGGACGCGAAGTCGTCGTATCCTTCCGTCCGGTCTATTGATCGACATCCGTCTGCCCCGCATGTGCCCGAAAGGGATCTCGCATGCGGGGCGTTCTGTTTGGGGAGTGGGAAGTGGGAAGTGGAAGTTGGATGGGGATCTGGCCCACTCCCTACTTCCCACTCGCCACTCCCCATCCTGCCCGCTTACCCTTTACCGCTTACCCCCAAACCGTTACCCTTTTATCTCGTATGTATCTCCGACGCCTCGAGCTTCAAGGGTTCAAAACGTTTGCCGGGAAAACCGTGCTGGAATTCGCCCCGGAGAGTGTGTCACGGCGGGGGATCACGGGCGTGGTCGGGCCGAACGGGTCCGGGAAATCGAATATCGCGGATGCCATCCGGTGGGTCATGGGGGAGCAGAGCATGAAGCTCTTGCGCGGCAAGAAATCAGAAGATGTTATTTTTTCAGGATCGGAAAAGAAATCGCGCTCCGGGTTTGCAGAAGTATCGATGACGCTCGTGAGTGATCATGAGTCAGAACGGAAAACACCAGACGGCGAAGAGCTGCCGGCAGAGATCGTTGTGACGCGTCGGTTGTTTCGAGATGGGACGAGCGAGTATGAAATCAATCGTCGCAGTGCGAAGCTGGGAGAAGTGCAGCTGCTTCTCGCGCAGTGCGGGATCGGTCAGCGAACGTATAGCGTCATCGGACAGGGGATGGTCGACGCGGTCCTCATCGCGACGCCGTCGGAACGCAAAGAATTTTTTGATGAAGCCGCGGGCCTTCGTCCCTTCCAGCTGAAGCGACATCAGGCCGTCACGAAACTGGAGAC
>JAHFIK010000084.1 GCA_023246415.1 Candidatus Uhrbacteria bacterium
ACGATCCCTTTTGGGTCCAGGAACTGGGCCATGGTTCGTTGTCGGTGAATATCCGGCAGAGCGAGGTTGTGCGTCATGAGGTGCTGTTTGAAGATGAGATGTCGCAGGTGTCCGATGACCGGATGTTTGTCGGGCGCCGATTTCCGGCGCATCGCGTGGTGCTTGCGTTTGCAATTCCAGTTGTCGTGCTCGCGATTCTGTTTGGACGTGCGGGATGGATGCAGGTGGTCCAGGGCGCCGCATATCGGGCGCGTGCCGACGAGAACCGATTTCGAGTTGAAATTCTTCCCGCCCGTCGCGGCATTATTACGGATCGAAACGGCGTGATCCTTGCGGGCAATATTCCGGCGTTTGACGTTCGGATGCGATGGTCGGATCTGCCGCTTGAGTTTGATCCCGTGTTACGGGAATCGAAATGCAAGGATGTCTGTCATGAAACGATTGCCACGGTCGCGAATGCGGTCGGCGTCACATCAAACGATATTTTTTCAATCATGAACGCCACGGGCACAGATCCGGATGAGTGGATTGATGTCGTCCGTGACGTTCCCTATGAACGCGCGATTGCGCTTGAAGTGAAGCTTCCTAGTCTTTCCGGCGTTTCACTGATCACTGATGCAAAACGGACGTATCCGCAATCCGCTGCGACGCCGTCGTTATCGCACGTGCTCGGCTACGTCGGACAAATTTCGCCAACCGAATACGAGACAAGAAAATCCGACGGCTATCGCAGTACGGATGAAATTGGGAAGACGGGGGTCGAGCGTTCAGACGAAGTGGCAATTCGCGGCACGTCCGGTATTCGGAGAACAGAAGTTGATGCGGTCGGCCGTCCAAAAGCGGTTGTTGAAGAAACCGCGCCCACGGATGGGGTGAACGTGACGCTCACGATTGATGCAAAGTTGCAGGCGGTCGCCGAAGCCTCGCTCAAGACCCAGCTCGAGCGCGCGCACGCCACGCGCGGGAGCGCGATCGCGATGGATCCGCGCGACGGATCGATCCTCGCGCTCGTGTCCTGGCCGGCATACGATAACAACGCGTTCGCGGGAACGGTTTCGAGTACGATGTACGCGTCGCTCTTGAAAAATGAAGACCGTCCGTTGTTCGCGCGTGCGGTCGCCGGGCAGTTCCCGTCCGGGTCAACGATCAAGCCGCTCATCGCGACGGCAGCACTCGCGGAAGGCGTGATTACGCCGCACACCACCGTGAACTCTGTCGGAGGAATTCATGTGGGTCCATGGTTTTTCCCAGACTGGAAAGCCGGCGGTCACGGAATCGTCGATGTCCGAAAAGCGCTCGCGTGGTCGGTGAACACGTTCTTCTATTATGTCGGCGGCGGATACGACACATTCCACGGACTCGGAGTCACAAAGCTCACAGACTGGATGCGGCGATTCGGGCTCGCATCAAAAACGGGGATTGATCTTCCCGGCGAAGGAAAAGGATTTGTGCCGTCTGAGGATTGGAAGAAGCAGGCAAAAGGGGAACAGTGGTACATCGGTGATACGTATAACCTGTCGATCGGCCAAGGTGATTTGCTCGTGACGCCCATTCAGATGGCGCGCATCACGGCCGCGGTCGCCAACGGGGGAACGCTCGTGACGCCGCATGTCATTCAAGGGGAATCGGTTCCTGCCCCCGTGTCACTGAACGTGCCTGCGGATGTCTGGAAAACCGTTCAGATGGGGATGCGCGATACGGTTACGTATGGATCTGGCCGTGCGCTTTCAACGCTCCCATTTCCAAATGCCGGAAAGACAGGAACCGCCCAGTGGAAAGAAGATCATCCAAACCACGCGTGGTATATCGGGTTTGCCCCATTCGATCATCCGCAAATTGTGGTGACGGTTCTGCTTGAAGAAGGCGGCGAAGGCTCCTCATTTGCCGTTCCGGTTGCGGGTGATATTCTGCGTGCCTGGAACGCCGGCTCGGCAAGTTCGACGCCAGCGGCGGTAAAGGCAAATAAATGATTTTCTTCTATGTCATCCCGAGTCGTTTCTAGTCTGTCGTATCAGG
Source organism: Candidatus Uhrbacteria bacterium (assembly GCA_023246415.1). GTDB lineage: Bacteria > Patescibacteriota > Patescibacteriia > 2-12-FULL-60-25 > 2-12-FULL-60-25 > 2-12-FULL-60-25. The sequence goes on from JAHFIK010000084.1 coordinate 2,017, forward strand.
ATGAGAACGAGGGATATCCGGCCGGATATCCCTCGTTCTCATCCTCTGGTCAGTGGCTGGAAACGACTCGGGATGACATAGGAAGAACGGATTCCTCACGAAGAAATTCCGATCCCCAAATTCTAAATTCCAAATTCTAAATTCCATCCATCATAATATGTGCGGCATCGTCGGTTACATTGGAACGAAAGAAGCGCTCCCGATTCTGCTTCGCGGACTCGAGAAGCTTGAGTATCGCGGCTATGACTCCGCAGGTGTGGCGTTGAATCGCGATGGTGGATTTGAGGTGATCAGGGCTGTGGGGAAGGTGGCGGCGCTGAGTGAGAAGCTGAACGGCCTGAGACCCACCCCCGGCCCCTCCCTTGGCAGGGAGGGGGTATCTCTGGAGAGTTATTCAGAAAGTCCTTTAGAGAACTTCCCTCCCTGCGCGTCACCCATAGCCGCACCGGCGACGGGTGGCCAAGGGAGGGACCGAGGGAGGGTCTCCGGAACAACAGGCATCGCTCACACCCGCTGGGCCACCCACGGCGGTGTCAC
>JAHFIK010000014.1:0-21005 GCA_023246415.1 Candidatus Uhrbacteria bacterium
CAATAACGGTATACGGGAACGTGGACATCAGAACCTCATCTTCATCGCAAAAAGGACGAGCGATAGAAATACCATACGGAAGAACCATACAGGCGTCAAGGGCTATTGTCACTCAACGAATATCGCACGTGTGAGCAGCTATGTAACCATGAAGCCATCCTTCAACAGAAGGACGGCTTCATGGTTACATAGCTATATTCTGAGTGATTACACTACCAATGGAAGCGGCTGTGTTCCGAATTCTGTCCCGGTGATCACGCTTTCAATACGGTAGCTTCCGTGCGTTGGGGCTTCGATGTAGCCGTTCCAGGCCATCCGGGCTAACGCGCCACCATCAATCCAGTCCTGGAGCCATTCTGCACACGTGTCCGCGTCGTACATCTGCACGCCACCGCCAACGTTCTGCAGCCAGAGCTTATTGAATTCTTCCTGGGAGCCAATCGGAGGTGCCATGATAATCGGGATGCCCGCGCCCGTGTAGAAGGAGAGCTCTGACGGTTTGGTCCACAGAATGTCGGTCTTCTGCAGGATCCGATCAAACGCGTTGAAGTACTCGTGGCGATCTTTTTTGAAGTAGATGCTGATCCCGTTGTTGATGCTTGGTCCAAGTCCGGCCGCACGCAAATGCGCATGGAAGTAGCTGGCCAATGCCTGATGCGTTCCGGCAACAAGGATCAATTTGATTTCATGACGTCGAATTTTTTCACGCAGCGCTTTTGCAATTTGAACCGCAAGCTGTCGCTGGGCACCGGCGCCGCCAACGGAGAAGGTGATGGTGACCGGTTTTGATTTATGGACCTTGCACGCTTTGACGCCGAGCTCGGCTTCCAAGGTTCGCCAGTAGCGAGACGTGAAAATTCCTTTCGGATCCAGATTACAAATGCGCTGTGCCATGTCTTTCTTCAGGATCGAACTCTCTGGTCCGCCAATGATTTTCCGAGGAATCGGGAATCCGGTGAGGAAAATATTTTCAGAGCGGACCCCATAGAGTTTGAGCCGCTCCACCACGCGCCCGGTCGGCGCAAGGTACTTGATCTTACTGCGCTTTGGATCCATCGCGACCCAGGATCGACTCATGTCTGTATCGGTGACGAGCGTGTAAATGTCTTCCGGGTATCCGTGATACTCCATGGCATGCGCAGAAAGCGGGAAGGTGCAAATGACGGGCAACCGTCGACGTTCCATGAGCGTGGTCGTGAGGTGCTTCATGAGTCCGCGCTTGATGAGCGTGTACATCCCTTTCACCTGCAAGTTCGGTTTGGATAAGTCACGGCGCGGATAGAACGCCGGAATTTCCTGAATGTAATCCAAGGTTGAAAAGATGAGATCGCCAATGACCGGAATCGGCTTGAATCGGGAAATCGTTTCGTAGAGTTCGCGCGTTTCTCGCCACAACTTTTTATCAAGCGGCGGAATGCCTTTGTAGTTGTTGGAGGTGATGAAGGATCCGTACGCGATCTCTTCCAATCCGTGAGCGGCACGGTCGTGACCGTATCCCATGTCTGCGGAAACAACCCAAGCTTGGCGATGTGCAGTGCGTTTTTTTGCGGGCATAAGAGCAATGAAGTGCGTAAGTCCGTACGTCCGTGTGTCCGTACGTCGGACGGAACGGACTTAGAAAAAATCAGTGACAGTATATCAAATTTGCGTATATTTGAAGAGTACGATTACAAAGCGATAGGAACCGGCATCCAACGCGGTTACAGCAACGGTGCGACAAGCCGTGCCAATGAATCTCGAATGCGTCGGAAGAAGGACCGATCGGTGTAATGGGTGAACGGAATTTCGACACATGTTTGCAGATCGACCGCGAGATCTTCCAAGAGGTGTGCAATGGCCCGCGGGTGGGTGAGGAGAACGTTGACCTCGAAATCAAGCAAAAAACTGCGGATATCGATGTTGCAGGTGCCGATCGTCGCCACTTCATTATCAGCGATCATTACTTTCTTATGAAGGAAGCCGGTTGGATATTCAAAGACGCGACCGCCAGCTCGAACGATATCGCCAAGATACGTGTCCGCAATCCATCGGAGCGAGACGTGGTCGGTCCGGCGTGGGTAGAGAATGCGGACATCAACACCGCGAAGGGCGGCATTCACCAATGCATTCAAAATGCTCGTGTCTGGAATGAAATACGGGGATTCAATGACCAGTGTCCGTTTCGCGCCGTGGATCATCGCAAGATAGATCTGGTGAATCGCGAACCAGTTTGTCATGGGTCCGCTTGGAATCACGCTGACGTGTTCGTCCCCAGCAGCAGGTGGGATGACGGGCGGGGGAGATGGTTGTTTTGTGGTTTCGAGCCAGGCTTCATTGAACAGGGCGGCGAGTTGCGCCACCGCCGGTCCTTTAATTTCAATCGAGGTGTCGCGCCATGGGCCGATTTTGGATTTCCCAAGATACTCATCGCCGATGTTGATCCCACCGGTGAATGCCGTCGTGCCATCGATGACGACGATTTTACGATGGTCGCGATAGTTTGCTTTAAAGAAAGAAAAGGTCGTGATGAGCGGGGCGAAATAGGTGACCTGGATTCCGGCGGCCCGCATGTCTCGAAATGCGTTAAATCCAAACCCAAAGCTCCCGCATCCATCCGCGATACATCGGACGCGGACGCCGGCGCGCGCGCGTTCTTTTAAGACGTCGACCACTTCTTTTCCGATGCCATCCAGTCGAATTAAGAAATATTCCAAATCGATTGATTCCTTGGCGGCACGGAGTGCGCTCAAGAGGCGAGGGAATTTAATCTGTGCATCCGTGAGGATGGTGACGATGTTGCCGTCGGTGACTTGGAATCCGGTCGTTGCCGTACAGAGCCGTTCCATCTCAGACTGAAGCATGGTCGCTTGTGTCCGATCTTGCATCGCGGCCAGCTGATGCCATCGTTTGGTCTCATCAAACGTTTTTCGCAATCGTTTGCGCGAGGTTCGGCCATGCCAATCATGACCGAAGAAGAGGTAGATGATGAATCCGACGAGCGGAAACGTGAACAGGACGAAGAGCCAGGTAATCGTGCGCTCTGGTTCACGATCTTCAAGGATAATGACAAACGCAATAAAGATCGCGTTAAGCCCGAAGACCGTCGTCAGAAATGCTTCCCGCGACGCGAAGATCATCGAGACCCAATCAAGCATACAGGAAGTATAGCAGGACTGCAGGGAGTTTAGAGTTTAGAGTCACGAGTCATGAGTTGCGAGGCATGACTCTCAGAAAACCAAAAGTCACGAGCATCTAGACTTGTAAACTCTTAACTCTTAACTCTTAACTCTCAGCTCTCAATTTGTGACTCTTAACGCTAAAGGGGGACGGAACTCTTCGAGGTGGGTCCCGTGGACTGCATCTTGAAATCAAAACATTTTCGTCCAGCCGGGTGCGACCAGAAAACGTCGCTGACCGGCGCGATGTTCGGATCTGACGGGAGATCAAACGTGGCGCAGAGCGAATATGTCTCAGTTGATGTTTTGGCGTATTCCGGAAGGGCGTTCGTTTCCGGATCGCGATACGTGTCGATCCCGTTCGGGATGAGGACGCTTCCGAGGTCAATAATAGAGTTTGGGAGCGCGCCGTTTCGGCGGACGTACTCATCAACACCGCTATAGCGCAGCGTTTGAAGATTTTGCGCACGCTGTTCGTCGAATCGGGCCAGTCGCTGTTTTGCAGGAGATCCGACGAGGAAGAATGCGCCAATGACCACGCCGATGATGACAACGGTGACGATTGAGATAAGGAGACTGCGTGATGTGATCATAGAGGGGTTGCGGTAGGGAAGTGGGGTGGTAGGCTCGGTCGGCCGAATCCGGCCTGCCTTCCTACCGCCCTACTGACCTACTCACCTTTCTTCGTCCGTTCATCCTGTCGCATTTCCCAGAGGTAGTATCCAAAGATCGTGCCCGCAATGGCGCCGACAATGACGACCTTGAGGACGAAGCGAAGCGTGAGTTCGCCTTGGAGGAGATTAAAGACAAGCGTGATGAGGTCGCCGATGATGACGCCAGAGGCAATGAAGAGTGTGATGTTTGTCAGCCACTTTCGAATTTTTGACGATCGCTTTTCCGGATCTTTCGTCACCGCTTTTCGCAGGGCAATAGAGAGGCCAAGGAAAACGGGATACGCGATGATGAGGGATGAGAGTGCCTGCCGAATCGCAGAAAGCTGATACGCGTACGTTGGCGCGATGCGATCCGGGAGCCACGAATTCACCAACTGGAAGCAGATTGTTCCAAAGCTGACTGCGGAAATATAGAGCGTCAAAAAGAGGAGGAGATACATGAACGCTTCTTGGGCAGACAGGTAGGGCTTTCGTTTCGGGACTGGAACCGGAAAGGCGACGTCTGCGAAGGCCTCCAGGGCCGTACGGACTTCATCGTCTCGCCAGCCGCTCTGTTTCAGGACCTGTGCGATATCTGAACGCGATGTTCCTGCGGCAAGGGCTTCTTTTACGAAGTCACGGAGTTCGGTTGTCATATGCCCCTAGTCTAGCCTTGAATGCTGTTCTTTACAAATGGCGGCAATTGGCGGTACGCTCCCATTGGAGTGTAGCGGGCACAGGGAGGATCTCCAAAAGACGATCTCCGTGTTCACCCTTTGCCCCGTACCCTTCGTTCTTTGCCCGAGTGAACGGACATTCACATTGTGAAGAAGTGGAGCGTGACGGTGACCTTGCATACAAAGAATCTCCTTAAGTTACCTGTGCGGTCAGATCCATCCGCGGTGTTACGCATCGCGCTCGTTGGAGGTCAGGCCACAGGAAAATCGACCCTGCTCAGGGCAATTCGTGGAATTTTTGCCGATCGGGCAATCTGCGTTCCTGAAGTGGCGCGGATGGTCCGAAATGATATCGGATTTACTCCGAAAGATGAGGAAGGCATTCGTTTTCTACAGACCTCGATTTATGAGATTCAGGTGAATCTGGAAAATCTTGCATTGCGACATGCAATTCAATCGCGACTTCGTTGCGTTGTGTCCGATCGGACGCGCTATGACGGAATCGCGTACCTCGCGGTTCAAGATTATGTTTCTGCGGTTCAGCAATTTGAGCACCTCTGCAGAGAGGAAAAGTTGATCTGGGATTTGAGCTACGATTTCATCTTCTATTTTCAGATGCCGCCAAAATCGGTGTATGAGCATCGACGACCTGGTCCTGGGCATTCGTCCTATGAGGTCGCGAAACATCGAGCGGATCTGTTGCTTCAGGTGTGGGAACATCATCCCGGGTTCGTCGTCCTGCCGGCAGATGATGGGAATGGAGAGCAGGAACTATTCGCCCTTGAGCAGTTTCGGAGGCTGATGATAGAACCTGTGGCAGTCAAAGACCGTCAAGAAACGGCAGTGAGCTAACGCCTCGCGTCGTGGACTACTTCACACCAACAACAGAGCCGGCACGCAAGTGACCGGCTCTTTCAATACGGTGTCGGTGTCTAAAAGAAGGAGGTGAGTCGGCTGAATTCGATTTACTCACCCAATATGCGCTTCATCTTCACGTCTGTCGCGAGCGGATAGGTATCGTTCGGGATGTTCGGAAAATTCAGTCGAACCGTTTTATAGCCGTCTTTATTCATGAGGATGTAATACGATCCGGCGTTCACGAGGAATGCGTACCGTCCTTTCTCAGACGTTGTGAGCGTTTGAAGGTGGCGATTATACTTTGAATCGAACAGGCGCACGATGACGCGATCAAGCGGTGCGTTTGAACGAACGTCCGTGACCGTGCCATACGCGCCGCGTCCGGGTTTGAACGTGATGAACCGTCGCGCCATCGCACCGGAATACAGCAGGGCGACGATCCAGGTGAAGATCCGCGCGATCAGTGTCATCGGCACGACGGCCGGAAAGAGGAGCGCGGCAAAGGGGGAGAGCCAGGCAACGAGGAGTTGTGTATTTTCATTGAGCACGACCCATCGGCGGAACACGCGTGACCATCGATGCTGAGGATGAACCGGATCAATCGGGATATTTTTCGTCATGATCCCGTGATCTTTAATGCGAATCCGGCTCGATGGAATGATGTTGTCGTAGGTGGCGCTCCGCTCCGCTTTTTGAAGAAACACGGATGGGAAGGTGTACCCTTCTTTCGCAACATCGAGCTGATATTCTCCAGGGGAGACGATGAGTCGATAGTGTCCGTACCGATCGGTGACCGCCGTCGCCATGGGGATGCCGTGTGCGTCGACCAGTCTGATGCGTGCAAGATCAATCGGTTCGCCCGTGTAGCTGTTAAAAATCGTGCCGTATCCTTCCTTGCGTCGTTTGAACTTCAGGTAGACCGGGAGCGTGACGCGATAGCTTCCGCTGAGGAGGAGTGCATAAATAAAAAAACCGATCGCAGAAGGGGATCGTACGGCGGCAAGGAGGTCAGCGAGATCGAACATCGACATGATTGTATCAGCCGGTCGGATCTTCTGGTATCCTGTGTGAAGGTTTGTACGTGCGTAGGTGCGTACGTGCGTAAGTTCGGATCCGAACTTACGCACCTACGCACCTACGCACCTACGCACTTTTCTATGCAACGACTATCACAAACGATCTCCGATCTCTTCCCAACGGGCAAGGGCCTGCTTGCCGCAGATGAAAGCACGGGGTCTGTCGGAAAGCGACTCACGCCGATCAAGGTGGAATCAACGCCTGAAAATCGACGACGATTTCGCGAGCTTTTTCTGTCGGCGCCAGGGGCGGAACAGTACATGAGTGGCGTCATTTTGGTCGATGAAACGTTGCGACAATCATCATCTGATGGTGTTCCGTTTGCGAAGGTCCTCGCCGATCGTGGAATCGTGCCGGGGATCAAAGTTGATGGCGGGTCAAAGCCCCTGCCCGGATTTCCAGATGAAGAGGTGACCGAAGGGCTGGATGGACTCGCGGCGCGGCTTCAGGAATATGCGTCGCTTGGCGCACGGTTTGCGAAATGGCGGGCGGTCATCCGGATCGGCAAGGGGATTCCAACGTCCGTCTGTATTGAGACGAACGCACTCCAGCTCGCGCTCTATGCTGGCCGGTGTCAGGAAGCGGGGATCGTTCCGATGGTCGAGCCTGAAGTGCTCCTGGATGGGGCGCATACTATCGCAGATGCGGAGCGGGTGACGACGGATGTGCTGAAAACGCTCATTGCAACGCTTGAAACGCATCGTGTTGATCTGGCGGGAACCATCGTGAAAACGAGTATGGTCGTACCAGGGAAGGAGTCGGGGACGCTCGCGACCCCGGAACAGATCGCCGAAGCGACCACGCGTTGTCTTCGGTCAGCTATTCCGAAGGGGGTTGGTGGGGTTGTTTTCCTCTCCGGCGGCCAGACCTCTGAGCAGGCGACGTTAAACTTGAACGCGATTGCAAAACTCGGTCCGTTTGAATGGCCGCTCACCTTCTGTTACGCTCGAGCCCTCCAGTATCCGGCCACAGATCTCTGGGCAGGGAAGGATGAGAACCTTGCCACAGCACGTGCAGCATTCATCGAACGGCTCAAGGCAAATGCTGCCGCATCAACGGGGAATTTCTCATAGACTCGTTGCGTCCATGCTCGGCCGACCCGACGCAACGACGTCCGACGCAACGACGCAACGAACATGATTCTCACTCGTCTCCAGCACGCGACATACAAACGACTGCTCAAGCCAGTCTTGTTCATGATGGATCCAGAATTTGTTCATCGTCGGTTTATTGCGGTCGGATATCTGCTTGGATCGAATCCTGTGACGCGATGGATCCTGAGCGTCTTCCTCTCCTATCGACACCCGTCGCTTGAGCAAACGATTTGCGGACTCCGTTTTTCGAATCCGGTCGGGCTTGCGGGCGGGTTTGATAAAGACGCGTATCTGATGAAGATTCTTCCATCTGTTGGATTTGGGTGGATGGAAATTGGATCTGTCACTGCACGTCACTGTGCCGGAAATGCCGGGAAGCATCTGTGGCGGTTGCCGAAGTCCAAGGGGATTGTCGTCCACTATGGATTGAAGAATAATGGCGCGGCATGGATCGCACATCGGCTCTCAAAAAAACGCTACGCCATCCCGCTTGGATTGAATGTCGCACGAACGAATGATGAAGAGGCATCGGCCTCAGATCTCGCCGGAATTCGGGATTATATCGCCACGCTGTCGACGTGCCCGGATGTTGGAGACTATGTGACATTGAACGTGAGTTGTCCAAACTCATGTGGCGGTGAAACGTTCCTTGAGCCGCATCGTCTTGATCAGCTTCTGACTGCCGTGGATGGGCTCAAGATTTCAAAACCAATCTTTCTTAAGATCGCGGCGGATCTTTCAACCACGGAGGTTGATGCGATCCTTGAGGTTGCGGATCGTCATCGGGTGGATGGTTTTATTTTTTCAAATTTGACGAAGAACTATCGCGCGGCAGGGATCGTTCCTTCTGAGCTGACGCCGGAGATGAAGGGGGGGATCAGTGGGAAGCCAGTCGAGGCACTCTCGAATGCGCTCATCGCGCATGTCTTTAAGCAGAAAGGAACAAAATATGTGATCATTGGGTGTGGCGGCATTTTTAGTGCCCAGGATGCCTATGGCAAGATTCGGGCCGGTGCCTCGCTCGTCCAGCTTATTACGGGGATGATTTTTGAGGGCCCTCAGCTCATCGGGGAGATTAATCGAGGGTTGGTCGATTTGTTAAAAAAAGATGGTTTTTCCTCTCTTTCTGAAGCGATTGGGGCTGACGTGAAATAAACGAGGCACAGGAAGGTTAATCCCCCTTGACATTTGGGGAAGTTTTTGTAATAGTCGGATCCGGCATCGCCACGCCGATTGTTCATTTGAAAGAGGTGTATTGTGGCAATATACAACGTTGAAAGCTTAGAAACGCCGCTCTTGTTGGTTCCAGCACTCACGTTCGTGGATTCGGATCAGGGACTTGCCTACGTCAGATCAAACCCGCTCCTCCGCCATCTCCTTGAAACAGAGGGCGGGATCATTCGGGTCGGATCGCGTCTGTTTATTCCCTACGGGAATCCCATCGAAACGAGTTTGTTCACCGATACGACGATCACCCGACGGATTCGCGAAGGACACGTTGTCCTGAGTGATCGCGGAACGATTCTTCCGGACGGGGCATCAAATACGTGTCTCCTCGTGGATGGGAAGCAGTCCTATCATTACGGAGAGAAGGTCAACGGGAAATATCCGATGCTCTGGTATCGTGCGGTCGAAGGCGCATACGATGCCTATACCGCCTGGCTGAATGCAGGCGCGGTTCCGTTTAGTCGCGCCGTGTGGACACTCCGATCGACACAGCGGAATGCGCGGATCCTCCGGCGCATCTATTCGGCACGTGCAGGCATGGGAGCCAGCTTTGCTAGACGTCCGCTCATCAGTGAATTCGGGGTCATCACCGGATACGAGGAGACGCTTCTCATTGTCCGATTTAAGATCCGACGCACCGATGAACGGGAAGTTTTGGAAGTCAGCGTCTCGCGTCGCACGGCTCGGGTGGGATTGCAAGAACGGCGTATTCCATCGCCGAACGTGTTCGATCAGGCGGATCGGAGGAATTTGTGGCTGGCACGGACGATTCAGCCAGCCATTCAGGGGTTTATAGAAACCGCCGTCCTCCATCGTCCGGACTTCGAGCAACGACGGAATCTGTTCCAGGGCCAGCTTAGACAGATGAAGCTATTCGGCGCCGCGTTTCGGGAGCGCATTGATCGACTCGACGATTGGCAGGACGCCCTTCGTCTCGTGCAAGAGCCATGGCAGCTCGCGTTGGTCGTTGAGGCCTACTGCGGTGAAGCGTTTTGCGCACATGCGGGCATCATGGATCCGGAGCCGCAACGCGTATCGCGGATGCTTCATCAGTTCACCTGCGGGCCTCGACAACGAGAGGATCTTCTCACAATGGCACAGGTCTACGGTCTGATCTAACCGATCGATCGTTTCGATACACCTCGACTCCGTAAAAAAAAGCAGCGCCAGCAGCAATGTCTGGCGCTGATCTTTTTTTTTAAAAAAAAACGTGCAGGGGCGGGGCCGGGCCCCGCCCCTGCGTCAGGAGGAGTCACGGAGGAGAAGCGCCACGCCTAACGCCGTTCCATCGTACGTCGCGAGCGGCCGGATACGGATCCCCGAGGCGTCTTCCTGGAAGATCGCGAGATTCGGGTCTCGGGTGATGCCGCCGTCAATCACGATCTCTTTTGGTTTGACCGGGAGGCGTTTTACATACCGATTCACCTGACGGCTAAGATCGTGAAGATAGATTTCCAATTTTTTTGGCGACGAGAGTCGTTTGGTGACTTCCGGTCCGCTGACCGTGACCTTTCCTTCCAGGGCATAGGCCGTGCCGCCATCTGTGGGAACGAGCGTTGTAAAAAAGGGGGCGCGAAGCGAACAGGTGGTTCCGAGGAGTTGCATCACGAATGTCCCGGTCCCATACGTCACTTTTGTCGTGGCACGCGGTGTCTGAGAGGATGTGATTGCGGCGTACAGACTGGATTGCTGATCACCGATGACCGCACGAACAGGGATCGAGCGACCGATCACCTCAGAACGGAGCCATCCAAATTCTGCGCGTGAGGGATAGACTGCTGGAAGAATACGTTCAGGGATATTGAAGATCGTGCAGAGCTTCGGGTCCCAGGTTTTCGTGCGAATATTGAAGAGGAGCGTACGAGCGGCGTTTGTTTCATCCGTGACGTGCGGCGCGTGCTCGCAGAGATGTGTGAGGAGCCATGAATCCACGGTGCCAAACCGAAGTCGTCCAACATCAGCGAGCGTTTGCGCCCCAGGAACGTGCGTAAGGATCCATTCGATTTTTGATGCGGAAAAATAGGGATCAAGCGAGAGTCCGGTTTTTGTTCGGATCTCATGCTGGTGCCGGGCCCGGCGTGATGTGCACACGTGCTTTGTCCGCCGATCTTCCCAGACGATCGCCGGGTAGATGGGGGTGAGTGTGTTCGCATCCCACAGGATGGTCGTTTCGCGTTGGTTTGTGATTCCTAGTGCGGTGATGCGCGAAACAGGAATGTGGCTTTTTTTGACCGCGTCACGCAGGACTTGGATGCAGGCCTTGAGGAGCAGACGGGGATCTTGTTCGACCCAGCCAGATTTTGGCGAGGAGACCGGATAGGCACGATAGGTTTTTACGATGGCCTCGCAACGATCATTAAAGACAAACGCCTTTGTTCCAGTCGTTCCGACATCGAGGACGAGCGAATACCGTTTGGCTGACATGCACGATATCGTAGCAGATTCGCGTGATGCGCCGTGAATCTGTACTTGATTAGAATGTGACCGGAATGCGGAGCGATGCGTCGTGTTCCGGGAGGCCGGATGGATTGTCACGATGAAGGATCAGGACGCCTGTTGGGGTAGCTGGTGCTGAGAACGTCAGTGTTGCACGAAATGGAACGAAGTCCGTCGTCATCCAATCCGCTTCCGCCTGCGCAACGGTGTTCGCGATTCGTTTTCCGTTCGCATCTTGGAGCTCAATCGGGAAGCTCGCTTCAAAGAACCAGTTCCCGCGGGCTTCGCCCATCACCGTGATCGGACTGCTGATACGCGTCTTTGCGGTTGGCGTTGTGACGTGGATCGTGTCGCTCGTTGAGCTTGTGGAAGGGGAGGTGTCTGTTGAGGGGAGCGATGGTGATGGCGAGGGGTGTTCGAGGAGTGGCGGCTTCGCGGCTGGTTGCGTCGGGAGATCCTCCTGAGTCGTGGTTAGCCCCGTTTCGAAATCTTTTGGTGCAGTGATCAGACGAACAACGCCAAGGAGGATGACGAGCACAACAACGATGGAGGCAATAAGGAGTGTCCACTGGGCGGGTTTCATATGCAAAGAGCCTAACATTTTTAGCAACGTGACGCTAGCAAGCCATCAAAAGCGGCCTGCGCTCGCAACTCTTAACTCTTAACTCTCGAGTATCTGTTGTTCGATCATAAAACGGATCCGCTTTAGCGGATCCGTTTTATCGATTTCCAATCGTTGTTATTTCTTCGTTGACGTTGCGGCGGCCTGTGTTGAGGTTGCGCTGAACGGTTCTTCTGACATGACGAACGACTTGATGATTTCACGGGCGGTCGCTTCATTTACCGTGTAGACGTCTGCCGGGGCGGCATAAGCGATGGAGTGGAGGTACGCCTGGTTCGGATGTGTGAGCACGATCTGGAGCTGCTTAAACGGGGTTCCGTTTACATCGAACTGCGCGAACCACTGAACGCCCTTGACGTTCTGTCCTTTTGACGTGGTGTACGCAATCGGTGCTTCTTCGCTGACCTGCGTATTCTTCCCCTGGAGTGCAAGTTGTGTCTTCAGATCGCTCGATGCGGCGTTGACATCTGCATAGACGCCTGCGGTTTTGGTGGTCAGGAGGTTCTGGATCACGATGGTGGCACCTGTGGCCGTTGAACCTTGTTTTCCGGTAAGGATGACGGACTTCGTTCCCTTATCCGTTTTTCCAATAATCCAACTGTCTGGGAACATGATGGCATAGCCCATGCCTGGTTCCGCATAGGTCTGCGTCAACTTATCGGCAGGGAGTGGAGTCGCGGCGCTTGGCTTCTTTGCAGTGGCGGCGACATTATTCAGGGCCTTCGTTTGTTCGTTCTTTGCCTGTTGCGTGACTTGGACATACGCAGCAATTGCGATGACGGCAATGAGGACGATGGCGATTCCTCCGTAGAGGTAGACTTTCTGTTTCGGCATGGCAAATGGCATAACGTTGAAATGGAGAATTGAAGTAGTTTCGATTATAGCACAATGAATAACGGTTCTCTAGGGAGCGGGCGGTTGCTGAGATGGTGTCTGAAGATCTGTGATCACAACGGTGATGTTGTCGCTGAAGACTTGTGATGCAAGCCACTGTTTAAGTAACGCATTCGCATCTTGTGCGGTTCGGCTTTGCGCAAGAATTTCATCAATCATATCTGCATGATTTGAATGGCGTGCAAATTCCCAAAAGCCGTCTGTTGCCACGATGAGAAATTTATCGGATGCCTCAAACGTGCCGGACAGCATTTCGGGTTCATGGCTCACAATGGGTTCCATGGAAGTGTGCCCAAGCGATTTTGAAACCTGCATCCGTTTTCGATCAATGAAGACGCCACGCTGGGACGTACCGGGTGCCTTCACGCCAATCATGAGCTTTGGATCACCGAGATACTGATTGAGACGTTTGGTTTCTCCGGGGTGCACATCGAATTCATGCGGGAGATTCAGGACCTCGAGCCGCCGCTGATTGCTAAAGACGGCTGCCGCGGAATTTCCCACCCATCCGATCAGGTAGTCTCGACCACGAATGAATGCGGTTGTAAGTGTGGATCCGGTATCGTCCGACGGGGATTCGATTCCGCTGACGATTTTTTCATGGACGTTCTGAAACGCCTGATCGATAAATGCGTCGTTGATCCGTGACGTTTCAAAACCCGCCGTCGCCGGATCTTGATTTGCATAGAGGACAGCGTGTAACGCTTCATGTGCCGCGCGTCGTCCGTGTGGGCCGTGTCCATCCGCAACCGCAATCCCGAGAATTTTTTCATCCCCGCGTGCGATTTCGATGATTTGATGCGCATCCTGCTGTTCCGGCCGGGTGCCAAGGAGCTCGAACGATGCCGTCCGCATCAGAGGGTCTTTTTCTGAGGCGGGCGGACTGACCTGGTCCGGACCAGGGACGTGCCCGGGCATGGAAGGCTCCTTCATAGGGATTTATGATACGATACGCTGGTGGTTCTAATTGCGCTAGTCCGCTTGACGATTTGTTGAGCTCTATGGGATAAGGTCTAGCAATATCACGTTTATTCACTGCATTGCTCAATTCGATTATCTTCACGTATGGAATTCAAGGCACTCGACATCGCCGGAGTTGTTCTCGTCACCCCACGTGTCTTTGAAGACGCACGCGGCTGGTTTATGGAATCCTATAGCGAACGCGAGTTTGCAACACAGGGGATCTCGGTTCACTTCGTTCAAGACAATCATTCGCAGTCAAAGAAGGGAGTGTTGCGCGGTCTCCATTTTCAAAAAAATCCGCATGCACAGGACAAGCTCGTTCGCATCATTCGCGGGGAGGTCCTCGATGTGGTCGTTGACCTTCGCGTCGGATCGCCGACCTACCGGAAATGGATCGGGGTGCCGCTTTCCGAAACAAATCGGAACATCCTATTCATCCCAAAGGGATGCGCACATGGATTCGTCACGCGATCGGACCATGCGGAACTGGAATACAAGGTATCTGATTTTTACGATGCGGCGTGTGATGGTGGAATCGCATGGAATGATCCGGAAATCGGTGTTGATTGGGGCATCACGGACCCGGTGCTTTCTGAAAAAGATGCGGCGCTTCCGACCCTGAAAGACGCGGGGTCGCTATTCACCTATGACGCATAAACTCCTCGTGATCGGATCTCGCGGTCTTCTTGGGCAAGCCTGTCTTGCCTCTGCGATTGCGCATGAATGGGAAGGTGTCGGCGTGGATGTTGGGGAAATCGATATTACGGATGCCGCATCCGTTGAAGCGGTCATTGCTCGTGAGCAACCGAGCGCGGTGATTAATTGCGCCGCCTATACGGATGTGGAAGGGGCGGAGACGCCGGACGGCCGCGCCATCGCGGATCGCGTGAATGGGGAGGGGCCGGGCATCGTGGCGCATGCCTGTCTTCGACACAAATCCGCCTTTATCCATCTCTCGACGGATTATATATTTAACGGAACTTCGGAATCCGGGGCCGAGGAGGCGGATGTCCCATCGGAACCGATGAACGCCTACGGGGCAACCAAGCGAGCGGGGGAGATCGCGGTGACGAATGTGGCGGGTGGACTCATTGGATCGCATTTTCAATGTGTCGAGCCGCAAATCTGTTTGGTTCGAACGAGTTGGCTGTTCGGTGCATCTGCGAAGAATTTTGTTTCAAAGGTTGCAGATCGCGCGAGAGCGGAAGGGACGGTTTCAGTGGTCACGGATGAAATCGGATGTCCGACGTATGTGCGTGATCTTGCCGAGTGTCTCATCTGGATGCTTGAAGCAGAGAGTCGTTCGGGGATCTATCATGTGGTGGGGCTTGGATCGTGTTCACGGTTTGAATTTGCAGATGCGGTGTTAAAAGGATTGGGGATTCCAGCGACGGTCACTCCGACGACACTGGATGCGTTCCCACGGAAGGCGAAGATCGCGCATGTCTCGGTGCTTAAAAATACGAAACTTCCCAAATTGCGCACCTGGCAAGAAATGGTGCAGGGATACTGTGAAGAAGTGGGGAGAGAGAGGAGTGGTTTTTAGTTTTTTATGATCACGCCGTATCGTCACATCTCGTTTGATTTAGACGGTACGCTCGTCAGGACGCTTGCTTCGTATCGGCATCAATTAGTTCCCGATGTCATTCAGCGGTGTGGCGGATCTGCAGATTCTTTATCGATAGATCGTTTTTGGTTCGAGGGGAATCGTTCTGAAATTATCGCAAATGAGTTTCAAGTTGATCCAGAACGGTTTTGGAAAATATTTAATGAGCTGGACACGGTCGAAAGAAGGATGCCGCACACCTCGGTGTATGACGATGTGATCGTGACGATCCAGCGTATAAAATCTCTTGGAAAAACCGTGTCAATCATTACGGGTTCTCCACCGTGGATCGGTGAGATGGAAATAAAGAAGCTCGAAAACGTCACGATTGATCATGTCTGCTTTGCGCGTTCAGAAGGAGGGTATCCGCGGAAACCAAGTCCGGAAAGTATGCATGCGGTTCTTTGTGCGGTTGGTCATGTCGCCAAAGAAACGCTGTATATCGGAAACGGACAAGAAGATGCGGAATTCGCAAAGGCCGCAGGATGCGACTTCGTGATGATTGATCGGAACGAGTATCGATTCAGTGACCGAGAGTCATCGCCGACGATTTCTTCGCTTGAACGATTATTCGTCTAACACAAAAGAGCCAAGGATGGCTCTTTTGTGTTAGACCGCTGTGCTAAATGGCATTCAGCGCCTTCGCCGTCCGTGGTCCGACTTGCCCGGCGCCGGGCGCATCTTCACTGGAGATGATCCCTTTTTTGAGTTGGAATTTGATGACGAGCGCTTTGGTGGCCGGGCCAAAATATCCGCTGATGCGTGGGAGGGATGAGGTGCCGAAGTGGTTCACGAGTTTTTGCTGGAGGCGCGTTACGGATGCGGATTGCATGCCGAGGCGGAGACCACTTTCGATCGGACGGATTGAACGTGTTGTCGTGGTTGTACGTGTTTTTACGATCGTCTGTTTTGGTAATGCGGTGGCAGATACAGTTTTTTCTGTTGGGGCCGCAGACGTCTCTGCATCGGATGCGGCGACCGTGGCGTTTGCGATCGGGGCGAGTTTTACAGATTCTGGATTTTTGACGTTCGCGAGGAATGAGGTGCGAGCATGCGTGACGGTTTTGGAAAATGAATGGATGGCAGACGCCGGTCCGAGCGCTCCGTATCCGCAGTACGGAAGATTGAGCGCATTCCATCCGATTTCAATTTCCTGCTTGTACGCGGACACGGCATTTGCGTATTTTGCTTCCGAATACTTTGCGATATCTTTTTCGAGCTGCGTTTCCGCATTCGCATAGAGTGCTTTTGCGGTGGCGGTAAGGCAGTGTGTTTCCGGCGACGCAGAGGATGTCGTCGTCGCAACAGCTGGAAGTGCCGTCATCGTGAATGCGAGTAGTGCGATTCCTGTGGCGAATATTTTTGTTGATGCAGAACGATGGTCCATCATAGATTTTCAATCTATCAGGAAGCCATTTTTTTGTCACGATGTGAATAAACAGGTCCGTAGGTGCGTAAGTCCGTAGGCCGGATCCGAACCTACGGACTTACGCACCTACGCACCTACGGACCTGGCATTTTGACATCCCCCTGTTCCCCACGTATGAACAAGATAGAAGGATCGCGGTGCGATCTCGATCAAGATATGAAGATACAATTCATTGCAATGATGCTTGCGGTCTCAGTACTTGGCGCAGGGTGTGCAAAGAACGAACTCGAGACGTTACCGACGCCAAGCATCTCACCGTCAATGGCCCAGACGGCTCCTTCGGTCGCCGCATCAACATCTTCGACCGTTTCCGTCTCAACGCACGCGACGAATACGATTACGTTGCCGTTGTCCGATGCACTGTCTCGCGTCACGAAAAAATCATTTGGCCTCTATGTCACGCCACAACACTCTCCGGTGAGTCCGGAGCGGTTCAAGGGATATCATGTCGGCACGGATTTCGAGACCACGGCGGACGAGAAAGATGCGGTCGTCTCCGTTCAAGCGATTTGTGACGGTGCGCTCGCAATGAAGAAGCGTGCGACCGGATACGGAGGTGTCGCTGTGCAGCGATGCAAGATCAATGGAGGAGAGGTAACGGTCATCTACGGTCATCTCAAACTCACGAGCGTAACGGCAAGCGTTGGCCATGTCTTCCGTGCGGGTGATGCGCTTGGGGTGCTGGGAAAAGGATTTAGCACAGAAACGGACGGAGAGCGGAAACATCTTCATCTTGGAATCCATCGCGGAAAGGCGATCTCGATTTTGGGATACGTTCAGAGTAAGGCGGCGTTGAGCGCGTGGATTGATCCGATGAGTGTGTTGAGATAGGTGAGTAGGTGAGTATGCAAGTAGGTAAGTAGGCAGGATCCGAATCCGACCTACTTACCTACTTGCATACTCACCTACTCACCTAAAAAAAAGTGCAGCGCCGAGGATGCTCGGCGCTGGCAGGATTGGGGACGATACCCGTGGAACGAATTACATCGGTGCATCGTCTGCGATTTCATCGAGTTTTCGATGGAGCCACGGAACGAGTTCATCTGGTGACCGTCCGCCGATTTTTTGGCGAATAACGGCTTCGACAATTTGGATCGGTGTGACGTCTGTCATCATCGGGCGTGGGGCGAACGGCGTACTGCATTCGACGGCGTGTTGGACAGGCTGGACGGATTTTCGAAATCCATTCCCGTCTAATTGGAACGAAGTGATCTGGCCGCGTTCTACGTGCGTGCAGAAAACAATGTGGCGACCACTAGCCTGGAGGAGTGCGATCGCGTCTCGTCCATCCGCACTTTGGAGAAAATGCTCTAAATGAAGCGCGAGCCGGACGATCGTCATTTGATCAAAGGTTCGAATGGGAGCGGGATGGGTTGATCGCCGGTATCGTTGTGCGGCGTCTCTCCAATTCGTCATGTCACACCTCATGTGAGTGAAGGACAGTAGGAAGCGTAACGTCGTGATCATGGGGCTGTCAATCGGTGAACTCAATTAGATTGAACGATTGGTTGCTTTTTCTGCTCATAAGGCAGATGATGAATGTCTAGAGTCGAAATCGAGAAAAAGATCCAGCAGATATTGAAGAAGGACGATTGATCGCATGCGATGAACGGGCATGCGCGGACAGTGCTTATTCATTTTTATTCTCTTGATATGAATACACGACAAGTCTCTTCATTCGCAGGGCTCCTGTTTGGAGCACTGCTCCTCGGTGCGGGTTGTTTTGGATCGACGACACCCGTCCAGACTCCGACACCAGCGCAGGTACCAACGACACCGACGAGCGCAACGGATGGGAATGCGCCAACCGCTCCAGAGGCGAGAATCACCATTCAGAGTTTCGCATTCACGCCGCAGAGCGTGACGGTGAGTAAGGGGACGAAAGTCACGTGGTCGAATAACGACAGCGTCGCGCATACGGTGGTCGGTGACTCGGGGACTCCGGGGACGAGTGGAAGTATTGCACCAGGCGCAACGTATTCCTATACGTTCACGCAGGCGGGGACGTTTACCTATCATTGCGGGATCCATCCAAGCATGACAGGAACGATTACCGTGACGCCATAAGGAACGTCTCGTCAAAAAAACATTCGCATCCCTGCGAGTGTTTTTTTGAAATGGATTGAATTATGCGATCACAGGTGTCCGTTTTCGGAAGAGGCTTACGAGGATGAGGAATCCGATCAGGGATCCTGCGGCACTGATTTGAAATGCGAGCGTTGGGGAGACTGTGTCCCAGATTTTTCCAAGACCGAATCCACCGACAATGACGCTGATGCCAGTGAGCGTGTAGAAAATGGCGTAGGCGCTTCCGCGTGTTTGTTCTGGAACGAGGTCGGCAATGATGGCGCGTCCTGACCCTTCGGTGAGGGCATAGAAGAGGCCGAATAGGGCGAAGAGGGCGAGTGCGGCGATGATCCCGGGGTGAAAGGAGAAAAGAAGTTCGGTGAGGGCAAGCACAAGCCAGCCCGCCGCGATGAGTGGAGCTTTGCCAACACGATCGCTCCAGATGCCAATCGGGTAGGAGAGCAGGGCGTAGAGAAGCGTGAAGCCGGCGAAGAGGATCGGAATGAGCGAGAGCGGGATTCCAATGTCGTGTGCGCGGAGGAGGAAGAGGGAATCGTTGATTTTGGTCAGCATCGCGATGCTTGTTCCAATCGTGAACACCCAAAATGCCCCTGGGAGTTTTGCGATCGGGAGCGGTGCTCGGCGTGTCTCTGAAGTTTTTTCTCGGATACCGAACCAGATGAGGAGCAAGGCGATCGCGCCCGGGATTGCGGCAAGTGCGAAGATGAATCGATACGTCCCCATGGTTGCCCCAAGGAGAATGAGAAGCGCGCCTGCAACAGATGGCCCGAAGACCGATCCGGCGGTATCAATAAGACGCTGGAAACCGAATGCCCGACCGCGCGATTCTTTTGCAGCATCGTCAGCGATCAGGGCGTCACGCGGCGCATCTTTCGTTCCTTTTCCGATGCCGTCGATACACCGTAGTGCTGCGACTGTGGAAAATGAGCCAGCGAGCGCGAGCAGTGGTCGTGCAACGGATGACAGAGCATACCCGAAGAAGACAAATGGCTTGCGTCTGCGGAAGCGGTCAGAGAGGATGCCGGAGATAAAACGAAAGACACTCGTCGCTCCTTGAAGGGTGCCGTCGATGAGGCCGATGCCCGCCGCACTGATCCCGAGCAGTGTCAGGAACCCCGGCAGAACGGGCGTGATGAGATCCTGTCCGAATCCTGACGCAAGTGCCACAAAGGCGACAATGATGACGTTGCGTGGGATGCGGGGACGGGGAGGTGAAGATGTATCCATAATGAGCGATGGTTTATTTTTTGAGGGCGTCGTTCGTTCGATTACGTCACCTCGCTTGAAAAGAAGCGTAGCGGTCCGCCGTTTCTTCTGTCAACGGAAGTATTCGAAAAGCCCGCTGAACGTGGCGGGCTTTCGAGAATGAGGAGGATACTATAGGACGTTTCTTCGATGCTGGAATCGGATGAGTTGTTTCAACCCCTCGATGATAAACGAGAGGACGGCAACACTCAGGACGAGGCAGAGCCCCATCATCATCGAGCACACTAATGAAAACGTGTGCGACGCGTAGAGGAGTCCGGCGATCATGCTGGTCCAGACGCTAAAACAGATGGGTGTTTGCGGTTGATTTCGAATCGCGAGGATCGTTGCCATGACATATGTGATGATGCATCCAACGAGGAGCAGCGGGAGCGACTGTCGCGCTTCGTATGATAAACGGATGAGTGGGCCAAGGAGGTCCTTCTCCAGTGGCTTGAAAATCCAAACGGGGATCAAGCAGAGGACCGTGCATCCCCATGTGATAAACGGATGTGCAAAGACATATCCCAAGAGAGCGTCTCGCGGTCCGCTCCTCAGATGAGCCAGGGTGGAGAATTGTAGGATCAAGACGGTTATTGGAATGCTGAGCCAGAACGTCCAGTTTGGAATCTGGTACTGTTCTGAATTGAACATCGTGTAGATGAAACGATCTCGATCGTCATTGAGATACGAGCAGCCACGAAGCATTCCGAACCAGAGTGTTGTGATAATTACGGAAACGGTAAAAACAAAGCGTTGCCCATTCATGTGTCCTCCTGTCGAAGGTGCTTATGTAAGGATGTAATGCCAAAATATGGATTTGTCAATCGAATGCTAGAGAGGTGCGCAAAAAAATCGTAGAAGGAATAAATACGTTTAGAGTGTTGCGATCGTTTCCTTGAGCTCGTCCACGGTCTCAACAATTGCCACCGGATTTCCACGGAGCAGCGTCTCTTTATCGTGGTATCCCCACAGCACCGC
>JAHFIK010000014.1:21105-22347 GCA_023246415.1 Candidatus Uhrbacteria bacterium
AATGATTTTGAGGCCAAGGGCGTTGGCGAGGGACTGGAGCTGATGAAGCGTCTGCTGTTCTTTCGCGCGTGTCGACATCTCTTCAATCTCAATGTAGGCAATCCCGCTTGGGCTGCGGACGATGGAGATGGTGATACGTCCTTTTTGATAGTTCTCCGTGAATTTCGATCCGACCTTCGTATAAAATCCCATCTGTCCGAACATCGTTGCAAAGGCGATACATTCAGGGATCGTGACGGACTGGCTGATTTCGATGCGATTTGCGGCATGCGTTTCTCCAATCTTGGCGACGACCTCAGCGGATCCGTTTGTCACACGACAGCGAATATCGACATCGGTGTGGCGATGATGATTCCAACCGCGCCCTTTAGCGACCGTCTGTCCAAAGCTCATGACCGACGTGCGCCGCGTGGAGGAACGGTGTGAAAAACCGGATGCACGCAGTACAGACGTGATCCGCGTTATCTCTTTTGGTGAGATTTCGGCGCGAACTTCAACTTCGATGGGTTTCATGAGAGAAAGCGTAGCATAATCGAACCGATCCGGTAGGAGTATTCCATGGGTCGTTCCAATGAAAAGCAAAAGAGCCTCAGTGAAGAGGCTCCGTGCGGAGTGTTGAGATCGCAAGCGCGATCTCATGAGTTAGCCGATCTTGGCGAGGTCTGGAAATGTCTCGAGGGACATCTGCAGACTTTCGACGAGCGCGGTTCTCAGATAGACGGAAAGTTCTTCAGGTCGTGCGACGTTATGGCGCGTCTTTGAAACGCCAATGACGTGGTGCTCGACGCCGTTCAGCTCATGGACGTATGGGCTATAGAAGTACTCGCGTAATCCCGGGAGTGCTGCAATAAGCGTGCAGGGATCATAGAGCATGAACGAACGGACGAGGTCCCAGATGCCATCATCGCGGTAACGCTGTTTTCCGTCGCCGCCACAGAACGTGTCGCAGAACCATTCTTTGGTACAGCGCGCTGGCAGTCCATGACGTTTCGGATCGTCTGCCGGAAGCCAGGTCCGAACCCAAAGTTCTTCGATCGCATTGTGTTGAGCCTGCTGCAAGCGGATTCCAACCGGGTGACCGGTTGCCGCCATTTCGTCGTACATCGCGCGCGGCACATTGACGGCAGCGGCGGCATGACGTGAAAGAACGGTGATCGGGATCCCAAGACGCTGGAGCGTGCGATAGAGATACTCCGTCGCATCCAGGTCGAATGCATGGTTCTGCGCGGTTCGATCCGGGAT
>JAHFIK010000014.1:22447-25537 GCA_023246415.1 Candidatus Uhrbacteria bacterium
TATGCTCTCGTCCGGGTCGTCCCATCAGGAGTGATGAGGCGTTCCGGGAAGAGCGGCAGGCGTGGGTGAGACGCCTGCCGATGAGGGGCTCGAACAGTGTGTCGAACTATGGATTCTCGATGTACATCCGATAGAGGTGAAGCGCGACGAGCGTCTTCGCGTCCGGAATGGTTTCGAGGTCATCAACGGGGACTAACTTGAGTTTGATGAACTCGCCCTCTTCAGGAACGCCAGTCGCTTTGTCTCGAAGGGATTCGAGGAACTCTTCTGACACGACGCGACGGCAGAGGAAGAAGCGCATGGCTTCCGTGCATCCACCGGGACTCAGGTAGATCGGGCCATCGATTCCAGACTCTTTGGCGAGATCGATGAGCTCGTCCGCCCGCAGGATGAGCGCTCCATCCGTTTCTTGCGAAAGCTCATGTGCAGCGGCGCCAGCGAAGCTGTTCGTATCGTCCAGACATCCCGCGAGGACTTCGGCGAAGCAATATTGACCCGTATTCGGCCTGGCTTGAACGGCGAGCACGGCATACTCCGCGTGGTCCTCTTCGCTTTCGAGGACAACGAGAATGGCCACGGTGTCGCTGCGCATGAAAACGACGTCGGGTAGCCATTTGCCGGTTGCCGTATCGGTGATCTTCATCTTGAATTTGATGAAGCCGACCTTCGACCCGAACATGTCGATGGATTGAAACTCAATCCCTTTGACCGTCATGCGTGGATCGAATGATGCCACCCAGTTTTTGAACATAGGGGAATCGATGGCCGCGGCCACTTGGTTTGGGTCGAGATTCGGAGGAAACGTCACCTGTTGTTCGACACCGTTGAGAAAGATCTGATAGGGCTTTGGATTCACGGGGACGACTTTCTGTTTGAGGTTGGTGTTTGCAAACGTGTGTGGAGCTGTCTCCCTCCAGGATCTCAGTCGGGGACTGGGGTGCTAAAGGGAGATGCCGGGAAGAAGATTCTTCCCGGCGAGTTCACCCATACACAAGGTTTGCTGACGTTAGGCTGTTCGTGATCGATAGAGATTGTGCGTCATGATGTAGTCATGGAAGATGAGGGGAACACAACCTCTCGCTTCTTCGATCTCATTTTGCTGGTACAGGTTCCGAGCCACCGTCGATGACATTTCGATCAGGCCTTTTGCGTCACCAAGGTAGATGTGCGGCTTGCTGAGGAACCAGCGGTATCGTTCTTCTTCAATGTTGACCGGGTAACCGGGCCGCGGCACGACGATGAACGGGATCTCATTTCTATTGATGAGTTCGTCTGCGCCGTCGTAGTCCGCGATGGACACCGCGCTTTCATTACTCGCAGCGAAGAAGAACCGGTGTTGCGCTCGTTCTGGATGATTGTGCAGATCCAGCATGGTTCGGAGTGTCTCGCTTCGTCGACCTTGTTCAATCTCGAATCCAAAGTATTTGAAACGAGGATCAATCTGATCGACGAGCTTGCACATGGCGATGCGGTGGACGGAATCGGTCAGTCGTTTTGACCCGACGTATTCGCCAGACGGCATGAACCAGACCTCATCAATTCCGCATGGACTGTTCAGGATTGCGTAGGCAAACGCGATATGGCCGTTTGTGATGCAATCACACGCGCTTCCGAGGATCGCAACGTTCTTTCGTTTTCCCCAGCGTTGATACATCTCTTGGCGTTCGGCGATCGACGTGAGCGCGTCTCGGATCGCTTCGTCTAGATTGATTTCATGTTCTTGAGCGAATGCGAGAAGGCTTAACATGGTATAGCCGAGATTGAGCTTTCGGCTATCGCGTCTGGGCGCTCGCGAAAGGCTCATGACTTGATGGTTGAGATCGACGATTCGTCCCTTCTCAGACGTGAGTCCAAAGATCGCTCTGAATAATGCTTCGACGTCTTTTTGGACGGTGGGCTCAACAAGCGTGCTTTTGAGATGGAGTTGTGTGAGCAGTGAGTGAATGTCCGGACTCTGGATGCCCATGTCGCAACCTGCTTTCCTTATGGGATGGGTGAAATTCTCGAACGTACGGATGCGCGCATATAAGCCCGTTTTTAGGCGTTTGTCAAGCGTAAATGACCTTTTAAGCGTTGTCGCGAGGGGTCTATTTTTTATCGGCTATTTTTAGCTAAAAAGCGAAGAGACCTCGAACGGTTCGAGGTCTCCACGGAGGGGGAGTTGAGCGTTTCGGAATTAGCGATTCGCGCATCGACGACGGGGAGTCTGTCGGCTGGCTGCAGTCACAATGACCTGTACAGGCCCTTTCAGTCCAGCGACTTGCGACTCACCGGTGATGGTTGCCTTCATCGAGAATCCCGTATCGTCATTCGGCTCCAGAAGGACCGACGGGGGCTTCAGGTACGGACCTGTTGCCGTGTGGTTGTGACAGACGAAGTATTCGCCATCCTGAAGTGCGATTTCGACATTGAAACGAGTTTGCATAAGAGCGCCTTCCTTTGTTCTAACCGTATGACCACTTAAAGTGATCTCTCCCGTATTGTCAAACCGCTGCAATCGCAATGGTTCTATCGAGTCCGCATCTCGTCAATTTCTCGTCCCTCTTCTTTAATAGACTCCCGTGTCAGCGGAAGGAGTCGATCATAGGTATTTGGTTTGCCCGCGATAAAGATGCGGTCCGTTGGGAGGATGTCTGACTGACCCTCGATATTGGTAAATCGTCCACCTGCTTCTCTGACGATGAGTCCGCCGGCAAATTCCGGGAAGGCATCTTTTGTGTATGCGACGAGCCCGTCCACGCGGCCATCGGCCACATGGCAGTGATTGACCGCCATGGAGTAGCGATTATTTTCGACCTCGTAATCTGAGAGGAGTCCTTTCATGCGATCAATCACATGCTGCTCCTTCCATCTGGAGGATGGTCGAAGGATGACACGGTGTTGGTCGCCTTCGCTCACATGAATCGGTTTGCCGTTGAGGAACGCTCCTTTCCCGAGGAAGGCCGTGTAGAGCTCATCAACGCCTGCGTCATAGACGGCAGAAAAGACGGCTTTGTGGTCAATGAGATGCGCAACCACGATCGCGTAGTGGGGGAGGCCTTTGATAAAATTCTCCGTCCCGCTGATCGGATCAACAACCCAGATGTTTTC
>JAHFIK010000055.1:0-3305 GCA_023246415.1 Candidatus Uhrbacteria bacterium
CGCAGGATGAAGTCGGAATCTACAGCGCGGCGTATCGCGTCTTGGAGATCCTCGTCGCATTCCCCTACATGTACGCGGGCGTGATGCTTCCGATCATCGCGAACGCGTGGGCCAAAGGAGAACGTGATCGCTTCATCTCAATCATCCGACGTAGCTTCGATATGTTCGCCATCATTGTGGTTGGACTTATTGCGGGCACAGAACTCATTGCACGTGAAGCGATGATCCTCGTCGGCGGCACCGCATTCACCACGTCGGGAGACATCCTTAAGATCCTCGTCCTTGCCGCCGGGTGCATTTACCTGGCCACGATCTTCAGCCATGCCGTCGTCGCGCTGAACTGCCAGAAAAAAATGGTCCCGATTTACGCCGTCGTCACGGTCATCACCGTTGGCCTGTACTACCTCCTCATCCCCCCATTTGGCATGTGGGCTGCAGCCTGGCTCACGCTCTTCTCTGAAGCCGCAATCATGGTTGGGAGCGGATGGATGATGCTGAAGGCGACGAAGATGTCACTTCCATTCGCAACGCTTGGAAAAGCGATTCTTGCAGGGATTGCGATGGTCGTTATCACGATCCCGGTTCGCGGTCATCTTTTCCTCACGATTGTCATCGGTGCTGTCGCCTATCTCGGCACCCTGTTCCTCACAAAAGCACTCACGCGGACGATGATTTCAGAGATGCTCATCGCACGGAAAGGGACGCCAGAGGCAGGAGAGACGGTTGGGTAGGCAAAAAGCGAAGAGCGACAACTATGAATATCAACCACGTCACCATCCTTGTTGCTGACAAACAGCGATCGGAAGATTTTTATACGAACGTATTGGGGTTTGAAAAGCAGAATGGAATCGGCAGTGCTCTCTGGATCAAAGTTGGCGAGCAGTTCATCCATATCACAACGAATTCTGGAGCACCTGTCCCTGGAACGTTTTATCACGTTGCCATCGCGATTGAGCATCTAAAGATCTATCTGCAAGGTCTCATTGCAAATGGCGTCGATGTTTTCGATCTCGACAGCAATCAACAGCAGATCCGAACCAATGTGGATCTCGATGTCCAAATCCGCCAATTCTTCGTTCGTGATCCAGATGGGAATTTAATTGAATTCTGCGACGTCTCAAACCCATTTTTTCAAGGGAAAATCGTTCCGTGATCGGGAAACCTAATTAACAACAATAAAACACCGTAGAAACACAAAGAGCGATCGCATGATCGCCCCCTGAGGATGAGCACTCCACGAGGTGGAGAGCTTGTTATTAAAGGTTCGTATTCCGTCATTCTGTTTTGTCGAGACGCGTGAGG
Organism: Candidatus Uhrbacteria bacterium; assembly: GCA_023246415.1. Classification (GTDB taxonomy): domain Bacteria; phylum Patescibacteriota; class Patescibacteriia; order 2-12-FULL-60-25; family 2-12-FULL-60-25; genus 2-12-FULL-60-25. The sequence goes on from JAHFIK010000055.1 coordinate 1,303, forward strand.
AGCGCGTCCCGAATGGATTCGTTCGCAGAGGCAACAACGGTCGTTATGCATGCATTCGAGAACTCGATCGTTCCGTAGTCTTCCCCCGGAAACGCCGTGACGCAACCACCAGCACCCGTAATAATTGGATACATCGCCGCGAGGACATTCGTCCGAAGCGTTGCCGAGAGGTACGCGATGATCGTTCCCGTTGCAACGAGCCCGAGATTATACGCAGCGCATCCGCTCTCGACGATCATGAGCGTTTCCAGCTCATGATAGAACAACTGATGGAAGCGACTCCGTCCGTATTCATCCGAGAAATCAAGGCTAATAACCTGGCTTGAGAGTGTGAGGTCGGGTGATGCATCGGTTTTGCATTCCTTTGCATCCAACGTGACTCTCCAACCCGCTCCATCTTCATGTTTGGTAGCGACCCACATGATCGATGATCCATACTCCCGGACCGCTGAGGCGATCGCATCCCCATACTGGTTCCCCGTATGAAATGGAAAAATGGTGATACTGCATGCATGCGGCAACCCTCGAAAATAAGGATTCAGCACACAATTCTGCTCACCAATCATCGTTTCGATGACGGCGAGGAACGGCTCATTGGAGTCGATATCCACCATCTCACCATCAATAATCAGCTTTCCGACGACAGGCAGTTCTTCCGTTAGCAACTTCGTTGCCGCGCGTCTCAACACGCTCTTCGCTTCTGTCCTCGCTTGATGATGCCGCGGCCATGACGCGCCGCGATACATCGCACTGCCAGATTCCTCAATTGTTCCCGCTGTCTCTGCAAATGTGACGGCGAAGTTCTGAAGCGCTGTCTGTAATTCCTCCAAGATCGTGATGATCGGCGATCTGAATATCGAACGACCTGATGCGCCGTGATGTAAAGGTTCCACTGACACACTCCTTTTGAGTTTCACGTCCATCGAACATCGATGTCGGATGTACCGCTTATACAAGAAAACGAATGAAATGTCAATATAATTGGGCATATCTAAAATACGACATGCTGTTTGTATTTTTGGGCGCGTGCGACGCGCCCCTACACGCATTCCCCTGAACGCGGTACGCTATCCGTACGACATGTTGACCCTGATTGCCCTTGGAATCTTTGCCGCATGGCTGGTCTTCGCCTGGCGCTCCCCGCGCACGGCGTTTTCGTATCTCCCGCTCGCACTGCCGCTCTATCTCATACGTCTCAAAATCGGGCCATTACCAACGACGGCGTTGGAGATGGTTGTGCTCGCGATGATTGTCGGGTGGCTTTTGAGAGTCTTCTATCACGAAAAACGGTGGAATTTGGAATTTGGAATTTGGAATTTGGGAACGCATTGGAAGCTATTCCGTTCCTGGGCGATCCCGTGTGGATTGTGGCTACTCGCTGGTACAATCTCTACCATCACTTCACCAGATCACCTTGCTGCACTTGGACTGTATCGCGCGTATTTTGTTGAACCGGTTCTGCTCTTTTTCGTGGGAATCGGATTAATGAATACAGAGAGGAATCAAGACAATCAAAAAGAATTTGGAATTTGGAATTTGGAATTTGGATCCGGCCCAAATTCCAAATTCCAAATTCCAAATTCTTTGCTTATCAGCCTCGCTCTCGTCACCATCGTCTTCTGCCTGTGGTCGATCTTCCAATTCGTCACCGGGATCGGTCTTCCAGCCCCGTACGCCCCGTGGGCCATTCGGCGTGCCGTTGGACCATTCTCGTATCCAAATGCATTGGCACTGTTTGTGGCACCGGTGATTGCGCTCGTATTCGCGGAGCTCATCAGTGCGTGGCGCGTGGTGCGTAGTGCGTCGTCCGAACCCACGCACGACGCACCACGCACGACGCACCTGCCTTCCTGGCTCGGCTGGATCACGGTCATCGCTGGCCTGACGACGATTGTCCTCGCAAAGAGCAACGGCGGATTCATCGCATTTCTCGCGGCGGCGTTCGTCGCGCTCGTGATGCACAAACGGACACGCCTCATCACCATCGCGATTGCGATCGTCGG
>JAHFIK010000055.1:3405-8346 GCA_023246415.1 Candidatus Uhrbacteria bacterium
CCCTATGAAAGAAACTCGCTACACCAAAATCTCCGGCTGGATAGGCGTCCTGTGCGTCTTCTTTGCGTACATGGCCGTCACGCTCGAGTGGGTCACGATTCACAACATGATGTACCTCATCCTGAACATTGTTGGATCCATCGCGCTCACGATTGAAGAGTACCCAAAGAAAGATTGGCAACCGGTTGTCTTGAATGTCATTTGGCTCGGCGTAGCATTGATTGGAGTCGGCAGAGCGCTAGCGGGCTAGGGCAGTAGTGAGTAGGCAGTAGGAATGCGTTTCTACTGCCTACTGCCTACTCACTACTGCCTACCAAAGGAGTTTTCAATGGATAAAATTCAATCAACCGTCCGAACCATCTTGGTTGTTGCGTCCGTCGCGACAAGCGTCGTCATCCTCGCTTCAATCCTCATCATGGCAAAACTTCGCCATGAGTAACCCTCCCCGTGTTCTTGTCCCTTCCTCGTTCGACACGCCTGGTTCACGGGCGTGTTTCGTTATGGTTTTGACGATAAAAACGCCCAAACGTAGCCTCCCCTTGACAAATCGGCTATAATCCGTAGAGTGCGAGGTCACTCAACATCACCCTGAAAGGAGATCTGCAGTGAACCGTTCGACAAAATACTACCTGCTCGCCTTCATTCCGATGCTCGGCGTCGTCGCATACGCGTTCTGGCTCACCACCCCGATGGCGAACCACCACCCGATCCCTCAGGACTTGATCCACCGGATCTTGCCCTGTCTCGGCCTCTTCGCGGCCATCTTCGGCATCGGAATCCCTGCGGCCTGCTGCGCCGCCATGGGCGATCATTACAGAGAGCTCGAATACAAATCAGATCTCTTAAAGATCCCCCTCGACCTCCTGTACAATCACGATCCGAAAACCGTTAGGGACCTCATCTTCTTCTGGAACAGACCAGGGTACACCATCCTGCCAGACGGCTCTGTCGTCCCCGTGATATCAGATGAAGATACGGCTCACGTATCAGGCGTTCGTCGCTCGACGAGCAGCCCTCCAACGCCAGTTGCGCAAACGAACTGATCACGACCAACGGCGACCCAGCACTCGCACACTTCGTCGCACCACTCGCGACACACAGAACCCCGGACACACACTCGTCCGGGGTTCACTGTTTTTATCTGTCACGTGATTTACCTGATTTTGACCCCCTCCTGCTTCAACGCGTTCAGTAATCTGAGACGATACGCCCCCGCCATGGCCGCACGGGCCGTGGAGACGGACTCGCCGCACGCCCGAAGCGTCATCGCGGTTTCACCAAAGGATTCGATGCGAAGAAATACAAATGGCTTTTTCAACACTTTTTTAAAATCCGCTTCCCCGGCCAGTTCAGCCCCTACGCGATTCATCGTGGCAATGATTCGTTCCACATCCGCATCGTAGGCGACGGAGATGTCGACGTGGATATGCGCATTCGTCCTCGAGAAATTCAGGGCTCGGTCAATCTCGCCATTTGGAATCGAGTGCAGCGATCCTGCATCATCACGAAATACGGTTCGACGGAGCGTGATATCCGTCACCTCCCCGCTCAAGTCATTCAATCGAATCCGATCGCCGACGGAATACTGATTCTCCAACAAGATAAAGAGTCCCGCAAGACAATCTTTCACCAGCGTCTGTGCACCAAAACTCACTGCCAATCCAATAATCCCCGCGCCCGCAATGAGCGGTCCGATATTAATTCCAATTTCGGAAAGAGCGATCATCCCGACCGCTGCAACGATGGCAATCATGACCGTCCGCATCACCACGCGGGTCAGCGTGGTCACACGCTTTGCGTCACTCTCACTCGTCGTTCCCCGATGTGCTGCGATTGCCGCCTGAATCGCTTTCTGCGCCATCTTTCGGATGATATAGATCGACACGCACCCAAGCACAACAATGAGCGTCAGGCGAAGCCCATTCGTCAGTATCCAATCCATGAGAATAAGAGATGTATTCATACGCGGGGTAAATAGCGAAGAAGAAAAAGATGCGTTCTCGATCTCTGTTTATTTCGCGCGTTCTCGCTGTGCCGCAAGACGCTTCAGCTGACTCAGAACCGTCACACTCAGTTTCCCTTCAATCGCATTCATCAGATCGAGATCCTGAATCGTATTCACCAGAAGACGAAGTTCATCGTCGCGTAATGGAAAACAGTTGGGGCACTGATCCGATTGATGCTGTTGAATCTCCTGAATCGCTTTTCGAACCCGCTGGAGTCCGATCTCATAGAGTTCAGGATCCTGATGCATCATCTCGCGAATCGCGCGCGGTGCCGATGGCGGCGGAATCGTTTCCGCGCGCGGGACATCGGTTTTCTCTGGGATTTCTGTTCTAAATCGCTCTGACATATGATTGAAGATCACGGGAGATTAATCGCGAAGCGTCCGAAGGAACGCCTTGAACGCCGGATGCGTCACCTGCAGATGATTCGTATTCAGGTAGCGGAGCGCATACCGAACGTTTTTCCAATTAAGATTCGACTGTTGGACATGTTCATTCTCGAGCAGCAACCGACACGACACTTTGATCTGCTGATCCAATTCCTCCTGAAGCCCCTGGATTTCATCGAGGATCTCATTCGCATCCAGGGATTCCGTCCCCTTCTCCTCATGCGTCCGTAACAACTGATACGTTCCATCTGCAGTTTCGACCACCGCGAAGGTTGGACGATGTCCTTCTTCCGTCCATTGCGTCAGCCGAAGTTCGGTCAATCGAGATTCGATTGGTCCGCCCATCGCCGGAGACAAGTCTCGGAGATCTTCGCGGATACGGCGCTCGTGCTTCTCAAGGGCTTTGGCGATTTCCGTTGCTTCTTCAGATCGTTTGAGTGCCTCAATATGCATCCGCTTTCGGGCTTCTGTTTCGTTTTCCGTTTCGCGTGACGCAACACCGATCACATTTTTTGTGACGCGGGCCTGCGTTTCACGCTGGAGCGCCAAGATAAACTCCGGTGACGCCATGGATTCATCAACGACAATCGTGGCTTCATCGCCACCTGCGGCCATGGCTGGAATCGGCGCCTCCGCATTCCCATGGACCTCGCGATACCGTCGCTGATACGTTTCATTCACCGTCGCGCGGAACGCCCGGAGCGTCTGCGTCATCTCATCGCCCGCCACGGATGAAGCAACGTGAAAACACGCCATGCGATCGTCCGGATCCGCACGATCCACGTCCACAAGCGCTTGATCAAACTGCGCGAGCTGGCGCGGACCGACATCCAAAATATCCAATGTCAAGTACGTTGCTTCCGGCATGGCAAGCGCCTGGCGGCTGAACTCAATCCGCGAGGTCACACTGAGATCGTGTCCTTCGCGCGTGATCTCCTCCCGAATCACTCGGCGATCCTTATCCGTGATCTCATCCGTTGAACGGAGTAATTTCGCCAGCCGTTCTGTGAGTGCGATCTGATCCGACAACATACGCCCTGTCACGCCAATCGGAGCCTCGCCCGCAATTTCCTGATGCGTAAACGGCTTCTTGCCTGGATCAAGAATATTGATGGCCCCGATATATTCCTCAATGAGTCCAAGCATGTCCTCATAATCCCCGTCCGGGACAAATGCCCGCTTTCGAACATCGCGAACCAAATCAAGATTCAATTCGCTCCCATCCACATTTGGAATAAACACCGGAACAGACCGGCCCTCCGCATCAAACACTTCTTCTCCATCAAGACGCTTGCGCAGTTCAACGATGCGATCCAAGACCCCCGGAATCAATTCTGGGGAATACGATTGAGTGAATGCCCCACCTTCTGCGGTCCGGGCCATCTGCGACGCCTTCTGCGAATTCAGAATCGCATCCTCGACGTGCGTGTAGTTCCCTGTTCCCGGCGCTGCGCCGACCACCGATGATCCAAGCGTAATGCGATAGTCGTCGATATGCGAAACGGCGGCATCCAGCAGATCCGCGCGATGGCCGTGCTCGACGTTTTTTCGCGTCGCCACCATGCGCTGTTTCAAATCTTCCCGGACGCGCGTATTAATTTCCTTCATCGCCGACTCAATGCGCTCCATCACGTTCGATGCATCCGACGCGTCCAGCGCCGCTTTCGGAATCCGGAAATACCCATCCTTATATCCCTGTTCAATTTCATCAATCTCAATACCGACCCGTGCAAATGATTCACGGCAAATCAATTTTCGTGCATCGATATGATCATCGGCCTGCGATCGCCAGACGAGATCATCATTCAGCGACTTCATCCCGAATCGATCCAGACTCGACGGCGTCATGGTGCAACACAGCAGATCGCCGGACTGCAATCGCGTAAACTGCTTGTACCAGGCCCGGCCCTCAAGCGTGGCCGCGAGGCGGTTACGCAGATCTTTCCGCTCCGCCGCTTCAACGGTCTGGCCCTCCACCTGATTCAACTCCCCGGATTCCAGCTGCTCCAGTGCGGTAATAATTTTGACATCACGTTCCAACCGCTGAAGTCCTCCGCGAATCTCCTGCTCGTTCCGTTCGAGCGTGGAAATTTCTAGCGACATCGGAGATGGTGGAATCTCAATCACCGGAATCGGTGGCGGCACGTCTACCACCTCCCGCTTAAGGGGTGGCGGGATGATCACGGACGACGATTCGGTCCGAGATCCGCTTGTCAGCTCTTTAATCACCTGCGCCGTACGAGGGCCGATCGCCCGGACACGCTGGCGCAGCGCTGGAAGCGCGTTGCGCTCTTCTGGCGTCATCACATCGCTCCCCTCTGATTGCTCGAGATGCGCAACTTCCTGCTCTCCCGTGCCCATCTCCACATCTGCCGACTCAACCTGCGTGCCAACCTGCCCAATCGCTCTTCGAATTTCCGCCTCCACCGCAGCGTCATCAACCTCTAATTCACCCCCGGGCATCTGGACGGGGATTTCGTGCGACGCGCTCGATGGAAACTCAGTCATGGGAGGACTCGTCGATGTTCGAGACGGAAGCGGGTGTT
>JAHFIK010000015.1:0-21503 GCA_023246415.1 Candidatus Uhrbacteria bacterium
ATGACGCGCGAAGAATATCTTTCACACACGGGCCTGAAGAGCCCGCAGGAGGCGTATCTCCTGCTCTGGCAACTTCGAATCAGTCTTGCCTTTTTCTTGATTGCTCAGGGGTTTTTCCTTCTGTTCATCCTGATGCGCGCGCCGCGCGTTCCGATGATGACGATCTCCGCGATCGTGCTTATTCTGGCGACATTTTTAACGTATTTTGGGATCACGGTGCTCCATGCGGTTCATCAGCGGATTTGGAAAATTGTGCTCAATCTCATTTTTCCGATCGCCTGGTTCTGGACGTATCCGCAGATGACGCGGCCGCTGAAGATTGTCTGTGGACAGCGACCCGTTCCGGAAACGCTTCCGTCGTCGCTCGCGGCGTATCGCATGACCCCTCAGGATCTTATGCTGAATGCAAAACGGAATCGCGTGCTGCTCGCGGTGGCCATGATGGGCGTGGTGGTGTTGTACGGCTGGTATCGGTCCGGCATGCCGACCTCGTTTGCGCCAATCAACGGATCGCCCGCCGCCGCTCGTCCGTATGTGTCCGTGGTGGATTCGTTTCAGGTGCAGTTTCCGAAGGCTCCGACCTACAACGATGTCTCACAAAATTCGCAAGCGCCAGCGCATGAGTATACGGCAATGGACGACATGGGGAATATCTATGGGATTTCCGCGCTGACATTCCCTCAGCAAAACGCGGCAGCGGCAGATATCTCTCCGACGTTCTATCATGACTTCCTCGCGCGTGTGGTTGCGAAGAAGGCCGGATCAACCCTCACGGGGCAGATGATTCGTTTGCATGGCGAACCCGCCTATCGGTTCACCATTCAATCCGGGGATACGGTTGCAATGCAAGGGCACGCGGTGAAACACGGGAACCGTCTCTTTTTACTCGGGGTGACCGGAACGTCACGCATGGGCGATCAATCCGCACTCGAAGAAGCGTTCGCGGAATCGATGACGTTCACGGATGGGGAGAAGCAATGAACATGATGAATTCCATCATCTGGTGACAACTCGTTTCGCCGATGATAGCGTTTGAGCCGTATGAAACATCCGAAGCTCATTGTTTCCACCGTGCTGTTTTTCGTCGCCATCTGTGTTGCGCCGATCGTGCATGCGGCCGTCTTGCGCGCTCCGCTTGGGTGGATCCTGTATGTGAATCATGGACTTGGGTTTCGTGTTGCCGCTCCGCCGAACACCCTCATCATTGATAACGCGACAGTGGATGCCGCCCTCGGTCGGTCCGGCGGGATTCAGATCACGAAGACAGAAGGCACGAATCCGGATCTCAGCGTCTCGGTGTATGCAAATCCGCAATCGCTTGAAAAAGATTTCACCGTGAACGGAAGTACGTCGTTCGACGATTCGATGAAAAAGCAGAATTTAAAGCCGACCACCATCGCCGTGGATGGAAAGAAAGTCACGGCATACACGGGAGTGCATGCGGTCGACGGTGAGGGTGGAAAACCGTATTCCTCAATCATCATGGAAGTGACCGGTTCGCAGCACGCGTATCTCCTCCAGTTTTATCACACGAGCAATGTGAGAAGCGGGACGGTGAAGAAGTACCTCGCTTCATTTCACGCAGAATAAACGTGAGCAGGAGTTGAAATAAAGATCCCTCGGCGCGCCCGAGGGATCTTTTGAAATCGTCAATGCATCTGCGACGCGTTTCGCTGTCTGCTATTTCGCGTCTGCGATCTTTATTTCCTCAACGCGTGTCGTTGCTCGATCGTAGGCAAAGACCTGATAGTACGTTTGATCAATCGCCGGTGTTGTTGATGCATCTGTGGAGAGCTGGTGCGTAAAGAAGATGCGCATGGAGCCGCGTTCGTTTTCCGGGACAAGGATGTCGTATCGGCCGTCCGCATCCGTCCGGACGGTTGTGAATCCGGTCTCGAGGACGACGGTCAGGCCACGCACGCCCTGACCCGTTTTTGCATCCACGATTCGGCCCGTGATGTGAACGGCCCCGTCCGCTGAAGGTCCGGAGGTACTGGCGGGATAGCGGAGCATGCTGTGCGGCGGGACGGATTCTGGGGTGAGCGAGATGGTGACCGGCTCAGAAGCATCTGAGACATCGACCGTGACCTTGCTGGACGCACTGTAATTCGAGGCGTTCGCATACAGCGTGAACCGCGTGTGGCTCTGGGCGGGAAGAATATTGTCCGCGATGATTGGGAATGAGAATCGTCCCTCGCGATCAGTTGAGGGATTTGATTTTCCAACCGTTTCGGAGATGACTTCTGCATACGGGACGGGTTGTTTCGTTTTTGCGTCGAGGACTGTCCCATGAAACGTCACAAGCGGCGTCGTGTCTGTTTGTGGGGCTGGCGTTGGGGGACGATGCGCGTCGTTTGCGTATGCAGAGGGTGGCGCCGTCGGCTGAGCCGTCGGTGCAACGTACTGTTCTTGGGCGGTTGGCGCGGGGGATGCGGTTCGTGTTTTCGATGGCGTGGTGCAACTTGCGCCAAGGAGGAGCGCGGCGCAAGCGATGCAGAACGTGAGAGCAGCGGTTCGATATTGCATAGCGATCCTCAAATGGTACCGCGTCTCAAACGAGTTCACAATTGAATCAAAAAAACGCCGAAGAGCGGCGTTATTCCTGTAGGCTGGATCAGCGATGATTATTTGCCGCCACGCGCATCTACTTCGGTGTAGACCGTACGCGAGATGGTTGCGATGGAGGTGGCGAGATCGTCAAATGATTCACCATGTGTCATGACACAAAGGAGGTACGGATCATTTGGGTAATAGACGATGCCGCAATCATGAAGTTCTGCGCCGACGAGTTGGCTCGGGTCGGAATCGGAGACGATTGGACGCTCACCGAATTTATGCGCGACCGTGACCGTGTTTGGAACGCCAGCCACGAGTCCGTCTTTAAAGGATGCCTGCGAGAGGAGGCTGAGCGCGCGCTCCGAGGCATCTCGGCTGAGGTAGGAAGCGTTATAGAGAACGCGGAAAAACGAAGAATAGATTTTTGGCGTAATGAAGGCTTTCTGCGTTGACGTCGATGGAACGGGAACGCCCAGGTCGGAATAGACGTCTGTCACGGAGTTGAGATCGATATTTTTGGAAAGCAGATAAAGCGAATTGTTATCAGATTCGATGATCATTCGTTTCAAGAGATCGTCGACAGAATAGTTCTTCTTTTTTTCAAGGACTGGCGGTCGATAGGTCTGTCCATCATCTCGATCCGGATTTCCGTCATAGAATAGCTGCTGAGAGAGGATGGAGGCGTTGGTTTCTGCTTTTTGGTAATACGCAATCAGGAATGGGAGTTTTAGCAGACTCGCTGGTTCGTACGGATCGTTTTCATTGACTCCGGTCCAGCGTCCCGTGTTCAGTTCACGGAAATAGACTGAAATCTGACTCGCTTTTTTTGAGGCGGTGAGACCGTTAATCGTATCGCTGAGCTTCTGTTCGAGTGGTGTGTACTCCGTAAAATCTTTTTTGGTCGTCGGATTCGTACAGAGGAGGAGCGGACTGATGAATTTGTATCCGCTCAATCGGAGTGGAGCAAGATTTTGGCCACCGCTGGTATCGGTTTGGCTGGGTTGTGTAATGGTGAGGTACCGACCGAGGACGAATGCAATCACAAAAATCGCAATAAGCCCAAACGGGCTTCGGATGTAGTCCATGACCTTTTTTGTGCGAGCCGGTTGGTCCGACATAGACATCTGCGTCATCGTACACCGATTCGTTGACCGGGAAAAGAATGGGTTATGATGTGAAATACGTCGTGGGATGCCATTTTGGTTCATCGCATTGAACGCGATTGATGTGTCCAACGTCTGGGGAGGGGCTGAAAAACTGGCGATCTTGCGTCGAACGGTCTATCGTTGGGCGATATGAGCGATTCATTCATCAAGGTTGGCGCAGGCGTGGTGATTCTGAAGGATGGAAAAACCCTGCTTGCTAAGCGAAAAGGATCTCATGGAGCGGGTTCCTGGGGATCGCTTGGGGGCCATGTGGAGTTTGGAGAAACGCCGGTCGAAGCCGTGAAGCGGGAGGCGCGTGAGGAGCTTGGGATCGAAATCGACAATCTTCGATTCGTTTCCTGCACGAATCTCTTGAAGGAAGGGAAACACTATCTCGACGTTTCATTTGTCGCGGATCTCGTTTCTGGTGAGCCAACCATCTGTGAACCGGACTATATTGAAGCGGTCGACTGGTTTGCCTTAGAGTCCCTTCCGGAACCGTTATTCGAACCGGTACGCGTGGTGCTCGAGGCATTGAAATCAGGGCAAACCTATTTTGAGGTTACGGAATGAGTGCGGAAATATGAATGCAAGCATCTATTTTATTACGGGGGTCTGTGGCGTTGGAAAAAGTGCGATCATCCCCAGGCTTCGTCTACGTTTGCCGAAAGACCGCTTCGACGTTCATGATTTTGATGAACGTGGTGTTCCAACGAACGCGTCACGAGCATGGCGAATATCTGAAACACAGTATTGGATCGAACAAGGAATGATGAATGTGAAAAAAGGAATATCGACCATCATCTGTGGGTTTGCGAATCCAGAAGAGCGCCCGCAGTTGGTTGTCGAAGAAGGGGTGAGTGTGAATTACATCTTGCTGGATGCGGATGAGGCAACCGTTCAGGCGCGGTTGTCCGGACGGTATCAAGACAGGGAGCGAATCAACGAGATTCAGAGAGTTTCAGGAGGATCGGTTGAATCATTTATCCATCAAAACGTGACATTTTTGCCAACGCTACGCGCCATTTGTCGTCACGCTGGGTGTGCGGTGGTCGATACGAATCGCCAAACAATTGAGATGGTTGCGGATGAAGTTGTTCATCGGCTGTTGAACGATGATGGGTCTGGCGTATCAACAAATATCGTATGAAGTTATTCGCCCTGTATGGTCAGGTTGATCTCATGAAAAAGCCGGATTGGCTTGATGCGTTTCGGGTTGAGTTTGATGAACCGTATGAGTACCACATAACGTTTAAGCAGCCGTGTTTCATTCCTGATGAGGATATTCCAGAAATCAAGGAACGGTATCGGATCTTTTTTAATTCCGTCGTTGTCCCAGAGCATCGGATTCCGGTGGTGTATCGCTCCTGGTCTGTTGGACAGACGACACATGGGAGTTGTCTGATGGTGGCCGCGCAACCAAATCCGCTTCTCGAGAAGATTCAAAAAGGGATCGTGCAAATCGGTTCAACATATCTGGATTTTTGCAAACCCGGTTCAGAACAGTGGGAACGTGATTTTAAGCCGCATCTCACCATCGCCAGACATCTGGATGCGCAACGGCTTTCGCAGGCGGTGGAACGATTGAGGGAAAAAGGAGTGTTTACCTGTGAGGCGGTGATCAGTCAGGTCTATCTTTCTGTTGTCATGAACGATACGGTCGAAGAGGCGAATAAGCCTCAGAACCATACGATATTTGCATTGTAGTTTTTTTATGAACCCTATCCCAAAAGCCGGAGCGATTGTTGTCCGTCATGGAACGACAGAGCCAGAGATCCTGGTTGTCTATCGCGCCAATTTGAATGACTGGAGTTTTCCAAAAGGGCACTGCGAAGCAGGTGAAACGAATGAGGTCACGGCCATTCGTGAGACCAAAGAAGAAACGGGAATCGACGTGGAGATGATTGAAACGCTTCCGTCGTTCTCTTACGTTGATGGACATCGGGAGAACGTCATCGTTGAGATGTTTCTTGCAACGCCGATTGATCCGAATCAGTGTGAGCGACCGGAACATGAAGGCGATCGCGTTGAATGGATTCCGCTGTCTCGTGCAGAGGAACGTTTGACCTACGAAAATAATAAATCGTTTTTGAGAGCCGTGACACCGCAGATTCGTGATCGGTATCGCTCGGCATCAGCACGCACGACGTAGATCCGCGCACGGCGAACGACACGCTTGCTATACTGCACGCATCTTTTATGAAGCGTGTGACCAAGTTGTTGTTGATCTCCGATGTCTTTCTCGTGTCCGGCTTTGGACTGATTGAGCCGATTCTCTCCATCTTCATCAAAGATAACCTGCTCGGTGGACAGATTTATGCGGCGGGTGTGGCGAGCATGTTGTTTTTGCTGACGAAATCGTGTATTCAGCTGCCATTCTCCCGTTACGTTGATAAAAAGGATCACAGTGTGATGTGGCTGATCATCGGATCGCTCTGCATCTCGATCGTTCCCTTCCTCTATATCTACGCGACGAGCGTGATTCATATCTATATCGCCCAGATCCTGTATGGCATTGGGAGCGGACTCGCCTATCCAACCTGGTTGGGATTGTGGAGCACGCACTTGAGCCGTCATCATGAAAGTTTTGAATGGAGTTTGTACTCAACCATGACCGGACTCGGAACCGCAGGCGCAGCGGCGATTGGCGCCGGATTGGCACAGTGGATTGGGTTCAAGCCAACCTTTCTCATTGTCGGCATTCTTTCGCTCGCTGGATGCGGGATTTTGTTTTTCCTTCAGGCAAAAGAGCCGAAGAAGGCCGCAATTCGCATTGATGCGCTGAAGAAACGGTAAGCGCCGTAAAGCGATCGTATCGAGCAGCGAATGGCCCGGTTCGCGTCGTGGTCAGACGCATTGAATGAAGAGGATCTAATTATTTTTCATGAACGCTTGTAATGATACGTTCCATTTCATCGGTGATTTCGGATGGCTGTTTTCCAATATCGGGGATGTGCGTCAAATCGTAGCTGTGGTTGCCTTGATTAAACAGAAAACCCGTTGAACACCCTTTTGCCCCTCCGAAGTGATACGCGATGCCGGTGATGGTTCCGATTCGCTTGCGTTGCGCTGGATATCCATCAACGCACGAAAGAAGATCTTTGAGGGTCGCGAGTGAGCCGTTGTTTCGATGCGTCAGATCAAGTGAAATTTTTGGTTGTTGACTCAGGGTGTATTCGCGGATGACGGACATACCGGTCGTGACCGGTCTTCCAAAAGAGATCTCCACCGTTCCGGTTGTTGCATTCGTGTCGAACACCGAAAGGGTTGTCCTCGCAACGCTCCACGCGGAAGAATATGGAATAGAGAGTGTGGCTCGATCAAACGTGATGGTGTTCCATTCCGGTTCTGCGCTACGTTGAAATGAAGCGGCATTGTTTCGCGCTACGAGTTGTTGCGTTGCGGAGACGTCAGCGGACCTTGTCTGAATATTCTGTTTTGATGGAGCGGTCGTGCATCCGGCGCCAACGAGAAAAAAGGCCAAGATCATGCTGAACAGACGACGAGTATTCATATGGGGCTGAGTATAGAGGCTCGGATAAGGGCATCCAAATCACCGACATACCAACGGTATTTAACTGAAAACCGCGCCTCTGGTGTTCCGCGAGGTGCGGATTCCAGGGCGCGGTTGCGCGCATTGAAGCGAGGTTGACTCATGTTGTGGGTTTATCAACCGAAGAGATCCTGAAGAAATCCAAGATCGAATGTGCGCGGATCTGGCGATGCCGACTTCATGTTGTAAAACTGGGCGCTGATCGCTTCGACGGTGTCCATTTGAACGCCGTCGACGGGCAGAAGCGGAAGATAGGAGACGCCGATGGCTGGACCGGTGACGTCTCTGATCTGTCGTTTGATCTGTCGCTCATGGACGTAGGTGATCCTCGAATCCACGACGGTCTCCGTGACACCTTGAACTCGAACATAGAAACCGTCTACACGTTCTACCGCTCCAACGAGTTTTCCTTCATAGAGGATCAGTGTGCATCCTGGAACGAATCGGATATTGTGTTTCGGATTCCAGATCGTCCGACTCGTTCCATGCGTCATGAGATCGCATACGCGAAGGTGGGCGAGTAAGGCTTCGGGGAGGATTGCGTCGTTCGCGTTTGAGAGAAGCATGTGTCCATGCTTCGGACCGACGAGAAGGACGTCGTTCGCTGTATAGTTAACGGTGAGGCAACGGTTCTGTTCGTTGGGGCCGCATGACGTCGCGCGGTCAGAAAAGAGGACGGTGGCGGCGTACCAGTTCGAGTCGATGCGCTCGGCGATCGGCTGGATCGTGTTAAAGAGGAGTCGCTGAATGGTGTGACGTAGTGATTTCCGAATGTTGGAACCTGCGTCATCTGTGAGTGGCGTGAAGTCCTGAGTGTCTGCCTGTGTCATGTCACAATTCCTTTGTCGAAGTGCATCAATCCGGGGAGAGGAGCTGAGGAATGATCGGATTACTCAGAGCATATACCGTGTATTGATGAGGGCGTCAATCCAGGGATGGGTGTGATTTTGACGAGAGATTTCATCGCATCGGGATGAAGTGCTTTGTTCCGCGTAAAAAAAGAGCAGAGGCGGGCGTCGAACGTGATGGGTTTTGATCGGGGCGGCGCGATTGCGGATGACATAAAAATCACTGGCTGTTGCCAGTGATTTTTATCCCGTGGGGAATTATGGACCTCCACCGCTTCCGCCGCCGCTCGGGGCGCCCGATCCGCTCGGCGCCGAACTGCCGCTCGGCATGTCCGGGGGCGGACCTCCGCCGGCATCTGGCGGTGGACCACCTTGGCCGGTGACGGCTTGCATGATGCCGCCCGTTTGTCCGGATGCTCCTGTCGCCGCGTTCTGCGTGCGATGTTGCATGACATAGTCTCCGGCGATCCATGCGACGATCGCGAGGCCGACGATCCAGACAATGATGGTCGTCCATCGTGATGTTGATGGCGTGGCGCGAACGTTCTCTTTTTCATTTTTTTCCATAAAGGAGGAAGTGAGGTGGATGTGGTGAATGATCCGCGTTTACTGTGCAGATGGCGTGCTTGTTGCGTTCTGCGCATCTGGGCCACCGTGTGGGCCGCCGAATCCGGCGAATGAACCACCCGCACCATCCGGACCATGTCCGCGATCACCGCCCATTGGTCCAGGGCCGCCATGTCGGCCGCCGCCAAACATCATGAACTGTTCCGGAATCTTGTTATCCGTTGCCCACTGTTTGAGCGCATCCATCTGTGTCTTCATTGCGGCTTCACGTTCTGTCTGCGTCTTGTCTGCTAATGATTCCATCGTGGTTTTCATCTCTGCCTGTTTAGTAATGATGAGATCTTCCTGTACCTGGGTGATCGTTCCGCTCTTCACCGCGGCATCGAGGCGCGTCTTTTCCATTTCTGCGCGCTTCGCATCCATCTGCTGTTGTTCGATCTGTCGTTCCTGATCAACGACGGCTTGGACATCGCTCGCCTTCAGATTGAATGTTGTGGCGATGGCGGTGACGATTCCGGACATCGGATTCGTCGGAATCATATTTGTCTTCTCGGCGGCGAAGACGATGCCTGCGCCGAGGGTGGCGATTCCGGCGAGCGTGGCTGCGCCGATCGCAAGAGACTTTGGGATCTTCATAGAAGCATTGGATGAGGTGTCACGAATGAAGGATGATCGCAGGTCACCTCAGAGCACTGCGAACCTCCGTGATCCAGTGGAGAAGTCGGGCGGGCGTGCAACGGGTGGCCATGCGTTTCCGTTGCACACATCAATGGAGGATCCTCGCCATGACCCGACTTCACCGCTGAATGCACGATCTACCGTATCAATTCGTCTATGAAGGAAAGATGAAGGATGTGGATGATTTGTTATCCCTGTGGAAATGTCAGTCGAACGGTTGTCCCGTTGTGCAGCTCACTGTGAATATCGATGGATCCACCGAACTGATGCATGATCGCGTGGACAATGGAGAGGCCGAGTCCAGATCCTCCTGTGTGTCGCGCGCGACTGGCATCGGCGCGATAGAATCGTTCAAACAGATGCGGAAGATGTTCGGCGGCGATGCCGATGCCTGTATCTCGAATCGTGACAATGAGCTGTGTGTCGATGAGCGCGGTTTCAATGGTCACAGTGCCGTTGGGGACGTTGTAGAGAATCGCATTGCGGAGAATGTTTTCGAGAACGCGCGTACAGGCCTCTTCGGTGATGTGGATGGCTGCATCAACATGCGGATCCTCCCAAGTGATGGTGAGGTGTTGCTGCGCGGCAATCGGACGGAGTCGTTCAATGACGGCTTGAAGCGTGACGGCGAATGGCGTGGTGATGTCTCGGGACGGCTCTTCACTACGCTCGTCTGCATGCGACAGCGTCAGAAGATCGTTGACGATGCGGCTCATCCGATCCACTTCTTCAAGATGACTCAGGGCGCGCGTGCGTCCAGCCGGATCCGGTGACGACTGGTCGCGTTCATTTTCAAGATCGGTTTTCAGAATCGCGAGCGGTGTTCGAAGTTCATGTGACGCGTCGCTCAAGAATTGCCGTTGGCGTTCATAGGCGTCTTGAATCGGTTTGAGCGTGACACCGGCAAGCCAATAACTCGCGATTCCTCCAATGATGAGGAGGAGTCCGTTGACCGCAAGTAGCGACATCGTGAGATCATCCAAGACTTGCTGTTGTCGGGGGATCTGGAAATTTGTTTCAATCGCGGGCGGCGGTCCATTCGGCGGCATCCCGGCAAAGCGGTGCTCGAGACGTGACGCGAATGCGGAAAACAGAATGCCGCTCGAGAGCAATAAGATCGCGGTCAGAATCCCGACGTAGGTTGCCGTGAGTTTGATGCGGGCCAGTCCAAACCGCCCGTTAAGCGATCCGGTATCCTTTTCCCCAAATGGTTTGAATGCGTTTGGCATAAGCGGGTGGCAGTTTCTTGCGAAGGTTTTTAACATGGACGCTCACCACATTACTGAGCGAATCAAAGAAGCGATCCCAGACATGATCAATAATGTCCTGCTGGGTGATGACGGCGCGTTGATTGCGAAGGAAATACTCCAACAGTCCGAATTCGCGCTGGGTCAAAGGGATCACTTTCTGATTCACGGTGAGCTGCTGTTCCCGGGTGTTCAGCGAGAGTCCGTCCAGCGTCAGGATGTCGCTCGTGATGGTGGCTGGACGACGGAGCACGGTTCGAATGCGTGCAACGAGTTCATCGAATGAAAACGGTTTTACGAGGTAGTCATCCCCGCCCGCGTTGAGACCGGTGATTTTTTCATCGGTCGTATCTTTTGCCGTTAAAAAAATGATCGGCGTCTGAATCCCGTTCGATCGAAGCGATGCGCACATCGCGAGACCATCTTTGTTCGGCATCATGACGTCGAGAATGATTAAATCATACCCGTTGATCCGTGCCATCCGTTCGCCGTCTTCGCCATCAAACGCAAAATCAACCGCATATCCACGCTGTTGGAGTCCGTGGACTAATCCGGCATTCAGTTTAGGCTCGTCTTCGACGACAAGAAGTTTCATACGACTGTCTCTTGTATAGATGAAGAACCATGAAGAGATCATGAAGGCCGCGTTGGTTCAACCGTTTGGACGTTTGCATATGTTGACGCTCCTGTCCATCGTCGCCACCGTGATGCGTGCCAATATTCAGCCTGATTGCGCGCATTTTTACCGTCTTGCCTGTTCATGATTACGCTGTTACGTTTTTGTCATGCCCCACATTCACGAGAAGATTGATTACACGGTTTGCGTGTACATCGTGTACGCGAACAAGGTCCTCTTTATCAAACACAAGTCACTTGGGATCTGGCTCCAGGTTGGCGGTCACATTGAGCTTAATGAAGTTCCGGAAGAGGCGGCGGTGCGCGAAGCAAAAGAAGAGAGCGGGTTGGATGTGGAATTGATCGGCGAGCGCCCGACGGGCGAGCACGGAAGCGGGCAGTATCTGATCGCTCCCGCATATCTGGATATCCACCACATTTCAGCAACGCATCAGCATATCGGCATGGTCTATTTCGCACGTGCGAAGACGGATCAGGTTCGGTTTGATCCAGCCGAGTCCGATGATATTCGCTGGATGTCAGCAAGCGATCTCGATGATCCGCAATTTTCGATTCTTCCAAGCGTCCGATTTTTTGCCCATGAGGCGTTGAAGCGGTGCGGGTGATGTTGTTCGTTGCGTCGTCCGTCGTCCGTCGTTGCGTCGGTCCGGCCGGCCGAAACGACGCAACGACGCAACGACGTCCGACGCAACGATTAAAATTCCGGTTCCCCACGACGGTGCGGGGAACCGGATCAGCGTGTCTGCTTGCGCAGTCGATTGAGCTGGCAGGCAGAGTATTTTTTTGTTGCGATGGATGTGACGGTCACATCCGAATGTCCGAGGGCTTCGATGATGGCGAATTTTGCATCCTGAAATCGCGCGTCTGATGCCACCGGAAGGAGCAGATCTGTTTCATGTGTCACCATCGGATGATGGTCGTCCGTCCAGGCGACGGAAAAGAAGGAGGTGAGCGCCTCTTCGATCTCGATGATGAGATGCGGATCGCGGTTTGCCGCGATGAAGAACGCTTGTCTGGCTTCCTGGGCCGTTTCCTGATTGCGGCGCCATGAGGACACGGTCGTGGCAATGAGGTAGCCCTCGGGCGGCGGGCTTCTGAGCACCGCCCGATACGCTTTGAGCGGCTTATTCATGAACGCCTCCAGGGGTGAATGGGACGGGGAACGGAAAAAGCGTACTCCTCCATCGCGATTTTTTCCAAGTCGGCATGGCCGCCGTGTTGTCTTGAGGACATCGGCGATGAAACGTGAATCGATATTCCGTTCATTAGGCCTTCGAAGCGAATGATCTTCGATTTGTCATTCCGCGTAGCGGAATCGCTTTCTAGAGACATTGTCGCAAAGAATGCGATTCATTCACGAAGATTGCGTGGTCTCAAGAATGATCCTGAGCACCCCAATCTCGGTACGAATGTGCGTGGGAGATGATTGTTCTTGGCGGGAAAGGGATTCCGCTACGCAGAATGACAAAATCGGGGGTGATCGTCTCGCCTGGGACCATCTCAAGAATTGTGAACGCCATCATATTCAAAAAAATCCTCGCGTTCATGACGCGAGGATTTTTTAATTCAATCGTTTGTTACTCTTTCTTCCCCAGCTTCTCAAATGCGCGAAGAATTTCGAGCGGGACGGCAAAGACGACCGTGTTGGATTTATCGGAGGAGATGTCGTTAATCGCATTCAGCGTTCGAAGATGCAACGCACCGGTCGACGTCGCAAGAATGTCTGCGGCTTTTTTGAGATTATCTGCAGCAATGACTTCGCCCTCTGCATTGATGATCACCGCACGTCGTTCGCGTTCGGCTTCGGCCTGCTTCGCGATAATGCGCTTCATGTCATCCGGGAGGGTGATATCTTTGAGTTCCACGTTCAGGATGTCGAGCCCCCAGGCGACGGCATCTTTTTCAATGATGTCGCGGATCCGTGTCGACGCCTGATCGCGTTGCGACAAGAGTTCGTCGAGGAGGAGCTGACCAACGACATTTCGCATCGTAGTCTGTGCCAGCTGATTCACGGCGTAGAAGAAATTTTCGACTTCGAGGAATGCCTTTCCGGCATCGACGACGCGATAGTAGATGACCGCGTTGATTTTGCAGCTGACGTTATCGCGCGTGATCGCTTCCTGATCCGCAACGTCGACCGCTTTGGTACGGATGTCGACTTTGCGCATGGATTGGAACACGGGGAACACGAGCCGCCAGCCCGGGGCCACGAGGCCTGTAAACTTTCCGAGCGTGAACCGAACGCCGCGCTCGTATTGATTAATCTGACGAATGGAGGCGATCACGAGAATGACCGCAAAAATGAGAAGGGTGAAAAAGAGGTCCATATGAGAGGAACGTACTCCAGAGATCGAAAAATGACCAGCGCCCTGTCGCACCGCTCAATTAAAGAAGTCTCCCGATGCAGGCACCGAGAGACTTCAGAACGAACAACACGTTGGAGGGGGTGAAGGGCGTATTACGTGCTTTGGCGCTGGGGTGTATATCCCCGTCGTCGGGGCCGACGCGTATGCTGGAAAAAGTCCGGCGTTCCGGTCACGGGATGCCCGTTCCGCTTGCGGCCATAACACCGACTGCAGGTGAGGACGCCGTTCTTATGCGAAACAATCCTTCGTCCCGGTTCATGGCAGAATGAACAAACTTCCGTTGTTGCCACGGTCTGTTTGTATGTTTCGTGACATGCCGGACAGATGTGTCCGATTCCGTGCGGAGAGCGGACGAGTGGCGGTTCCAATGGCGTATTGCAGGTGACGCACCGTGGGACCTCTTTGAGATCCGAACAGGATTTGCATCTCGGCCGACCAGCGTCATCGTGATCATGAATGGGACGCATCTGCTGGCACGTGCCGCAGGGCACGGTATGAGCGTGTCGTTTGACGCACGCGGGACAGAGCGGCACGCCCGGATACTGATCGTTGTCTGTTTGTGTGCCCTGTTCCTCGCAGAGAACGCAGCGTTCGATGATCGGAAGGAGCGCGATCGTTCCATCAGGGGCGAAGGCGTCTGAGAATGTCGCGAGCATGTCGACGTCGTCACCGACGTTCTCAATCCAGATGTCCGCATCAAGCGCGATGAGCGGCTGATGAACTTCGATCGCATACTGGGCCACGAGTTCGTACGGATTTTGATTCCGTTTCAGATGTACATCGTGGCGCTGTTCGCGAACCGCGTAGGGCGTGTGGACGGAGAGAACCGTACACGCGATCTTATTCCTCCGAATCTTTGCAATGACGTCCCGTGAACGGATGCCGTCGATGATGACGGGCTGATCGGCGTGACTGCAGATGTCTAGTAGCGCGCTCAGAAAAGCTCCCGGGTGTTCGTGATCAACGCGTGCGGCGTAGGAGTACGGGAACGGGCTGTTCGCAAGAATGATTCGTCGCAGACGGCGTTCGTAGCCGGACATCTCAGGGGGACGTTGTGTCGGAGCAATGGCGTGCGATTCAGTCGCACAATAGAGCTCGGGTTCCTCCGCGGTTGGCTCGGCGGGTTTCTTCTTCTTCGAATCGTCATCGTCCTCGGAATGGTCCGACTCGTCCGACTCATCCGGCTCCAGATAGGACATGGTCCGCATGCCACGGGATGATCGGGTATCGAATTCATCGTCTTGGAACAAGAGCGGATTGCGTTCGAGTGCCTGTGCGCCGATGGCTTCTGCAGAAATGATCGGCCATCCAAAGAGCTCATTGAGCGTTTGTGCGGCGGTTGTTTTTCCAGCAGATGGTTGACCGATGATAAAGATGAGCCGATGTTCAAGGGTCATCGTAGACCTCCAAATGTGTTGTGTTGAACTTGGAATGTTCGTGTCTCGATTGAACGGGAATGTGGATAAAAAGTCAATGTTCGTGGCGTCGTCCGTCGTCCGTCGTGGCGTCGGTCCGGCCGGCCGAAACGACGCCACGACGGACGACGGACGACGCCACGAACCAGCCCTTGGCACCCGCTCCTTCCTATGGTTAGCTCTCGTCGTTGATCGGGATGTCCTCGAACAATACGTGGAGGTCAGAACATGAGTAGGTGGTTGAACATTTCAAATTCACTCTATACAACGGTGCCGAGTGGCGACAAAGCACTCGTGACGCATCGAAGCGGGCGCGTGGAAGAAATTGACGGGCCGCGACAGATCGTGACGGCGTTCGGAACAAACGTCCAGCTGTTCGACCGTATCCTCGTTGAGGAACAGCAGAAGGGGTATCTCGTTGATAAGGACGGCACGTTTATGCGGATCGAGCGTCCGGGCGTGATTTTCGTAGATCCTCGAGATGGCCGATGGCTTCCGGATGAGTGCGTCACGCAAGCTTCGAACGAAGCAGTCGTCGTCATTCGAGAGTCTGGAAAACCAGATCTCATTCTTGGGAAGAATCAGCCCATCGTGTACGTGAATGCGCGGGAGCGTTTATGGGAGTTCCGGTGGACGGGCAGTCCAAACAGCCAGACGGAAGAAAAGACACCCGGCGTGCTTCGCTTTACGAGACTTCGTTTGAACGATACGCAATCGTATCTGTCATTCGAAGTTCGAACGAAGGATAACGTCGTATTGATTCTCCGGCTCATGATTCTGTATGCGTACAGTGATCCGCAAAAGTTGATTGAGCGGGATGATCCACTGGGCGCGTTCTACAACAAGATCATTGCCGGACTCGTCAGCTTGGTCGCCACGCTGTCATTCGACGAATTCAAGGTGAATACCGGTGATCGCATCGGCAGCCATTCGCTCTTCAAGTCGAGCACTGCAGGATCGGACGATTCGGAGAATGGTCCCGCGTATTTCGAGTCACTCGGGATCACGATTCAGCAGGTCATCGTTCGATTATGGGAGCCGAAGGATTCGGGCGTTCAGCGCATCTTGTCACAAGCGGCAACGATTCAGACGCAGAAGGAGCTCGATACGGCTATGCATGAGCAGGCGATGGCGAAGCTCGGTCATCAACAGACGGAACTCACGAAAGCAGCAGAGCTTACTGTGCAATTGCGTGACGCCGCGAAATCCGAGGGCGAAAAAGAAGGTGCGAGACTTGCAGCTATCTATACGCAGCTCGTCACAGAGGTTGGGACGGATGCGGCGAAACAGATTCTCCTGCTGGAGGTCGGATCGAAATCTGCACAACTCGTCATCTCGCCAGAGATGCTCACGGTTGCGGGAGCGTCGACGCCGGAATCATCTCCAGCATCAGGTTCGGGGACGACCGTCGTCACGTGATAAATGGAATAGAGTGAACCGATTCAAAAGGACGACATCGCAAGGTGTCGTCCTGTTCTTAATATCGTAGGGGCGAGGCCAGGCCTCGCCCCTACGATATTATTTAATATCCTTCTCAATCTCTTCCTCTTTAATGTGATACTTCTTGTTCTTGTAGAACTTTGACACTGCCGTATTGATGATCCACGTCATGAGCATGAGAATGGCGAAATAGAAGACTCCGATGAGGGTGAACTTCGGCCAGGAGTCTTTGCTGAAGTAGCCAAGAATCCCTGCGACGACACCAATGGTGGTGACGAGTTGAAGCGAGGAGATGGTGTTTTTCGTGCTCTTTGCTTGGAGCTCGGTAAAAATCTCGATCGCAGACGTCAGGTAGTTCTTGGTCATCTCCCACAATCGCTTGATGTACTCATGGGTATCAAGCAGGGTCTCGAATTTCATCTGAAAGAGCGGCTGGAGATATGCGTCAATTTTTTCCATGTCCGTGATTTTTTGTCGCGTGTGGACGTAAGCGGGCATCTGATCAATGCGCGCGCCGATCAAGTTGATCGTTTTCTGGTAGACGGAGATCTCATTGCGCAATGCATCGATGTCTGTCCCCTTGATGTCCCCACGTTCTTTGATGACGCGTATCTTTTCCCACAGGACGCGGTGAATGGTGAGGTAACGGTGGAGCTGCGTCTTGAATTCACGAAAGAAGATCTGTGATTCGATGATTTCACGCAACAGGCTCTCGTCCTTGAGGTTGTTGACGATGATGATGCCAGCGCTCCGATACACCTCGATATTTTTCGTGGCTAAGACGGAATACAATTCTTCAGATGAATCCGCAAAGATTTTTTTAACGTCTGCCTCATCTGCATCTGTCATCGTGACGATATATGGCAGGATCGTTTTGATATTCGCGAGCTCTTTTGGAACCGGAGCGCCTTTGCTAAAAATGAACGAGAGGCTTTTTGATAGTTTTTTGTCGTAATAGTCCCGGATCGCATTGAAATCTTCTTTCAGAGATTTGTATGACTTCTCAAGTACGATCAATCCATCCTCATACACCCGAAAGTCGATGTCTTTGTTCGTTTTAACAAGGATATATTCCAATGGTCCGCTTTCACGCGTTGCCTCCGTGATCCCGAGGACGGATCGCGCTTTTGTTAATTGATCCTTTGGAAAATCGAGATGCGATGTCCCGTGTTTCAAAAAATCCCACATCTCCGTGAGGTGCAAGGTGGTCCGCTGAAACCATCCGCCGATGTAGATTTTTTGGATGTTCATATCAAAAGAAAATCACAAAAAGTATAGCATTTAGCAATCAAGTCATCTAATGATCAAATAATCCAATCAGCTGACTGGATTGTTTGATTATGAGATAACTTGATTGCGACGGCTCCACTCGTCTTGAAACGAAACGCCCGCCAGAGGTCTTGCGACATGGCGGGCGAGAAGTGATAGTTCAGTGTCAGATGGATTCAATAGGTGTTCAAGAGTCGCTTTGACCAACGCTCAGCAATCGCAAACGCTTTTGCGGCCGCAATGCCGGTATAGAGCGACGGATCGGAGATGATCGCTCGCTGATGATCGGTCATCTGTTTGAGATACGGATCGAGCTCTGGATCTGCTTGGGCGATGTCTTGAAGTGTTTTTCGTTCGCTCTGCGCTTGGAGCGTCAGTGTGCGGACTTTTTCGTGCGCGTCCGGGTGTCCAAGTGATGCGAGCAGGATGTAGAGCGGCTCCGCGAGCACGAGCCCACTTTGCATTGCGAGATTCCGTTCGAGATTGGCGCGATCCACGCGGAGCTTCTTCATGACCTTGGTGAGTCGCTGCGCCATCGCGTGGACGTACGCAATAATTTCGCCATTTGCTCTGGCGGATGCGGAGTTCGTCAGGTCACGTTGATGCTCGCTGATCTGGTCCATGAAGAGCGTGGCGATGCGTCCGACGACAAGTTTCCACATGCTCTTCACATTTTCGAATCCAATCGGATTGCGTTTCTGCGGCATGGTGGAAGAGCCGACCTGATCTTTGCCAAACTCTTCTCCGACTTCGCCAATTTCCGTTCGTTGGAGGTGGCGCATGTCATCCGCGAGATTTGCCATGATGCCGCTGACCACCGTGATTTCCGAGAAGAGTCGAATCACCGATTCCGGTGGGACGATCTGCGTGGAATGCTCTGCCGGGTTCAATCCAAGATGGTCGAGGATTTCTTCTTCGAATGCTTCAGGATCCTTAAAGAAGAGTGCGGATGCATTGTATGCGCCAACGGCTCCGGAAAACTTCCCTGTGATTTCCGCAGAGAGTTCTTTTAACTTGATGATCGATTTCCCGAGTCGGCTGACGTATCCCGCCATAGCAAACCCGAAGGTGATCGGAACCGCATGTTGACCATGCGTTCGTCCAATTTGGACCGTCTCTGATTCACGCATGGTGATGTCGACGAGCACGCGTTCCAGCTCGATGAGCGAGGGGATCAGAACGTCTTCGGTCGCTCTGCGATAGCGAAGGGCATTCGCGGTATCGCTGATATCGAACGAGGTGGCCGTCATATGGATGTACGGCTTTGCCGCGTCGCTCACCTTGTTGCGAATGCAATTTACGAGCGCGCGAATGTCGTGGCCGATGTGCCCCTCTTCGTCATACACTTCGTCCGTGGTGACCTGGGCGCAGGCAACGGAGATTTCCGCTGCGATTTCTGGCGGGCAGATCTTGCGGTTCACGAGCGCACTGATGAGAGCGATTTCCACTTCCAGCTTGGCGCGCGTAAATCCATTCTCGGAAAGAATGGCGGCAAGTGTTCTGCTTCGATATCGATAATCAATCGGGGAGAGGCAGTCAAAGAGATTGATATCCATCTGTGTTTTCCTTTGAAAGGGCGGCCATCCTGTACAGCCGTTTTGCGGCGGAACCGTAACAAAGGCAGGGCGGAGAAGCAAGCGACGAGGAAATCGATCGGCTGAGTATTTCACTGGTCACGCTCTAGCCACTTTCCCGCGTGAGTCACCGACGAGGGATCCCTTGGAAGCGGGGCTTGGATCTAGATGTTGCAACTTCTCTAATGAGAATCCTTTCCAATCCGCCGCGGCGGATCGTCGGTGACTCCTCGGGAAAGTAAAAAGAGGTGCAACGATCGCAAGGCGTTCGATCTCTTTCGGGGAGATTGTTAAATTGCCAGATTGCTGTATTGTGTCGGTGTTCCAGAAGGAAGGGCATCATGGACTTTAGAAACGCGAAGAGTATCGGAAACATTTTTTGTCTCCTCATCTGTGTGTTGGCGTGCGGTTTGCAGCTCAGCTGCGGAGGCGCGGGATTCAGTCAGATCTCCTCCGGTCCGCTCGAAGGGGTGAAAGAACGGGATGTGGAAATGTGTGAGGGTGACGCAGATGAACTCGAGCGATATGGATACACGGTGGGTTCCGCATGCGGACTCGTTGCGAGTGATCTATACGACCGAGGACGCTTCAAGGAGGCGATGGTTTTTGCGCTGAAGGCGTGTGATGGAAAAGATGTCTCGTGCACCCTCATGGCGACATTGATTCAGCATCCCGGAACGTTCTCACCCGCATTGCGACTTCAATTTCGTGAGAAGGCGTATCAATACTGTTTGGAGAACGAATTCACGATTCGAGGTGGTGATGATGGAACGGGAGCAGTTTGCAACGAAGTCTCGACATTATTCGCCTACCCAGGGAGTACACCGAAAGATGCTTCACTCTCAAAAGAGCAATTGGATCTTGGGTTAACCTTAGATGTCGAGAAAGCGAAGAAAGCAAGTTCGCGCGCCTGTTCGCACGGTGAAGCGGATGCCTGTGATCATGCGAATGCGTTCGGAGATACACGTGCAAATCGTCGTACGGCGGAGCAATGGCAGGATTCGCAGCGCAGACTCCGGAATGATCGCCGGGCCTTGGAAGTTGAATTACGACAAATGGATGAAGAAACGGATCGCCAGGTTCGGGCGGAACGCGACAAGGCGATGGCGGAGATCGCAAACATCCAAAATCCGAATGATGCGATGGGATTGAATCGTGCCTTAAATGGCATTGCGGTTGCGGGTGGACTGGCGCCAAATTTCCCAACGTCCGCTCAATCGGATGTGTCGTCGCCTCAGGGATCTCATACGCCGCGAACATCGTCATCTCCACCGCCTCCGCCTGCTCCAGCTCCGACATCGATTCCCGATCCGGAACCGCAACGGCCACCACCACCCGTTGAGCCGATCGTACCGAGTGTACCGCCGCCGCCTCCTGCGGAGAAACCGCTCGACTGTCATCCAGCGGGATATGCGATTCAGTTTTTACGTTCGCTCGATCCCGTCGGCTACTGCAAAGCGGGCGGCATCGGCGTCGTGGATTATCTCCCCGTGTATCGGAGTATTACGACGGTCCCGGTGACCTGTCATATCTGCGGCGCACTTGGTGCAGCTCACAAAAAATGCACAAACGTGACGTGGCAACCTGGCGAGACGATCGGTGGATGGGCGACCCCGCTCACATTTTGCGATGTTGATCACACGGATTGGTGGTGCTACGAGGGCGATGTCCCGCTTGCCTGCCTGGAGCAGCATCAATAGTTCGATGCTCTTTGCAAAGAAATACAGAAACCGCACGCTGCTGCCGACTTCGGCATGGCGTGCGGTCTCTTCATTTTTTGGAACGTCAGATCATATCGCAATGAAACAATGTAGCCATGAAGCCATTCCTCCAGAGAAATGGCTTCATGGCTACATTGTTTCATTGCGATCCGATACGTTCTCGACTTACCCGACCTGTGCCAACAACACGACATAATTCTTCCCATACACCTTCGCGCATTTCGGACAGGTGGTGTAGTAGAAGTACAGCTTCTTTGTTGTTTTTCCTTTTGACGCAACGTACGCATTCATCTCTTTGATCCATGTTCCAATGTTGCGGAACGGTCCTTCAAAGACCTTGGTGAGGAAGGTTCCGCTGATCATTGCCATAGTGGCGTCAGGGACATCGTTCATCACGTCGATATAGATATCAGCTCCCCACAACGACGTTTCATCCGTGATCGTGATTCGATGTGGTGTTTGCGCTTCCACTTTTTCAATCAGGGAAA
>JAHFIK010000015.1:21603-23895 GCA_023246415.1 Candidatus Uhrbacteria bacterium
ATGTAATTCCGTTTCACGAAATAGCTGATGACATTCAGCTTCCCCTTTTGAAAAACGACAGGGCTGACCCCGGCAAACGAACGGACGCGTCCGTCGTTGAATGTCACGAGCGTGTGATCGTTCCCGTGGAACGACTGCGCGGGTGTAATCGCGACGTCAGTCACAACGCCTTCGATGGTTGCAGTTTTTTCTTTGCACGCGGTTGCAAACAGCGCGATGATCAAGTACAGGTGTGAAAGAGCGCGAGACATGAGTTCCACCTCATCCGGTAATGCCATTCGCGAGAGTGCGAATACGGGTGAACTATCACGAATCGGGGAGAGGGTCAAGGGAGCGGTTTGCGTGTTTTCGGGTTGGCGGGTTCGGTAAAAAGAAACGCGGCCGATCGTGTCGTGAGACAGCAGATCGGCCGCAAGGGCGGGCCCAGATGAGTTATGGTCGAATAAGGAGCGTCCATCTTCGTTCCGGTACGATCCACTGTGCAGCATTCAGAACGTCCTCAAACGTCACGCGTTCGAGATCTTCTTGGACTTCAGTAAGTGTGACGATTCGCTGTTCTTCTTCCAGATCATCAAGGGCATCATCACAGACCCCGATTCCCGTTGGATCGAGTAAGGAGTTACTCACGAGCGCATGCCGTTTGACGCGATCAAACAGGTCTCTGCGGCTTGCGATCGAACGGATACAGGTCTCAATGATTTCTTCGATGTCGGTGATGGCATCGGGCGCAAACGAATCGCAGTGGATTGTGAATTGATGGAAATATCGGTAAAAAATGCAACCGGTGGTTGTCGCATACGTCCATCCACGCCGCTGTCGAATCTCTTCATCGAGGATTTCGCGTAACATGGAACGCATGATGCGCATGGTTCTTTTTGTAACGATTCCAGGAACTCTTGCCACACTTCGATACGCACAGGAGTTGATCTGCATAGAGATGTATGAGGACATCTCGACCACATGACGATTCTCCGTCGGTTGAACGACTTCCGTCATCGGGATCGGGAGCGGCGTGCGCATCCCCGGTTTCGAGACTGCGAATGGACTGTTCTCGAGGAGGTGAACAAGTTCTAAGAGTCGCATGCCGCCAACGCCGACAATGCTCAGATTCGCTGGAGTATAGTGTGCATCGTAGTGCTGTTGCAGATCCTGTTGCGTCATGCGACCGACCGATTCCGGATGGCCGAGCGGCCGCACGAATCGTTCGAGCCAGCAGCCGGCATATACCGCGCGGCGCTCACGTCGAGCCAGATCAAGTTTGAGGTTGGTCTGATAATGCCACTTGAACTCTTCGATCACGACGCGACGCTCATGCTCAATGCATCGTTTCAATTTGGCTGAGAGGAGCATGTGGCCAAATATCGAGAATGCGTCAGTAAGGATTTTGTGATCTGCGGGAACGAAGAAATGGTAGACCGTGGATTGGTCGCGTGTCTCTCCGAGTTTTACTCTTCCGCCGCAGTCATCGAAAAACAGTTGAAGATCGCTTGGAGAAACACGAGCGTTTTTCGAGACAAGATGTTCATCGAAATGCGAGAGTCCTTCAAGTCCGATCGGATCCTGCTCGGCACCGCTGTGGAATAGGAATCCCATGGCTTCCCATGGTCGTCCTGGCCAGTGTGTTGCATGGACCGTCAGACCATTCGGAAGCGTCGCAGATTCGAATTCAGCGTAGGGGTCCCACATGGGTACCTTCTTTCTCATTTGGGTTGATGAATTGGGAAGGGACGATGGGTGTGTATAGCAAAAAATGAGGGGATGGTCAACCCTCGGCATCTCTCCGTGATCGCGTAAAACGAAAAGAACCGCCTCTGACAGAAGCGGTTCTCCGAGTGTGGCACGTGCTGATTAGACGTGCCGAAGCATGCGAAGATGTCGAATGGAGCGTTTAATGTTTTCTTCTGCTGCCGCCTGACACTGATTTCGAAAATGGTCGGTGGAGAAGATGGCGCCGCGCTCGAGCATGCGTTCCAAGAAACGAATGCGATTTGGAATGAAGATGTCATCAGGCACGTGTTTGTATTCGCGCCGAATCTGTCGTTCATACACATCGAACACGGCTGCGTCCGCGCCCAAGATGCACAGATCCATGTCGATCATGATCTGTACGTCGATATCTGCCGATGTCCCATGGCGTTTTGTCGCCATGATCAGGTGTTCGACGAGTTCACCGAACGGAACGGGGAGTTCTGCTTGTTCAATCATGGCCCATGCGAGTTCCGTGCTTCGTTCTTCATTATCTTTCCGCGTTGGATCATACACCGCATCGTGCAGAAAAAAGGCGAAGAGAAT
>JAHFIK010000056.1:0-2529 GCA_023246415.1 Candidatus Uhrbacteria bacterium
GCGATAAACATCGGCTTTGTAAACCGAATGCGTTCCAACACGGCGGCGAGCGGATGGTTGATGAAGAGGGCGATTCCAAGCGACGCAATGAGCGTGACCGAAACCGTAATCGGGATGGACTTGATGTACTCTCCAATGATGCCGGATGCGGACAAGAGCGGCAGGAACGCCCACACCGTTGTCATCGTCGTCGTCAACAACACGATTTTAAAATCATTCAGCACGAGCAGCACCGCTTCTTCCGGAGTGAACTTTCCGGTATTGAGATACTGTTTCGTCGCGCTCACCACCACAATCGCGTCGTCGACCAGCAACCCCAGTGACAAGATGAGCGCAAAGAGTGACAAGAAGTTCAAGCTTGTCCCCGTGATCAACATGACGGTAAACGTCGCAAAGAACACGAGTGGCATAGCGAGCCCCGCAACCAACGCCTCTTTCAATCCAACGATTAAAAAGAGAATGGAGAACACCAGGATGATCGTCAACAGGAAGTCATGCGTCAGCTGGGTAAAATCTTTATCGATCTGATCGGCCGCACTTGAAATGACATGATACGAGGTCCCCTTTGGCAACCGCGACACCGCGTCATCCATACGCGCCTGCACCTCCTTCACGCTGTTTAAAATAGATCCGCCCGTTTTCTTCACCACCTGAATCGTGATGTTTGGCTGCGATGTCTGACCTACGTTTCCAAACCGAGATAACACGGTCTTTTTAATGGCTGTTTCACGCACCGTCGCGATATCGCTCAAGAACACCATTGCCCCCTGCGGGGTATGCATGATTGGAATCTGCGCAAGCGCCTCTGCGGTATAGAACCGTCCATCGGTGCGCACTGGGAAATCATAATGCGCGCCTTGGAACGTGCCGCCGGGAACAGCGAGGTTCGTTGCCTTGACCGCCATGTTTGCCTGATCAACCGTTAATCCGTAGGACGCCAATTTTGCCGGGTCATATGAAATATCGAATTCACGCTGATCCCCGCCGGAGATCGTCACCTTGCGAACGCCCGGGATCTTTTCAAGTTCATCCTTAATATCATCGGCCGCATCACGAAGTGCGAATCCATCCATCGGTCCGGTGAATGAGGCTTCCCAAATCGGGGTATCGTCGATAGAAACTTCCTGAACGATCGGATCCTGTGCATCGGATGGAAGATTTTTTGCGGTGCTGTTCACGGCATCGCGGAGCGACCGAATGCTGTCATTCAAGTCCGCTTTCGCATCGAACTCAACGGTTACCGCGGAGAGTGAATTCGAGGACTGCGAGGTCACCGTATCCACGTTTTTCAACCCGGAAATGCCGGTTTCAATCTTTTTCGTCACGAGCTCTTCGATGTCTGCTGGCGATGCGCCCGGGTAGACCGTTGCAACAACGGCGATCGGAATTTTTACTTCTGGATTTGACTCACGCGGCAGCTGCAGAAACGAGTACACGCCAGCAATCGTCAACGCGATAATCAACAACACAACCACGCGAAAATTCGTGACGAAAAAATTCAAAATACTTTTCCGCAATGCCGGATTGAATGTGAGGCGGTCAAGATACAACCGATCGGACGAGTGATGTTCCGATGGCGTTTCCGGCGTGTCCACCTGAGGTGGAGTCTGAAGGTCGTCCATAGCGTTATTGAATGACCGTGACCGCAGATCCTTGCGATGTCAGTCGATTTCCGTCGGTCACGACCAGGGTGTCCGGGGTGATCGGGGCTTTAATCTCAACGGTTTCACCGAGCACGCGGGTGATTTCAACGGCCAGACGATCCGCGGTTCCATCCTTCACAATGGTCAGATACGTTCCGTTCGGGGTCACATCCACCGCAGAGAGCGGGACCAGAATCGTTCCCTGCGCCGCCACTTTTCGAAGCGGCAGTGAAATGTCGACAATGGATCCCAGCGAAAAATGCGCGCCGTTTGTCAGGAGCGGCCGAACAACGACCTCATACCGTCGCGTGGCCGGATCTGCCTGTGGCGCAATGCTGACAATCGTCCCGCTCGTCGACGTCCCATCCGGTGAACTTACGCGAACTTCCAACCCCGGAGCCACCATGCTGAGCGATTCCTGATCAATAAAGAAGGACACCTTCAGCTGATCCGGCGTTCCGATCACCGCAAGCACCTGGCCTGGCGAGATCGTGTCCCCGTTCGAAACATTTTTTGTCACGACAACGCCAGCGATCGGCGCGATGGCGCGGTGCGCATCGGACACATTCTGCAAGGCGATGACCGCATTCTGATACTGCATTTCCGCCAGATGCACCTGTGACTGAGCCGAAGAAATCTGACCATCGACGCGCGCCTTCGTTGCCGCAAGCTGATTCTGTGCAGATTGGACCGAAAACACGATCTGATCGGTCTGAGAGGTATTTCCGGCTTTCAAATTCTCAATGGCCTGCGCGGCGGACTGCTCTTGTTGTTGAGCAATTTCAACCGCTTTCTGAAGCGCATCCAATGTCGTCACGTTGTTCAAATCCGTATTCGTTCGAGCCTGGCGAATCTGATCCAGCTGCGCCTGCAGTCCATTCATCTG
>JAHFIK010000056.1:2629-5673 GCA_023246415.1 Candidatus Uhrbacteria bacterium
TCCGAGGCCGTTCCATTTGCCTTGGCGATGATCGTTGCTTGATTTTCAGCTTCGATGGTTCCCGGGTAGACCACCTGTTCCGTCGATTCAAATAAGTGAGACGCGGACGTTGCATGGACCGGAATGGAGATTGGTGCCGGGGCCACGGCAACTTCTGCAGCGATGCGTGGTCGGAGGAATGCGAACGAGATGCCAACGCCAATCACCACCGCACCAAGCGCGATCAGCCAAAACGAACGACGTCGAAAGAAAGAAGTGGAGCTCATAGTAATCAAGAATTTAGTGATGGAGACATTCAACAGAATCGAGTTTTTCATTCATACGATCTAAGACGTAAATCATGTGTTGTCGCTGTTCAGATGAAATATCGTGTTCTAGGTCCTGGATATGCTTACTGAAGACTTCATTCATGGCCGTTGCGATCGTTTTTCCTTGCTCCGTGAGTGAGACGCGGACACTCCGACGATCCCCCTGATTTGGATCCGTCAGATTGACGAGCCCCGCTTTCTTCAGTGCAGCGATTCGTTGCGTCATGTTCGATTTCTTACTCCCCAGCATCTGCGTCAGTTCAGTCGGCGTTTTCCCATCTGCATGAAACAGACACATCAGGATCTGACCCGTGGACATGGAAAGTCCATGTGGCTCAAAGAAACAGCGATTCGCCGCATGCTCAATCCGATGAACCAAATGCATGAGCCGAACAATGAAACTCGTCGTTGGGAGAGACCGGCAGGCATCATTCATAGGGATTCGTTAGTTTATAGATAAACTACCCAAATTGTCAAGCCTCTGATGTGCCCGACGGTCCCTGCGATGTTCGAGCCGTTTATTGCTATACTGAACGCCGAATCAGACGCCTCATGACCTCCTTCCAGATCAAACTGCTCGCGGTGCTCACGATGGCGATCGACCACATCGGTCTGTTCTTTTTTCCGCATGTTCTGATCCTGAATCTTATTGGGAGAATGTCATTCCCCCTCTTCGCTTGGCTCGCCGCGAGCGGGGCACGCTACAGCCGGAATCTGAATCAGTACGTGATCAGACTCCTCGGTCTCGCCACGATCTCCGAGATCCCCTTTCTCGCCGCAAACCGGCAGATCGATCCCTCCTTCTTCATCTTAAATGCCGTCTTCACCCTCTCGCTCGGGTTGCTTGCCATCCTGTGGATCAAAAAAACAACGCGTCCATGGCAGTGGCTTCTCATCACCCTCATCGCCGCCCTCATCGCCGTGTTCTTAAAAACGGATTACGGTGCCGCCGGGGTCTGTTCAATCGTCGTGTTCTATCTGTGGCATGAGAACCTGAAAAAAACGATTATCGCACAGCTCGTCATCTGTTGGACCTGGTATTTCATTCCAACGCTTGTTCAGATGTCACTGACGCATCATATCTCCTCATCAAATCTCCAAAATCTCATTGAGCTCGCGAGTCCGATCTCGCTCATCGCCATCGCGGTGTACAATGGGAAACAAGGGCCGAAGGCGAAATATCTCTTTTACCTCTTTTACCCGCTTCAGTACGTCCTCATCTTTCTTATCCAACGCTGATGCTTGACGCTCGGGATCCTTCTTCCAGTCGCGACTGCTATACTATGCCTCGTATGAAAATCGTTTGGAAAAAAGCGAACTGGATTTCACTCACGATCGCGATCATTCTGTTCGTCTCCATCTTCCTGCTTGGAATGAAGCTCGGAGCGCAGAAACAGAAGATCTTTGACCGTACCGGATCCGCTCCTTCCCCAGCCGCGACCATCCGGTAACCATCGGTCCGTCTTCTATGTATATTGAATGGACAAAGGTCACCTGGTATTCGAGCGCCATTGCGGTTGTTCTTATTTTTGGAATCTTCTTTGTCGGAATTCGCGTCGGTCGGTATAAGATGAGATTACAATCTCAAGTCGAACAGATTACGAGCGTGAGCGATCAATGGGCGAAAACGTCCTCGACGGGCTCGGCAACATCAAACACGTTCGACGATTCCACGCTCTAACCCATCTTTATCCATTCCATGTGATCGCAGGGATGCGATCTTTTTTTATGGCGCGCCGTATTGACTTTCCACCGGCAGTCGCTATGCTGATCTCGTTCGAGAAATGAAGGTATTTCATGTCAGACAATGACTGGCTCTATCCCGTTCTCGTCGTCGGTGTCATTTTCTTCTGTGTCCTGTTCCTGCTCGGCAATCCCGACATTGCACAGGCCATTGGAGACGTCCTCTTCTGGAGCGTCTTTACAATCGATGTTGTCATCATTATCGGCTCCGCCATTGCGGGCGTCGAAACGCTCGTACGCAAAGGGTCAGATGCCTTCGGAGAAGCATTCCTGGCCACATTCTTGTTCATCGGGTTCGTTGTCCTGATTGGCGACATCTCAGGGCATCTGCGAAACCCTATCGCGAACCTGGATCGGACAGACGCCTGTTGGTACTGCATCAGCCTGTTCAGCTGGACGATTTGCGCCGGCATCATCCAAGGGGTGGTCATCACGATCGTCGGCGCAATCTATTTCATCCTTCGGTACGTCGCGATCTTCATCTATCGATGTCTGATCTGGCCGATCTATCGATTCGTACTCAGACCAATCCTGCTCGTTCTTCAATTCATCCTTGGTCTCTTCGGCCGCTTCATCTTATGGACGGCAACCGATTAGACCCGAACACGTCAACGTAAGGCCCCTCCTGACTCAACTTCCAGGAGGGGCGTTCGCGATTCATCGCATCCGGCATCTTGCCAATCTCCCCATTTTCTGCTTAGCTCCAGCCGGCGCTTGAAAATGGTTTTACAACGGAGAATGCCAGATGCTCTTTGACCAGAATGATCCCACTGCGATTGATGTCCTTCGCGTCTATCTCCAACACGCGAGAGCAAACGGACGAAAGATCGGTCTCACGTCCGGGTCGTTTGACCTCATCCACTATCATCACGTCCTGTATTTCACGCGATGCAGCCGCTACTGCGACGTCCTCATCGTCGGCGTGGATTCCGACGAACTCGTGAGAGAGCGAAAAGGCGAAGGCCGCCCGGTCATCTACGACTCCCGGCGCGT
>JAHFIK010000056.1:5773-8088 GCA_023246415.1 Candidatus Uhrbacteria bacterium
ATGATCTCGAATCCACGCGATTGACATTGTCATTAGCGCTTGCTATGAACGGCAGGTCAATTCGAACTTTGGAAAGAAGGTGTTTCGTGAATCGCGAAGAGTTCTTTCACCTTGTTCAGCAGAACCGCTCCGCCAAAGACATCGAAGAGATTCGGCATGCCTACTGGCTCGCAGAACTTGGACATGCCCACCAGGTGCGAGACGATGGCGAGCGTTTTTTCAACCACCCGCGTCGCGTCGCCGTCTCGCTCATCAAGTTCGGGTACGGCGAGACGGCAAACGTCAAAAGCGGGCTTCTCCACGACATCGTCGAGGAAACCAACACGCCGTACACGGTGATCGTCAATCTCCTCGGCCAAGAAACGTGGGAGTGGACCCAACTCCTTTCACGATCCATCCCGGCATTTGATCCCATCAGCGGGCAAGTCATCGCACGCGTCAAAAAAGACGATAAAGAGTACTACCAAGGACTCTACGACGCCGCGTTTGGCGTCCGTGTCAGCAAACTCGCGGACCGTTTGGATAATCTCTGCACGATCGGACCATTCGAACCGGAACGAAAACGTCGATACCTCGACGAGACCTATACCTATGTGTTGCCGCTTGCACAGATGACCTGCCCCAGGTATCTGGAAGCCATTCAAACACAGATCCGCCTCGTCGAGCAGATCCTCAGCCACCCCCCACCCGGCTGATGACTGCTCCGATGGCCGTCAACGCCGCCTGCCGGTTTACTCCGCAGGCGGCGTGTCTTTTTTATCAAGACGTCGCACTCATCACTGCGATAAAAATACGATCGTTAAAAAACGAGGCCCCCATCCATCGGATAGGGGCCGGAAGCGATCAGGACATCTCGTAAAGGTCACTGATCTAGTTTCGATGTTCGACGATGAGTGAGGACTTCCAAACACGAATGAGCTGCCCATATTCGATCTCGTCGGTGTACGCCTTCATCGGATCGTTGACCGCAACCGCGGCGAACCGCTGACAGACCGGGAAGCAAATCGGTGGCGCAAATGGGTTGTAGGGATCGCGTTGACACTGTTGGCCACAGCGATCTTCGAATCTCATTCCAACAGCCACAATCGCGTGCGACGATCCGTAGCCCGTCGCGATTTCGATAATCACCGGATGATCGTTGAGCAAATTGTTATACAGACTC
Source organism: Candidatus Uhrbacteria bacterium (assembly GCA_023246415.1). Classification (GTDB taxonomy): domain Bacteria; phylum Patescibacteriota; class Patescibacteriia; order 2-12-FULL-60-25; family 2-12-FULL-60-25; genus 2-12-FULL-60-25. The sequence continues at coordinate 6,936 of JAHFIK010000056.1, forward strand.
ATTGGATCTTCCGCGAGCGTCACAATGGACGGAACGCCTCCGGCGTATGAGACGAGACGCTGAACTTCGAACATGTGCTGCGCTCCGCGCATGCAGCGCCGCGGATCACCGCAACAATACCCTTCTGGAAGGCTGTACCCGATCTCGAGCAAACGACATTGCTCCAGATTCGGATCGAGTCCGCGATATTCGAGGACCATTTGTGCCGCAGTGACCCAGCACCAGATGTAGGTATCCTGAAGACGATGCGGAACCGGGATCATGACCGGCATGGGTGGCGGCGGAAGCGGCGGCATCTGCGCGTACGACGATGTCCCCACACAGAGCGTCAGACAAATTCCAAACACGAGGGCCTGAACACGTTTCATGAAACACTCCTTGTCGATGTGCATCACTATTTCATCGAAATCACACCGCGCTGTCAATCAGAAACCCAGCTTCTTACCTCATTTGCAACGTAATCACCTCTCTTGTCTCGAATGTGACATCCGATCCCAGCCCATCAACCCTGATTGACGTTTTCTTCGCCCTCCCGTACGCTTTATATAGCTTTACTTATATTGAATCGGCGTCCCAAGAGACGTCCATACGCTATGCCTATTATGTGGATTCTTCTTATCGCCATCGTCGTCCTCATCGGATGGCTTGTGGCAACCTATAACGGTCTCGTTGGACTCAAAGTAAAAGTCGACGAAGCCTGGTCTGATATCGACGTCCAGACAAAGCGCCGTTACGATTTAATCCCGAATATCGTTGAAACCGTAAAGGGATACGCATCGCACGAAGCCGGTGTGTTTGAGGAAGTCACGAAGGCACGATCGGTTGCCATGGGCGCAACGAATCCGCAGGCCAAAGCAGAAGCGGAAAACATGCTCGCTGGAACATTGAAGTCGCTTTTCGCCGTGGCAGAGAACTATCCGGAATTGAAAGCGAACGTGAACTTCCTTGATCTTCAAAAGACGCTCGCGGATATCGAAGACAAGATCCAGGCCGCGCGACGCTTCTACAATGGAAATGTCCGTGACTTCAACACGAAGATCCTCGTCTTCCCGAACAACCTGATCGCCAACACTCTCGGATTCACCAAGCGCGATTTCTTCGAAGCCGAAGCGGCCGCGAAGGAGAACGTGCAGGTGAAGTTTTAGTGCGTCGT
>JAHFIK010000057.1:0-5573 GCA_023246415.1 Candidatus Uhrbacteria bacterium
GCAAGCCGAACGGAATCATCGAGCTCATCGCGCGCGCGGTCATGCGGAACTGCGGGAACGTGTACAACATGGACCGCAGCGGAATGACGACGGCCCCGATCAAAGGCCGTTCCGTTCCACATCCGCTCTGCGTCAGTCTGGACCTGCTTCGACAGGTGATCCAGACGGGCGAGAAGAACATCGTGCATTGGCACGGTGACACTTTCTTCTTCTGCCCGGAAGCGAAAGAGAGCGGCGCCGGAATGACTGCGGTTGTTAGTGATCGGTACGAGTCCGTCCTCATTGGTTGTCGCACCGAGGAAGACGGCATGTATGTCATCCGCGTCAGCGTCGAACTCGTCGCAGCGATTCTCCTGAATGAGGAGCGGCTCCGCATCAACGGCGTGGTCGACAACTTCTTGGAGAATTGCGGCAGTACGGTGATGCAGTACGGTCGACGACAACGGAAGTCACGCAAGCAGGATCCCAAGAATCCGATCGCTACAAAGATCGTGTTCGAGGGTGCCACGATTGCCGCCGTTGCCGCCGCACAGACCGGAAGTGCGCCCGTCGTCGATCTCGAAATCGACGACGACGAACCGGCGAGTAAGGACCCTTTAGCGCAGGTCCAAACGGGAGGTAATGCGACCACCCCGTTTACATGTTGAGTTCGTCTCCGCGCTAGTCTTGCGGGGCAACAGAGTTTTTCTTTCTGTTGTCCCGCGAGCATCTTTGATGGTGTTCTTAGGAAGAACATCGAAGATGCTCGTTCCATTCCAATGGCAACGCGCAAGAACATTCAAAGTCTGGTCGCGACGGCTCTCTTTTGAGGGTTGTCGTTGGCCGGAGGATGAAGATCACGTCAATGCATGTGATGGAATTTGGAATTTAGAATTTGGAATTTGGGCCGGGCCTAAATTCCAAATTCTAAATTCCAAATTCCATCACCCTGGCCCTCATCCTCCGGTTTCTCCCTTCACAGGGAGGCCCGGAACAAGAGGAGAGAACACAACGGTCGCGCATCCACAGGATGCCGGCCACAACCATTTGTTGAGGAGCAAATGATTGAAAACACTACGGAGGCAGGGGTCATGCATTGCATTATCACTGCCTCCCCCGCCTCATCTCCCCGTCCAGCACACGGTGCTGAATCGAGAGATGCGGCGGATTGACACACCGGCTCAAAACCCGCTAACATACGCAAACGTTTCTACAGGGAGCAGATAAAAAATGTTCTTTGAGGCACTTCCATTGGTTGTCCCAGCTGCACTCGCATTCTTGATCTTCCGCTCAAGACGGGCCCCCAGATTTCCGGCACGGCGAGTCATCGAATTTAGCCCCTTGTCGATTGACGAGGCGCTATTGCGCGCAAAAAAGAGAGACCAGCACGGTCACATCGTTCCTTAACAGTCCCCACCGCTTATTCACTCCGTGCCCTCCGATCACCATCGTTGAGGGCACCTGTCCGAGATTTCGGAATACCCAGACGTCAGAAACCTCGGTCAGCAAAACTCAACAGAACATGGTATCCTTCGGAAGACACCGGATACCAATCGCAAATCTTCATCCTTCCGGTCAACGTTCAGCTCGTCACATTTCCCTTCCGATCCTGCGTAACGAGCTGCGGTCGTGCGTGCGTTCCTCGGGCATCCCACTCTACGGTCGTTCCAATCGTGCAAACGATTGGGATACTCTCTCCTCCCGTCGATTGAGACGCCCTCCTTAAAACGCGGCGCACTGCTGCAGCTCATTGAGCAGGATTTTTTGTAGCTAAAAAAAGCGATGTGATGTTATCGCAGAATCACGATGGGAATAGCCCATCTTTTTTAATAGGCAGTAGCAAGTAGGCAGTAGGAACAGTTCCTACTGCCTACTGCCTTTTATTCTAACGTCTACTTGTCGTACTCACACTCGTCGACGTTGCCGACGTCGTTCCGCTCGTCGTTCCCGTGGTCGAAATGTCTCCGAGGACATCCAATTCTGGAAGTTCGCGCTCATACGTGACATGACGAACCACGCGCGTTTCGCTCCCACGTCGGCGACGCGAAATAATCGTGATGATGCTTGTTCCGCGTGGCACATCAAGCTCAATCGTGAACGCTCCTTGTGGCGATACGGGCGCATCGCGACCATTCACGGTGACCGTGGCTTCCGCGATTGTTGTGCCATGCACGTCCACGCGTGGAACATCTAAAATCTCACCGTCACGCGGACGCTCTACTGCGAGCGGTGGAGACGTACTGACCGCATGTGCCTGCCACAGCACGTATCCTCCAAGAAGCGCCGCAAACGCAACAATCCCCAAGAAGGCCAAAAATTGCGGGGCCGCAAAAAGATCAAAAAAACCGATCTTCCGAACGCGCGGAAGCAAGTCTTCCGTTTTTCGTTTTGAGGACACGGCGGATAAACGGCTCTCGTACCGCATCCGAAAATACGGCTCATACCCGCCGAGATATTTCACATATGCCGTCAGATGACGTCCAACAAAAATCGGATCCTCCAATTCCTCAAGTCGATCTTCTTCAAATGCCTTCAAAATATGCGCGTCGATTTTTGTCGCGCGACAAGCTTCTTCAAATGAAATGCCGCGAAGCTCACGAAGGTCGCGCAAGTCTGAACCAAAGGAGGCGTCACCCTCCCTCACGCGCTTGTGAAGGAAGGTCATAGATCCTCGCGTTCAGACGGGTACGTTTCTTCCGGACCGGATGGCTCTGGCGACTCGAGCTCAACGTCACCTTCAACGTGTTCAATCTCGTCATCGATGAGCGGCTCATCCATTGGTGGCCGAACATGCTGCTCAACCGGAACATAGCCCGGTCTCATCGCAACCGGCTCTGCCGGTCCCCGACGCTGCGATCCAAAATCCGTTCGAAGAATCTCTCTTGGCTTTGCGCCTTCCCCCGGACCAATCATCCCCTCCCGTTCCAAGAGATCAAGAATACGCGCTGCGCGGGCATACCCCACTTTCAGTCGTCGCTGTAAAAGCGACGCGGACGCCTTCCCGGCACGAACAATCTCATCCATGGCTGGTTCGAGTAAGGGTTCGGACTCATCACCACCATCACCACCGCCAAATGCGGTCGGTGTCCGAGCGGATTCCACCACAGATGATTCGTACTCCGGTGGCCCGTATGACGTCTTCAAAAACTCCACAACATGACGAACCTCGTTATCCGTAATGAACGCGCCCTGCACCCGTTTCGGTGCGGACATCTCCGCCGTCTGATAGAGCATGTCTCCGCGTCCGAGCAGCTTCTCCGCGCCGGATCGATCAAGGATGGTCCGTGAATCGGTCGCACTCGCAACGGAGAACGCGAACCGCGCCGGGATGTTCGCTTTGATGAGACCGGTTAACACATCGACCGATGGACGCTGTGTTGCGAGCACGAGATGAATTCCAACCGCACGTGCCATCTGTGCGAGTCGCACAATCGGCCCTTCCACTTCCGGTCCGGACATCACCATCAGATCCGCCAACTCATCAACGATAAACACGAGATACGGAATGCGATCCTTTGAACGCTCGTTGTAGCTGGCGATATCGCGCGCCCCAAATGCAGACAGGACATCGAACCGCCGATCCATCTCTCGAACCGCCCATTTGAGCGCATTCACCGTATCCTCCACCTTTGTAATCACCGGTGTGAGCAGATGCGGGATCCCGTTATAGATCGTAAACTCAACACGCTTCGGGTCCACAAGGATTAATTTCAAATCATCCGGACTATGCCCGTACAACAGACACGTAATCAAAATATTCAGACACACTGATTTTCCAGCACCGGTCGCCCCCGCCACCAGCATGTGCGGCATCCGAGACAGATCAACGAGCGATGGCATCCCTGACACATCGCGGCCAAGCGCAAACGGGACGGCCATGCGCTGTTCTTTTTCCCGATACGATCGGGATTCGAGCATTTCTCTGAGTCCGACGAGCGCCACGGACTTATTTGGAACTTCAACACCAACCAGTGACTTGCCTGGAATCGGCGCTTCAATACGAATCGGATGCGCGGCAAGCGCGAGCGCAAGATCATTATGCAGTCCGGTGATCCGAACGAGCTTCACCCCTTCGCCCGGCTTAAACGTGAACTGCGTCACAGTCGGACCGACAGCGACATCCCCCATCTCCACCTCGATCCCGAAATATTTCAACGTCTTCCGAATGACTTCTTTATTAAACTCAATGTCTCCGGATGTCGGCTTATCATCACGGCGCTCAAGCAGATCAATTGGAACCGTAATCTTCGGACGTCGCTTTTTCGGTTTCGGCGGAAGTGGGACAACGGCAGGCACATGCCCATGATCCATGGATGCGACTGGGCTCGCACCGGTTGCAGGAACTGAAGGAATCTCCTCTTCCTCTGGCGCTTCATCCGGCTCCATCGCGGGTTCCTCCGGTTCATACGATTTCGTTAACGCCGCTGACCGTTGCGCCTCCCGCCGTCGAATCACCCATGTGATCGGCATCTCAATGATGCGATAGAGCAATTTCGCCACCCATACGATGGCCTGCCAAATTCCAATCAGAATCGCGAGGAGTGTTTTTGGCGAAGTGTTGAAAATCAAAATAATCGACGTCAGGAGCAATCCTGAAAAAACAACAACGGCGCCCGCAAATCCCAAAAATCGCAACGCTGGTTCTGACAGCAACTGTCCTAATCGTCCCCCGGCAATTCCCAACATGGCCGGCTGAACGGCATCACTCAAATTTGGAAATGTCACGGTATGCACGAGCCCATTCAATCCACAGAAAAAAAGGATGAACCCGATATAGTTCGAAACCTTCAATCGCAACTTTTCCTCATCGACGAGATGGAATCCCCACGCGAACAAAAAGAATGGGACGAAGAACTTATCCCATCCGAACACTTGCGTGAGCTGACGATCGACCGCCTGACCGAACGATCCCGCAAGTCCAAAAATCGCAAGGAAAAATAAGATCGCGGTGACGAGCACCAAGACGGTAAATATCCCTTTTCGTGTTTTTGCGTCGAGGGCAAAACTGAACCCCGACCGCTTCGATCCCCGATATCGCCGTGCAGACATGTTGATCCCCATGGTACAGAAGCGGCGCGAGGGAAGAAAGAGGCAGCGGACAGCGCAGATCTGGAAGGCAAATCGAAATGCAAATTATACTTGACAAATTCAAAAAAAGATGGTATAACGCGATCAATTCATCTACCCTTTCATTGCCTCCACTGATTTAAAAACAATCCATCGACGTCCACGATTCCTATGCCAAACATCTTCAGTCGCATCGTTGCCGGGGAAATCCCCTGCCACAAGATCTGGGAAGATGAACGCTTTTTCGCCTTCCTGGATATCCATCCGATTCAACCAGGGATGACGCTCGTGCTCCCGAAAACAGAAATTGCGGATGGGTTCGAGATGAGTGATGCGGATTTCAGCGCCTGGATGTGCGCGGCAAAAAAGCTGGTCCCGGCGATCAAGGCGGCAACGGGTGCGGCACGCGTCGGTCTCATTGTTGAAGGACTCGAAGTCCCCTACGCACATATCAAACTCGTCCCTATCTCAGAACCGAACGATCTGGCACAATCCAACGCGAAGGACGCAACCCCGGAAGACCTGAT
>JAHFIK010000057.1:5673-8018 GCA_023246415.1 Candidatus Uhrbacteria bacterium
ACAGATCCGATCTCACCTTACCTCATAATCCAATTCATTCATTCCACTATTTCTATGTCCATGGAAGGCATGCCAAATCTGACTCCGCCGCCGGCTGAACAAGCAAAACCCGACGTCGAAGTCGTTCAGGGCGGAAAACCTGAAGCAATTGAGATTCCCGATGACGACGTTGAAGTCGTTGCTGAAGATCTTCAGGATGAAACAACGACCCTCTTTGATAAAAACGCCGGTAAGGAAGAACCGGAGTTGAGCAACGAGGAGCTCGGCGCGATACTCACCGAGGCGACGACGGAAGACCGGGAAGATCCTGAAGTCGTAAAATTTGAGCAGTCCGACTACTACAGAGAACTTCAGCGTCGATATGGCGGAAAGACGGTCAGAGTCATGACAGACGAAGGCGTCATCGAAGATGGTTGGAAAGTCACCGATGCCGTCCTCGTCAGCAGCCTGATCCCAGGCAGACAATCACAAGTTCGACTCAAGATGATTAAATCCGTTGAGCCAAAGATTGATCCAAAAGGCCGAAATGATTTCAAAGTCGTCTACTCCTCCTCAAAACTACTTCGAGAATTGAATCCTGGATTGTAAGCATTCGACGCAAAAAAACATCCGCTCTGCGGATGTTTTTTTTGAAATATCTCCCTTGTTGCTACTCGACCGGCGGCAACTCGTCATCCGAATCTGATCCCTCCCCTTCTTCCGGAGGCACCGGCTGACCGATCATCCCTTCCTTCTCTTTAAAGGCGGCGATCACCTTCTCGCGAATTTCTTTGATGAGCGATGGGCGTTCGCGAAGCGCGGCCTTGGCGTTCTCGCGACCCATGCCGAGTTTTTCTTCGCCGTATGCGTACGCGTTCCCTGAACGCTTGATGACGCCGTATTCCTGACCCACATCGAGGATATCGCCCGTAAGCGAGATCCCTTCGTTGTACATGATATCGAATTCACAGGTGCGGAATGGTGCGGCCACCTTGTTCTTCACGACCTTTGCCTTCACGCGGTTTCCGATGATCTGCTCACCAATCTTGATCTGTGCGGCACGACGCACCTCCACACGCAACGAGGCGTAGAATTTCAACGCCACGCCACCCGTTGTTGTTTCCGGATTGCCGTACACCACACCGATCTTCTGGCGAACCTGGTTAATAAAGATGACGACCGTCTTTGTTTTTGAAATAATCGCCGTGAGCTTTCGAAGCGCTTGGCTCATGAGCCGGGCCTGAAGTCCCATGTGCGAATCTCCCATCTCCCCTTCGATTTCTGCCTTTGGTGTGAGCGCGGCCACCGAGTCAACGACCACAACATCGATGGCGTTTGATCGAACGAGCGTTTCCACGATATCGAGTGCCTGTTCACCCGTGTCTGGCTGGGAGATAAGGAGGTCATCGACTTTTACGCCGATCTTGCGCGCGTAGTCTGGATCGAGTGCGTGCTCCGCATCCACGAACGCGGCCAATCCGCCCATCTTCTGCACTTCTGAAATGATGTGCTGAGCAAGTGTCGTTTTTCCAGATGACTCCGGTCCAAAGATTTCAATGACGCGACCGCGCGGAACCCCGAGAATGCCAAACGCGAGGTCGAGCGACAGACACCCGGTTGGAATAACATCTACGTTCGTCCGCTTCGCTTCGCCGAACCGCATGATGGATCCGTCGCCGAACCGTTCTTTAATTTGATCGATTGCGTCTTGCGCCGCTTGGAAGCGAGGGTCGACGGCTGCACGGGCTTTTGCCATAGAGGTGAAGAATTTGGAATTTAGAATTTGGAATTTGGGTTAAGAGGTTGCGAAGTGATGCATTTCTGTCTTCTTTAAGAGGCTATTGAGTAAACGATGGACACTTTTTATTTCTAGGATCAACTCATCAAACGATGGCCTTGGCAGATACCCCAAGTCCAACGCAACGATAAGTTGATTCTCAAGTTCAAGTAACGATCCTTTTGCGATGTCATAGAATCTTGCTTTATCTTTATAAGATCTTCGTCCGAACCCTTCCGCGATATTCGATGTCACAGAGACTGCCGCCCGATTCATCTGCGAGACAAGTCCGAACAACTCTTTCTTCGGAAACCCTTCGCTCACCCGATACGTTGCCAACACCACCCGATGTCCCACCTGCCATGTCTCCAACTCCGAAAAGTGCTTCATCGTTTCCGTCATATTCTGCCTTATTTAATAAGGATTCCCCATTCCATTCCGGTCCAAATTCCAAATTCCAAATTCCAAATTCTTCTTCAGCTGTTCTATTCTTGTTCTACTCCCCAACAGTACCACAAACGCGTCCAAGTTGGGACTGGGGATAACGTTCCACGGTCCCAGGAAGCCAATTCCTGGGACCGTGAGCGCG
>JAHFIK010000016.1 GCA_023246415.1 Candidatus Uhrbacteria bacterium
ATACGCTTTCTTCACAAAGCCCATGATCTTTTCAATCATGTCCGTGCGGCGCGCCGCAAGATCAAACTTGCCGTCCACATCTCCTTCGGCGTTCCCGATTTGTCCCTTCACATCCATCCCGACCGGCAAAATCGTCATGACTTCGGCTTCGAGTGCTGGAATGTCCCAGGTTGCCGGGTCTTCTTCCTGTGTGCGCAGCATCACGGCTTGTTCAACCTCCTGCTCAATCGCTTCCAAGACCAGCGTCTTCAATGGTCGTTCGCCATCCTCTGTCCGTTCCATGGTCGCAGTCAAAATCCGTCGGCGCTTTCCATAGATGACCATACGATGCTTGTTGATGACATCGTCGTAATCAATGAGGTGTTTGCGAATATCGAAGTTGTGTCCTTCCACCCGCTTCTGCGCCTGCTCAACCGACTTAGAGAGTAGGGAGTGTTCGATCGGAAGATCATCTGGAACACGAAGCGTTTCCATAATCCCCTTCACGCGATCACCACCAAAAATACGCATGAGCTCATCCTCGGTGGAGATGAAGAACTGCGTGCTACCTGGATCACCTTGGCGTCCGGCGCGACCGCGAAGCTGGTTGTCGATGCGTCGCGACTCATGGCGTTCGGTCCCTAACACATGCAATCCACCAGCATCGCGCACGTCCTGCATCTCTTTTGGATCTGGAGGATTTCCACCAAGAATAATGTCGACACCGCGCCCTGCCATGTTCGTCGCGACGGTCACTGCCCCTTTGCGTCCAGCCTGAGCGATGATGCCACCTTCCCGTTCGTGGTTCTTTGCATTCAACACTTCATGCGGAATGCCCGCTTCCGCGAGGAACGCGGAAAGGACTTCGTTCTTTTCAATGGACGCGGTTCCGATGAGGACCGGCTGACCTTTTTCGCGTCGCGCTTTCACGTCATCCACCACCGCATGGAACTTCGCGATTTCTGTTTTATACACGCGATCTGGAAGATCTTTTCGCGCATTGATCCGATTCGTCGGGATCACGAGCACTTCCAATTTATAAATCTTAAAGAACTCTTCCGCTTCCGTTTCTGCCGTTCCGGTCATGCCCGCGAGCTTTGTATAGAGACGGAAAAAGTTTTGGAACGTAATCGTTGCAAGTGTAATCGACTCACGCTGAATCTTCACGTGCTCCTTTGCTTCAATCGCCTGGTGCAACCCTTCGCTATATCGGCGGCCATGCATGAGACGACCCGTGAATTCATCAACAATGATCACCTCGCCGCCATTCACAACATAGTCCTTATCGATTCGGAACAAGGCATGCGCGCGAAGCGCCTGTTCGAGGTGATGCACGGTTCGCATCCCCTGTGCGGTGTAGAGGTTCTCGATGTTCAGCCATTCCTCCATCTTGTTAATCCCTGATTCGGTAATCGACACCGCCCGCTGCTTTTCATCAATCGTATAATCTTCGTTCGCAACCAGACGCGGTACGAGATCCGCCATGCGGTAATACAATTCCGCAGGCTCCGATGCCGGACCGCTGATGATGAGCGGTGTTCGCGCTTCATCGATGAGAATGGAGTCGACTTCGTCCACGATCGCGAAATTCAATTCGCGCTGCACCATTTCTTCGGCGCGCGTGACCATGTTGTCGCGAAGATAATCGAATCCGAATTCATTGTTCGTGCCGTAGGTGATGTCCGCCGTGTACGCCTCGCGTCGCGCGACCGGTCGGAGATAATCCATATCCACGCGGAAACTTCCGGTGAGATCGCGATTCGGATCGTGTTCGGCTTCATTCTTAAAATTCGGATCATACCGGAATCCACCTTCGTGCTGGATACAACCAATCGTCAATCCAAGATAATCATATACTTGTCCCATCCACGCGGTATCACGACGAGCAAGGTAGTCGTTCACCGTCACTAAGTGGACGCCCTTCCCAGACAACGCATTCAACACGATCGGCGCGACCGCTGTGAGCGTCTTTCCTTCTCCTGTTCGCATTTCCGCAATGGATCCGTTATGGAGCGCAATCCCACCAACAAGCTGAACATCGAACTGACGCTGCTTGAGCGAGCGATGCGTGGCTTCACGCGTCAACGCGAAAACCTCTGGAAGAATCTCATCCAGCGTCGTGCCCTTCGCGACATTTGCTCTCAACTCAGCAATCCGCGCGCGCATTTGTTCCTGCGTGAGCGGCTGAACGGATGACTCCAGCGCGTTGATCTTCTCAACGATTTCCGTCAGTTTCTTGATCTCTTTTGCGTTTGGGTCGCCGAACAGCGACGTAAGGATAGACATAAGCCGAGTCATCGTAGCCGAAATCACCAGAATTCACAATGCGGGGAGGGGAAGATGTATATAAGGATAGGGAAAAGGGCGATTTTGCAGAACAAGGCGAAAAACGGTACGCTTGCGTCGTAAAACGTTAGAGGAAGGCTTTTGGCTATTAACTTATGGCCTTTGGCCGCTCGGGAAAGGATGGCTTCATGGCTACACTGCTTCATGGCTCCTTTAGGGGGTTACGTATAAAAAGCGGCGCTTCGAAATAGCACTTTCCTGAGGAGTCCTCGACGAAGGATCCCTTTCTTATTGATGCGTCACTTAGGAAAGGGATCCTTCGTCGAGGACTCCTCAGGAAAGTGAAGAAAATGCCGAATACAAAATCATGAGCTCGTACGAGCTCATGATTTCAATCTTTCGTGTACTCCCCGACTTATCCGCGCTGCTTTTCTTTCCATTCGACGAGCATCTCCTTCAGGTGATCCTGGACCTTGTCGATGGCCTTGTAGAGATCCTCTTCTGTCTTTTCGATGAAGAAATCCTTTCCTGGAACAAACAGGTGCCCTTTGCACACATAAATCTGACCCTGATTGTGATGATTGGAATCCATGACCAGCTCGCAGTCAATTGATTCGCAACGATCGTAGTATTTCCCAAGGACCCCCAGCTTCTCTTCAACGTAGGCACGAATCGCATCGGTCAGCTCGAGATCTTTCGACTGAATATTGATTTTCATAGGGTGTGTATATTTCTGTTATAGCTTATCGACTCAGATGAGAGATGCCAAATCTGAATTCATGGCCTAGAATCCCATAAACTGGACTTCTGTTTTGAGCGGAAGGCCGAACTGATCCCTGACTTTCATCTGAATGATGGAGATCACCTGCGCCACTTCATCCGCCGTTCCCCCACCGAGATTCAGTATGAAGTTCGCATGCTTGTCACTCACTTCAATCTGACCGAGTCGATACCCCTTCATCCCTGCGCGCTCAACAAGCCATCCTGCGGGGATTTGTTTCTTGTCGATAAACGCTTGCGGGACATCCATTTCTTCACGGAGTTTCTCGATCTCTTTTTCATCTGTAAACTCCACGTTCTTGAACAGACATCCGGCGCACGCCTTTGCGAACGGTTGTTCTTCTTTTCGTTTCGCGATCGTCGCATCGATCTTTGCGAGTGCGGCCGTCGCGTCACCTGGGACAAGCGTTAATGAACATCCGAGAATGACGTGTCGCTCATGCTTGAACAATGAATCACGATACCCAAAACGGCATTCCGCATTCGTGAGCGACACGCGTACGCCATCCGCGATGCGATACGCGTCCACAGATGCCACAACATCCTTCATCTCTCCCCCGTAGCACCCGGCATTTCCAAAAATCGCCCCGCCAATCGTCCCTGGCACCGTGACCGCCCATTCGAATCCGGTTAATCCCGCTTCCGCCGCCTTGCGCGCCGCAAGGGCAACGATCGTCCCCGCCCCACACGTGACGGTGTCGCCAGCGATGCGAAGATCACGCATCGCGGCTTGAATCACGAGTCCGTCGACCCCCTTATCCGAGACCAGGATATTCGAACCCCCGCCCATGATCTCCCACGGGACGCCCGCCTCGTTCGCGGCTGTTATCGTGTGCACGACCTCATCCGCTGTCGGAGCGACGACATACGTTCGTGCCGGACCACCAATGCGAAAATTTGTATGTGAAGCAAGCGGTTCGTTTTCCGTGAGTGATGGAATCGCTTTTTTGAGTTGGGAGATTTGTTCTTGTGTGACAGACATACGATTTCGTCATCCTGCGAAGCGGGATCCCTTTCCAGCCGAAAAATATCGCACGAATATATATTTCATCTTATACGTAACGGGTCTCATCGTCATTACTCCTGAGATCATCTCGTTAGCCCTGTATCACAATAGGATACTAGAAGTCATCGCCTGGAAAGGGATCCCGCTTCGCAGGATGACAAAGAGAACGACGTCCATTCTATGAGACCCCAACGCTTCAGTTCACCATCTTCCGCGCTTCCGCATCAATCGCCCCGGCGCCCATAAACAGGATCACATCCTGCTCGGTCACCCCTGCAGACGAAATCGCTTGCGCAAGATCACTGACCGATGGAACAAACGAAATCGGACGCTGTTTGCCGCGTTCCACATCCCGCTGTTTCACCGCATCCATCAATTGCGAGGAAGACACGTTCGCATCTTCCGTTGCCTCGCGGCCCGGGACATCATAAATCTCAACCAGCATCAGCACGTCCGCACCGTCGAATGACGCGACGAATTCAGAAAAGAGATGTTTTGTGCGATTCCGATGATGCGGTTGAAACGCGAGCACGATCCGTCGATCCGGAAACGCTTCGTGCGCCGCGGCGAGCGTCGCACGAACCTCCGTTGGATGATGGCCGTAATCCGAAACTGCAACCGCTCCATTCACCTCGCCGATCCGCTCAAATCGCCGCCAGCACCCTTTAAATGCGGCGAGTGCATCATACGCACGTTCAAGATCCATGGTCGGAACCGCCGCGCGCGCCCCCGCGAGCGCCATCGCCGCATTTCGAACATTCATTTCACCTGGAACATTAAGATCAAACGGAACGATGACATCGCCCGAGAGATGCATGTCGACTGACGACCCTCCGTCGCGGGATTCGATCTTTCCAATATGTACATCCCCCGCATTCATCCCAACTTCAACGAGCGACTTTTTTTCCGCACGCGCGAATGCACCAATCGCATGGGCGCGCACATCATCCGCATTCACAACCACCACGGTCCCCTCGCCCATCTTTTTCACCACCTCCCGAAACACCTGTTCGTATGCCTCAATCGTCGGATAAACATCGACGTGATCAAGTTCCACGTTATTCAGTACGAGCACGGTTGGCTGATACGACAGGACGTGGCGCTGATACTCATCACCTTCCACAATAAGGAGATCTTCACGCCCAATCCGAAGATTTCCATCAACAAACCCGGGAACTTTCGTTCCCACGATGACGGTTGGATTGACGCCACAGGAGGCAAGGATCAATCCAAGCATCGACGTAGTCGTACTTTTTCCGTGTGACCCGGTGACAACGATCTGTTGCGCGCCGCCAAACATCCAAGCCAGGAACGCATGTGTATCCACGCATTGAATCCCTCGTCGTTTCGCTTCCGCAAGCTCCGCGTTCTCCGGCGGGACCGCGTGACTGTAGATGACGACGCCCGCATCAATTGGGAGATTCGAGACGTGATGTCCAATCGAAATCACCGCTCCCCGCGCTGCCAGATCCTTCGTTTCATCATTCTCAAAGGCATCGCTCCCAGACACGGTGACGCCTCTTGCAATGAGGAGTTTTGCAACGGCACTGACATGAATCCCACCGACACCGATGCAGTGAGCTTTCTTTGGGAGAACAACAGACATGGGTAAAAGCTTATCTTATTTCAGGGAAAGATCAAACCGGTTACACGCGGTGATCTGAAACGGGTCATTCCTCAATCTGTAGCGCTGTCCCTTCCGCGATCCCCCACGCCGCCGCCTTCCCGGCGTTCAGTTCCAAGACTTTATCTGCCGGTTTCTCAGACGATCGAATCGCCGGGAACTCACCGGACTTCGGCGGCGGGACATCGGATGAGACATGCACGACGTTCGTTCCATTGATAAATACCATGTCGAGCGGGAAATGCATTTCATGCATCCAAAACAACTGATTTTTCGATTCCCCGAAGATAAACAGCATTCCCGTATCTGCTGGAAGCGAATCGCGATACGAGAGACCTCGCTCCTGTGTCACTTCATCCAACGCAAGCTCAACGGGAATATCTCTCCCATTCACACGAACGATTCCATGCGGAATCTCAATCTCCGATGCATCCGATGAAGCGGACCCCTGTGTTATGGACGATGACCCTGAACGAGTGGAAGTCACGGCAGCGCGAGACGTCGCGGGCGATGACCCGCGTTCCAATTGCCGCATCAGATTGATAAAGAGACCGATCCCCATCAAGACAACCGAAACAACAACGAGGATGATTCGTTGCTTATCGGTGAGCAATTTTGAAGGAATCATGAATCCGGTTACGACTTCGCCTTTTTTGATTTTTCTTTTGCGTACGTCGAGATTCCCGCAATCACCACAATCAGCAGCGTAAGCAAAAAAATCTTTCCTTTCGTCTGAAGCGTCAATGCGATGAGACCGAACGTAAGGGCGATGGTCCAAATAATCCGAACAGCGGCGCGTGGCGTGAATCCAATTGATAATAAACGAAAGTGAAGATGCGAAGAATCTCCCCGGAATGGGGATGTTCCGCGGGCCAATCGATCCAAGATGACAAGCACGACATCAACGAGTGGAACGCCGAGCGCGGCCGATGCGGTTGCGACCTTTGCCCCAGAAATAATCGCGAGAACGCCAAGACTGAATCCTGCAATCGTACTCCCCGATTCCCCGAGGAAAAGGGAGCCGGAACGATTCCATGGAAGAAATCCGAGATACGCGGCAGCGATGGTCAATGCGAGCAGTGCGATCGTCGGTTGAAAATACGCGAATGATGACGCTAGCCCGGCGATCAACGCGGCCCCGATCACGGTCATCCCTGCAACGAGCCCATCGAGCCCGTCCAAAAACTTCATCGCATAGGTCACCACGAGCAACCATACAATCGAGAGCAGATCCGAGGGAAAATCAAGCGACCATCCACGCGTCATGGGAATATGAATCCAGGATAATCCGATGGTACCGCCGAATGGATTTGTGACAATCGTAATCGCGCTCCCACTCGCAACCACGGCCAACGCGGCAAACAGCGGAAAAATAAATTGCACGATGGGCGGAAGATTGTATCGATCATCCAAGATCCCCCCGATGAGCAGGATCAGGAGCGCAACCCCGAATCCGATGACTTGCGCCGGATGGAGCTCTTTTCCATCCGCAAATCCATACGCCGCAATGAGTCCGACAACAATCCCCGCAAATGGAGAAAGGCCCCCTAATAGGGCCGTCCGAGCCTGATGGATCTTTCGGCCTCCGGTCGGTTCATCGACAATCTTCAATCGAAATCCTAGCCAGCGCGCGACCGGTGCAATCGCCGCCGACACCGCAAAGGCGGCGATGACCGTAATAAAGATGGCGAGCTGAAGAGACATGTCAGAAACAGGATAATCCACGAGACCCCACGCGTCACGCTCCCGAGTACGACGATCCGCCCCTATGGAGCAACCGATCCATCGTCGCCAATCGGTTTCGCTTTCTCAACCATCAGGGTGCCGTCACGATCAATGACGACCGTGTCCCGGCGTTCCACCGCATTGCGCAAAATCAAATCGGCGAGCGGATTATCCACGCGATCCTGAATGATGCGGCGGAGCGGACGTGCGCCGAACAGCGGATCAAATCCAGCCTGCGCGAGTCCGGCCACAGCTTCATCTTCAGCACGAAATCCGATATGCTTTTCCGCCAACTGATGTTCGATACGTCGCAACATGAGCCACGCGATCTGTTCGACATCCTCAATCGTCAACGGCGAGAAGACGATGACGGCATCGAATCGGTTTAAAAACTCCGGTCGGAAGATCCCTTTGAGCTGACTCTCCAAGAGCATCGTCTTAATCCGCTCAAGATCCGTCCCATTTTTCACCTCTTCCTGAATGTACGACGTTCCGGCGTTTGAGGTCGCGATGAGCACCACGTTCGTAAAATCAATCGTTCGTCCGATCCCATCCGTCAGGCGCCCGTCATCCATGACCTGCAAAAACAGATTCAAAATATCCGGATTCGCTTTTTCGATTTCATCAAGCAAGACGATTGAGAACGGCTGGCGACGCACCGCTTCCGTCAGCAACCCTCCACGTTCGTCATTTGGCGCACCGATCATCTTCTGAACCGAAGATGCTTCCTGATACTCAGACATGTCCATACGGATCATGTTCCGTTCATCACCAAAATATTCCGCAGCGAGCGCTTTCGAAAGCTCGGTTTTTCCAACACCGGTCGGTCCAAGGAATAAGAAGTTCGCAATCGGCCGCTTCCCTTCCCGCAGTTCTGCGCGCGCTCGGCGCATGGCCTGCGCAACGGCGACCACGGCCGCATCTTGCCCGATAATCCGACCATGCAACTGCTGTTCAAGCGACAACAATTTCTGCGCTTCATTTTCCGTCACCGCTTCCACCGGAATGTTCGTCTTATCATGAATCACGGTGGCGATCTCTTCCGCGGTCACAAACGCCCCTTCGCCGCGCTTCTTTCGAGCCAACACCGCCGCTTCACGAATCACATCGAGCGCTTTTTCCGGCAAGGCACTCCCATGGATATAGCGCGAGCTGAGCGCAACCGCGCGATCAATCGCCGCAAAGGTGAAAAAGACATTGTTCTGATACTCAATCGCTCCGCTCTTCGCCATCAGTACGCGAATCGATTCAATCGGCGGCAATTCCGGAATATCCACGCGGACCAATTTTGCCCCGAGGGTCCGACGTTCAATGTATTTTGTATACCCCTGTGTTGATGTCGTTGCGATCGCGAGAAAACGCCCCTTCCCCAATTCCGTCGAAAGAATCTCCATCAAGTCCAACGTGCCTTGTGATCCGGCCCCGGCCAATCCTTCAATCCCTTCAAGGACTAAGATGATATTTCCACTCGCCGCGGCTTCTTCCAAAATCGCCAGGAATCGTTCGGAAGCGAGCGCCGGATCTCCAGCGGCAACCACTTGCGCGATATTGATCGAGATTAATCGGCGATCAAACAGCTCTTCAGGAACATCTTCTTCCACCATTCTACGCGCAAGTCCTTCGACGATCGCCCGCTTCCCAACCCCGCGTTCTCCAACCAGAATCACAGAACGATTTCCGCTCTCAACAGCGCGAAGCAACTCTTCCATTTCCCGTTCGCGTCCAATGAGCGGCGCGAGGTATCCATTTCTCGCCTGCACCGTCAAATCTTCGCTAAAGCGCTCCAGGAGTGGAGTCGCCCGAGCCGTCATCGATCGGTTCATCGCCCGCTTTGGTTTCAAGAGGGCGAGGGCAACGAAACGCTCATGATCATCCCGTAACTTCTCACGTAACCGAATCCATTCCGCGGCATGGACAACGTGATCCGGTGGCACGCCGAGCGACTCAAACACTTCTCCGAGTCGAGGATCTTCCGCAAACGCCGCAAGAAAAATCTCCGCCACACTGACCGACTTCCGTCGCGCCTGTCGCGCATCCTCATACGCCATGAGGAGCACGCGCTTCGCGGCTTTCCCTAATGGCGGCGATCCTGTCCCCGCACCACCGGTCCGTAACAGCGCCGCAATCGGATCCTTCACTCGGTCAAACGACACGCCGACACGCAATAAGAACCGTGCCCCGGATTCGGAGGCAAGTGCCGCCGCAAACAGGTGCGGAACGCCGATTTCATTCCGTTTCAAATTTTTCGCGAGTCGAAAACCGCCCGCCAGCACGTCCCATGCCGCATCAGAATAATATCCGCTTACATCAAATCGATGCTGAACACGATCAGGCGCTGTTTCTTCTCGATGTTTTAACCACACGGAATTCTTATCCCAGCCTGGAATCTTTTTTGTCGTTTCACTGAATTCGCTCAATCGAAAAATTAAAAAGGCATCCAAAAGAATTCCGACGCAGAACAGCGCGACCGCAGAAGATCCGGAGAGCCAGAATTCATACGTCAACAGCGCATCTAGCGACGGTTGCGCAGCGGCATAAAATCCGAACGTCACCAACGTTGCCGCAGACGCAATGATGATTGCAAGGTGATACGCCGTGTTCGCGCTTCGACGAATCTTCCGAAACGCGAGTTCGAAGTCCGCAATCGGTGTTCCCCAGACGAGGAGACCATCCACGGATGCAAGACCAATATTTTCACCACGTTCAGCATCTTGATCAAGCTGCCGCTGCGCACGCGTTGCGTCTGCGCGCGCATCCATGACTTCAAGTTCGTTCGGATCAGCCATATTACGGTTTCAGGACCGTGTGTGGAATCAAACTCAAGACGCCGTTTTCAAGCGCGAGGACGATGGCGATTGGCGGAATGACGCACCAGGCCACCAATCCAGCAAAATAGATGACCGCTTCAACAAAAAACGCGATGAGTCGCCCGATGAGAACAACCAATCGCATAAAAATACTAATCGTTCGCCCAACCCAATCGTATTGTCCATACATTGGAACGAAAAAATTCCGAATCCAAATGGCAAACGAATAGGCCTGCGCCCGATACCGTAACGAGCGCATCACGGACGACGCGACCTTCATGAAGCCCGTGGTATACCACCACACCGGGAACCAGACGATGCTTCCGATAAAATCAACAAACAGGAGGTGCGCGACCGAGCCAACGCGTGAATGCATGGGGAGATTATAGCACGCACGTGGCTCATCGAAGATGTATAGATCGTTGAATGTTCTTCATATTTACCGAATACGTTGCGTCGTCCGTCGTCCGTCGTTGCGTCGTGTCGGCCGGCCGGACCGACGCAACGACGGACGACGGACGACGCAACGCGCCTAAAGCAAACGCTCCAGTCCCTGTTCAGACCGGAGCGTTCTAGGTGACGTCCGCTGGTGCGTTCGTCACTGAACCTCACCTGGCGAGGGCGTACGAGTGCCCGACGGCATTAATGGTTTGAATGCGGTCGACGGCAACGAACCCAAGTCCATTTGCTCGTGTGGCAAGTGATCCCACAGAGGATGATTTTGCAACATCTGTTTCCAACTGCCGAGCTTCACTTTGGAGACGATCGACACGGTTCTGAGCATCCCGAAGCTGAAATCCGTGCGTGGAGGACATGGCGATCGTTGCGATGTAGGTCAAAACCACGGCCACGGCAATCACTCCAAGGACAGCCGACCACGCCGCCGGTGCATTTTCGGCGAGCTGGCGGGAAATCGACTGTGGAATCCCGAGTTTCTCTTGCGGCCTCGTCATGGTGAGCGCATACGCGCGATACATACTGGTCATACGTTTGTGTTTGCTTTGTTTTTTCGCTCTGGAAGACTCTGGGCGTTTTGTGAGTCGGAGCGATTTCGGTTTATTTTTGGCTATCGGCTTTTGGCTTTTGGCTTTTGGCCAGACACTTTGTTTTTTTGAAGTCTGTCTCTGCCGGTCCTGGTCATCCTGATGTTTGTTTATGAAATGTGTTTTTCGAACGCTTCACTCGTAACTCTTAACTCGTGACTCGTGACTCGATACCCGACCATCGATCCTCATCGTGGCTTCAGGTGGGCGCGTGCGACGCGCCCCTACGGACGTTGTCACGATTTGGCGGCGACTCGGAGCTTGGCGCTTCTGGAACGCGGATTCTCTTCCATCTCTTGATCGGTTGGGCGAACCACCTTTTCTGTCACCACGTTCCACTCCCCCTCATTGAATGCATGTTTCACGATGCGATCTTCGAGTGAATGGAAGCTGATGATGGCGAGCCGTCCCTCTGGCTTGAGAATCTTGTGCGCGGCGACCATGGCCTGCTTCAACGCTTGAAGTTCGTCGTTGACCGCGATGCGGAGCGCCTGGAAGGTTCGCGTTGCCGGATGAATCTTGTCGCCCGGTCTGCGGTTAATCGCCCGCGTGACGACAGAGGCAAGATCCAATGTTCCGATGATGCGCGCCGCTTTTCTGGCTTCGACGATGTGTTTCGCGATTCTGTGGGAGTGCGGCTCTTCGCCGAACGTTTCCAGCATCTTTGCGATGTCATCCTCGGGCCAAGAATTCACGATCTCCGCAGCGGTCATGCCATCCTCGTTCGATTTTGGGCCGAGCCGCATATCCAGCGGACCGTCCACTTTGAACGAGAGACCTTTTGAGGCGTCCACCAGTTCATCGGATGAAAATCCGAGGTCCAAGAGGATGCCATCGACCGGCGCGAATCCGATGGATTCAGCGGCCACGTCCATGTTGCGGAAATTCTCTTCCAGGCCGACCCATCGGTCGCCATATGGTCCGAACGCTTCTTTTGCGGCTGCGAGCGCCTTCCGATCCACGTCGAGTGATAAGACTCGACCGTTTGGCCCGGAGGCATTCAGCAATGCCCGCGTGTGCGTTCCACCTCCCAGCGTTCCATCGAGATACAAGCCCCCAGCGTTAGGCTGAAGAAGCTCAATGACCTCATGCGTCATCACGGCGATGTGTTGCGTTGACATAGCGTTTATACCCCTTGTTCTCCGAGTCGTTCTGCGATGTCATTGCCATCCGCTTCTGTTCGCATGCGGTACGTGTTCCAGGTCTCCTCGTCCCAAATTTCGATCCGATCGTGAAGTCCGGTGACCACGGTCCGTTTTGTCAGCCCTGCGTACTCGCGCAGGTACTGCGGAATCATGATCCGACCAGACCCATCGATCTCCACGCTCATTGCGCCTGCAAGCATCAGTCGGGCGAATGCGCGCGTATCGGCCTTGCCGAGCGGGAGAGCGGCGAGCTTTTCAGCAAGACGCTCCCACGCCGACAATGGGTACAAGAAGAGAGATCGGTCCAGGCCCCTCGTCACGACACACCCCTCGGTGAGCCCTGAACGGAATTTCGTCGGGACCGATATCCGGCCCTTTTCATCAAGCGTGTGATTATATTGCCCGATGAACATGGGGTGACCTGCGATGTTTCGCGGGTAAAAAATAGACCGGTTTCCTTAAGGCACTGCCCTAAGAGAACTCCCGCCTCGTTTATTGATCCCACTTACCACCACCTGATGCCATTTTATGCCACTTCGTGACATCGGTCAAAGGTCCCGGGGTAACAGAAATGGCGCTCTGTTGAGCGTCATTTCTGTTCTTTTTTTGTTCCAATGTTGATAAGCCGTTTCCCACTTTCAGCTAAGTCATCACAAAAAATGGCAAAGCCCCCATTTTTGTCATCCTGCGAAGCGGGATCCCTTTCCAGCAACAAAGCATCGAACGGCCCTTGAGCGCAAATAAAGGAAGAAACATCTCTATGTCATCCCGAGCCGTTGCTAGCTACCGACGACTGGATGAGAACGAGGGATATCCGAATTCCGGATATCCCTCGTTCTCATCCAGTCGTCATCAACTAAATACGGCTCGGGATGACATAGAGATGTTTTTATCGATGGATGTCAAAATCCACCACAAGTGACAGCATGCACTAGAAAGGGATCCCGCTTCGCAGAATGACAAAGAGGTTGTTTCCCCTTCTATCTATCTCAATCCACTTTCCTCGACCTCATTCCTTTCCCTCTTAATTTTCGATGATACGCAATCGCAAACCGGTGCGCCTCATCCCTCACTCTCACAAACAATGCGAGGTGCTCCCCTAGCGCTTTACAGAGATCCTGATGCGCAGGATCGCAGATGAGATCATTTCGTTTTCGTTCAGCGCCTTTCGCAATTCCAATCACTGGAATGGCGATATCAAGCTCTCTCAATGTCGCTAACGCGATGTTGACCTGCCCGATTCCCCCATCGATCAATACGAGATCTGGTTTTCGCCAGTCCTGATGCGATCCGGGCCGGAAGCGACGGGTCAGCGTCTCCTTAATCGCCGCATAATCATCTGATGATCCGACGACACTCTTGATGCGGAACTTGCGATACTCGGCTTTTGCGGGGGCTCCTTCTTCAAACACGACCATGGAAGCGACGGTCGATGTGCCGGAAACGTGGGAGATATCATATCCCTCAATCCGACCAAAGACGTTTACGCCCGCCTCCCCGACTTTAATACGATCAACATCCTCATCCTCGCGTTTCAGCACAGCGATATCTCGAATATGTTCGAGAAACTGGATCTTGTTTCGATAGAAGGCGGCGACTTCGTATTTATGCGCGTTCGAGGCCTTCACCATCTCTCGTCGATATGACGCGATGATCCCATCTTTCTTTCCATCGAAGAACCGGATGAGATCTCTAATCGTTTTGCGATACGCCTTTTTTTCTGCCGTTCCGGTACAGACACCTGGACAGAGTC
Organism: Candidatus Uhrbacteria bacterium; assembly: GCA_023246415.1. Taxonomy (GTDB): domain Bacteria; phylum Patescibacteriota; class Patescibacteriia; order 2-12-FULL-60-25; family 2-12-FULL-60-25; genus 2-12-FULL-60-25. The sequence goes on from JAHFIK010000016.1 coordinate 14,149, forward strand.
CGAGATGAACATAGAAGCAGGGCCGTTTCTGCCCAGGGACACACGTCGACCATGGAAACACTTTTCGCAAGAGATCGAGGGCGGCGCGAAGGGAGCGCGGGGCTGTGTAGGGACCGAAGATCGCTTGATATGCCTTCTTCGCGTTTGGATCGAGATCTTTTCCGCGAATGAGCAAGGGACGCGGATACTCATCCTTTGTGATGACCAAATAGAGGAAGCTCTTGTTATCTTTTTCGCGAATGTTGTACTTCGGCCAGTAGTGCTTGATCAGATTCGCCTCCAAAATCAACGCTTCGATGGCTGTTGATCGTTCAATGTAGTCGATTTTTCGAATCTGACTCACCATCTCCTCAATTCGTGCGTCGTGCGCCTTTTGGAAATACGAAGAGACACGACGCAGGAGCGACGTGGCTTTCCCGACGTAGATGATCGTCCCCTTGGCGTCTTTCATGAGATAGACACCGGGAACATCGGGGAGGGATCCATTTTTCACCGTAACCGTGGAAGGAATCATGGACGCATTGTACGGGAATGCGTGGAGATTGCGTAGAGAGATCCGCATGCCAACTCCCCTTGATCAAATCGCTGTGTTGTGCAACGATCCGCATGCACTTCGAAAATCAAAGAATGGACGTGAATTGTGAATCCACGAAAACCAAAAACCGCCTCTGTTTCGCCATCGTCGCCAAGTCAATCACGACTTCCAAATGTCTACACGGCGCTGAATCGTATCAATATCACGCGATTCAATGTCGCCGTGATTCGCATGATGCAGTCGAAAAAACTGTTCGACAACGTCACAGCCGAAGAAGCCGTGACGATCACGACCGTCCTTGATCAAATTTTTGGTCCGCATCGCGTTGATGAGATCTTCCGATTGCGGCCAGCGATTGAGATCCACGGACTTTACGAACGTCGCGAGACGATCACCGATCGTATTGCGAGCATCATGACGCACAGCGGTTCTCCGGCAAATCAGCGCTGGCATGAATACGGACTCCAGATGATTGCGGATGCACCGCGGATCGTCCTGATCTCCGCCGAACATTGCCAGGCGAATCTCAGATCTCTTTCTGATCTGCTGCCTGACATCCAACACCGTCAAACATTTCTGACGACCCATCCGTCGATTCTCTGTTTCGACCCGGTCCTCTTCTGCGAATTCGCCCACTTTGGCGGCGCGGTTGCGAAGTACGCGAACGAACCTGACCATTGCTGGGAAGATGCGGCGCGTCATTGCGGATGGGACCTCCACCATCAACAACCACATGCCGTCCTTCCGCGACGCGACGTCGTTTCGACGGAGGTCCAACCTGCCGTCGCCGTCCATCCAGACGAACAAGTGAGTACGCTGGACTTACAACGACTACTATCCACGGTCCCGGTCGATCTGGCGCATACGATTCTCTGGATGCGTGCTTATGGGCGCCGATACCAAAAGACGCAGAATTTGGAATTCCTCAAAGATCTCCGAAAACTGCAAGGCATGGGATGGACCGATGAATCCATCGGCGCACTCCTCCGCTCAAAACCATCTACACTTCCGCGCGGCGATCTTCAGATCATTGCGTCGCTTCAAACATTCCTCCAACAGGAATGCGGCCTCGTGCAATCGCAGGCCGTTGCCCTGCTCGCGGTAAAAACGCGTTGGTATGGACAAGCCGTTAAGCTCCTCGCACAAAAACTGCAACGGGCAAACGGGCGAGGTGATTCCATTCCGCAACGCCGACGTCTGCTCGATCTCGCCCCCGACGTCCTTTCATTGGGATTAAAGGATATTGAAACGAGATCGGAAGAACTCATCCGATGCGGCATCGATCCATGCGAATATCCGCAAGCGCTCCTGCTCGAATCCCCGTCTGTGAATGACTTAGCGAAATTTCGACGCGCGTCATCTCGACCACTCGTATCCGCCGCACCCGTTGCTCGCGCGTCGATTCCAATCGCAACACCGCCACCCCCGAATTCGATCCCGGCGCAAGCACAGGTGACACCTCCCGTCCCTCAGCAAATCGCTGACGTTGCGATAGAGACGCCACCACCCCAAGCGGTTACTGAACCGCCACCGCCAGAACCGCCGCCTCCGATTCACAAAAAATCGCATCTCGATGTCCTGATCGAGTACGGATGGGAACGCGAGGATGCAGAACAACATCTCAAACACTTCCCCATCCTGGAGATCGTTCCACCGTCACCGTTCGAAGCCTCGGTCCGATCGTTTCACCAGCACCTCGGTCTCTTCGGAAAACCGTTTACCGATGCACTGACCGTTGCGCTTCAGAATCTCGACGAGGCCAAACGACGGATCTGTACACGATGGAATATCGAATACCCTCCAGACCCCTCAATGCGTCTTGAGAGCCCAGACGCACAGGAATGCATCCGGAGCGTCTACGACATCGTCATCCTGGGACCAAGCGAAGGCGGTGCGGAAACAACAGTCAGTGATTCGATCCGTGCCCTCCAGCACTACGGACTAAATCCCAAAGAGACATTCCTCACATTTCCGGAGCTCCTCTTCAACGATTGTCGTGCCCTACGCAACGCCCATCGGCTGTGTCGAATCTACAAGATTCCAAGCAGCGTCATGGGAATCAACATCGCTGAATCGAAACCAACGCATAGGGATGCGAGATGCCTCCTCTTCGAAAAATTTGAGGTCATCTCTCAAATCCTCAACGAGCAGCGTCGAGTCCTTAGCCTCGTTCCTGTTGAAGGCGAATCCGCTGAATGTGTTGACGCTTCCCTCAACTGGACGCTCGCATTCACGCCCATTCCCCTCCTCAAACGCCGGATGTCCGCGATCAGTTCGCTTTCCTCAAACGCGAGTAAGCGACATGTCATCACGTCCATCCACGTCCCGAGTGATGCGGCGTTCGCCAGCGTGATCAACGAGTATCGCGTCTAGCGTTTGCCACACAGATCCCCTCTACCTCGCCCCGGATTCAACAGAATCCGGGGCGACATCGTTTCAAGCTGTCTTGACAATCCGACCGCATCCTGCTTGAATCTTATTTCGATTGTCCCGGAAGCCCCTTTCAAAATGTAACTATCCAGACAAGGAGATCCTTCGTGAACGACACTCTCAACTCCATGCTCGTCTCGATCCTCACCGCCGGAGCCATTGCGCTGTTAGCGGTGAATTACCGGTGTCCGCAATTGTTTGCGCAACTCAGCCGGTCGGACAAAAAACGCGCCATGCAGACCGGACGATATCTTCGTGCGCTAAAGATCTATACGGATGTTTGCCGATTATTCGAGGACACGTTCAAGCGCGTCGATGCGCTCAAACGCACGAGCTCCATCGAGGTATGGAGACCGCTTGAGCTCATGATTGGCGATTGCCATTTCAATGAAATCCGACGTCTTGGCAGTGAACTGCGGTCAGCCCACGACGCCGGTGATCATTCCATGGTCAACGAGTGTCTAACCCTCCTCCTCTTTCATCGACAGTCAATCCATGGACTCTCTGAAATCGTTCAAGCCGTTGCGACCACGTCTGAACAAAAGCGCGCAACGAGCATCGCGACGCTTGCGAGCATTCGATCAGACATCCTCCTTATTGCGAACACCGATGGAATGACGAATGCGGACAAAGAAACGCGTGATGCCTATACCGGTTTCTTCGAAGCAATCAAAGACATCATCGAGCCCCCCGCAGATGCAAGCGATGAGGCCTGGCAAACGTTTATCAGAAACGTGAGAGAAGCCGATCGCCTCCTCGAAAGCATCAAAACACGCGTCGCGGTCACCGAAGCGATTACCGAGTTCAAAGACATTGGCGACTCGCTTGTCGTGTCGTAACGGATGATCTCCGGTCGCCATTGTCCCTTCCCTGCCCCGCCCCGGATCCATCAGAATCCGGGGCGCAGTGTTTTTGGGGGGAAGGAATTTGGAATTTAGAATTTGGAATTTGGATCCGGATCCAAATTCCAAATTCTAAATTCCAAATTCCTTCCGCCGCCCCCCACATTCCCCTCCTCCCAATCTTCCGCTACGCTAGCGCTTCATGCTTTCCAGTGAGATCGAACGGAACGAACATTTTCTCGAAGGCCTTCGTCTGATGACCGAGGGCAAGGCGTTTACGTTTATCACCGGCCGCGCCGGGACGGGAAAAAGCACCCTCCTTCAGTGCTTTTTGAATGAGACGCATCTCATGATCCCCGTCCTCGCGCCAACCGGTGTCGCGGCATTAAACGTTGAAGGTGAAACGATTCATTCCTTCTTTCGATTTGCTCCGGGGATCACGGTGAAAGACGCCGAGCATATCGGGATCACCAAACGCGGCGACAAGCTCTATAAGAAACTCGATGCGATCATCATCGACGAAATCTCCATGGTCCGTGCCGACCTGATGGATTGCATCGACGCATTCCTGCGCGCCTGTCGAAAATCAAAGCGCCCGTTTGGCGGGATTCGGATCATCGCGATCGGTGATCTGTACCAGCTTCCACCAGTTGTGAATTCCGCAGAGCGAGACGCGTTTAAGCTGGCATATGACTCTCCGTACTTCTTTGCCTCGCGTGCCTTTCGAACGCTCCTCGCCGAAGGCGATGTTTCATTTTTGGAATTAGAGACCGTGTATCGCCAAAAAGATCCCACATTCGTGTCGCTCCTGAACGCGGTTCGGAATCGCACGGTGACGAGTACGGATCTGAAGCCGCTCTACTCACGCGCCAAGATGCCGCACCCGGACGCGATCATTTTGACGCCAACGAATGATGCCGCGAACGCGACAAATGAAGAGCGACTTGATGCGCTCCCAGGGGAAGCAGTCATTTTTACGTCAGAGGCTCGCGGAGAATTCCCAAAGAAGGACATGCCTACGGATGAACGTTTGCACCTCAAGAAAGGCGCACGCGTCATGTGCATTGCGAACGACCAGCGTGGACGATATGTAAACGGATCACTGGCGATGGTGACGGGATTTTTTACAGACGAGCAAGGAAATCAGTGCGTCGACATCCAACTCGACAGCGGTCCGGAGATTTCCATTGAACCGCGCACGTGGACGCTCTATCGCAGTACCTACAACAAGAAAGAAAAACAGCTTGATCAAGAAAAGCTTGGGAGCTTTACACAAATCCCCTTGCGACTCGCGTGGGCCGTCACGATCCACAAGAGCCAAGGAAAATCTTTTGATCGCGTCACGCTTGATCTTGGGAACGGCGCATTCGCGGCCGGACAAACGTACGTCGCATTAAGTCGCTGTCGCACATTGGAGGGACTAACGCTTGTGAAGCCGCTCACCACCTCGCAAATCCGATTAGATTACGCGGTGATGCGATTCCTCACGAAACTTCAATACGCGCTTTCAGGACGCGAGATGTCGACGGATGAAAAAGTCGCCCTCCTCAAGAACGCCGCATTCGAACGACGCACGCTGGAGATGACGTACCTCAGTGTCAACGATGAACGGACCACCCGGAGAATCAAACCACGGTCGGTCAGTGAAGATGAATTCGAAGGGCATCATTTTCTGGCACTGCGCGCGTACTGCTTTTTAAGAAAAGGAGAACGACGATTTAATGTGGACCGGATTCTTGAATTGAAGGAAGTTGAGAGTGAGGAGATCGCGACGTAATAGAATAAGCCGCGCTACTCTCAACGGCATTTTTTGCACTTTCCCGAGGAGTCCGCGACGAGGGATCCCTTAGAAAAGACTCTTACCAGAGAAGTTGCAACTTCTAGATCCAAACCCTGCTTCAAAGGGATCCCTCGTCGCGGACTCCTCGGGAAAGTGACTAAAGAAGGCTTTCACAATGTACGAGCCCGATAGGCGAACCGCCTATCCACCCCACTTGACAAACCTGCAAAAATAGAGTGAACTCGCCTATCGGCTGCCCCAGTTTTTCTTTCAAAATATCAGATCGGGAGAATACACGTGCACAGCAACATCACCCCCCTCGCCCTCAGTTTTCTGACGGTTTCCGTCATGCTCTACGTGGTCATTAAAATCAACACAGCGTTCACCCGCCTCAAGAATCGATTCGATGACCTAACCAACGCGGTCGCGTCTCCAACCCGTGCCGACGAACTTTGTGAGGAGGCGTTCGGGCTCCTTTCGGCACTCGTCAGACGATTCGATGCCATGAGGAAGACGCATCCAGAGCACGTCTGGCAACCGCTTCAATTACAGCTCGGAGAATGCGGCTTCATCGAGCTCCAATCTCTGAAAACAGAATGCCATTCCGCCGCGACCCATCACAGATTCAATCGGGTCGTGACGTACCTGGCTCGTATGGAGCATCTCGTCCAGTTCATCAGGAATCTCGACGAGAACTCCGCATCCATTGCGATGACAGATGAAGCGCGTCGGTTGACAAGCATGGCGATTCGCCATGACGTCGACAACGCGCTCAAGCGAATGGATAATTCTGGACTTTTGCGCCACGTCGATACTGAAACGCTCAATGACTACAGATGGCTCATCGAGTTCTGCAAAGAGAGTCGTCAGCCACAACCGGACGACGATCAGGCCAAATGGGCAACGTTCATCAAAGAGGCTCGCACAGCCAAGCGCCATCTGAGCGCCATTCAAATACGCGTCGCGTTGGATGACACTGAGTATGAAAATCGTTCTAAAAACTGGAATGATCCCCCTGAGGCATTCTCCCAAGTGGATTCTGACGCATAAGCGTCCTGGCTCCTTCCCAAACACTCACCCCGGATTCGTTCTTGAATCCGGGGTGAAGCAGTTTTTGGGAATCTTGAGGCTCATGACACCCCTACCTATGTCATCAATATTGAGAGACCTCTATGAGTCACTTTCCCGAGGAGTCACCGACGAGGGACCCCTTGGAAGCAGGATTTGGATGATGGAGGCGCAACTTCTCTTTCAGCATCCTTTCAAAGGGATCCCTCGTCGGTGACTCCTCGGGAAAGTGGGCTAAAAAAGGTCTGGCGATGATGCAAACGTCTACACAATCATCCCATTCAGCGCCCGCTGAAAACCTTCCGGGACGTTCGTATACTTCGCTTCAAATTTCGTACTCCCCAACCCCAGTTTCACCGCATGCGTAATGAACGGATTCTCAGCGACGGTATACGTTCCTAATTCCTTTGCTCGCCCATTAACCATCATCAATATCTTCTGTGCAATCTTTTGAGATGACGGCGTCCCCTTCACGTAGAGGTGCGTCAAAAAGGCGATTGCCACCATCTCTGCCGCTACTTGATCTGCACTGGCGAACACAAATCCCATCTCTGGCGTCGCGACGTATGAATCTGCCATGGGCGCGACGTGTCGATCCGGTCCAAACGTTGTCTGCGCCTGCGTGCCCACGAACAGCGTCAACCGCAATTTTTCACGCAACGCCAAACTAATCTCCACAATCTTTTCAAAAAAATCCGTTCGTCCATCGCGCACCACGTCGATCTTCGCGCCTTTTGCCGCGTTCGTAATAAACGCATTAAATGGCCCGTTCGCATGGAACGTCATGCGACTATCTTCCCGCAAAACGCCCACCATATTCTTAAACCCAAGCGTCACCCCCGCCTGTGCATGCGTGCTGAGGCGCGGCAGGCTGATGATATGGTCTGCTTTTCGAATCCAATTCGTCACATAAAACCCATTCGACCACGCCTTTGCCTCCGGTGATTCAAAGTGATCAAACCCCTCATTCCATCCACCTTCTTCGAATCCCACCAATTCAGCGTCATCCGTCTTAATCCCCACGCGCTCAAAGCAGTACTTCGTCGATCCTTTTACAACGCCCTGTGGCCCATGCACCACATGCTCAATCCCCGACTGATCCCCCACAATCACCCGCGCCCCGCGCTCCTTCAACACCTTCGCAACCACCGAAACCGCCAACGGATGCGTCGTCGACGGATACGAATCTGGAGAATTCACCGCCGGCTTCAGAAGAACGATTTCCCCAGGCTTGAGCCAGGAGAGGTTGTCCGTAGAATCGAGAAAGACCTGTTTGATGGTGGACGACAGGGATTCTAGGGATGCATTCTTTGCAACGCCGGAGATGTGGATATAGCTGGACATATCACATATGAGTATAGACTTAAAAAACAAGCATCGCCACGCCATATAATCACAACGCTCGCCCAAACGAATCAAGGGCGAGCGTTTTGAAAGAAAGAACAGATGAGAGGATCCTTATTACGAACAGCCGGGAGTCCACCCTTGAAGCATCCAATCTGAACAATACGAAGCGGTCACTGGACCATTCGCGATCATAATATCGCGTTGAATACGAGAGTCGTCATTACAGACATGCCCACCCGCTAGAAGGCTATACGCGGTCGAACAACAACCAACGAGACTAGTATGCATTGAAGCAGCTGCGGGAGAAATTGGCGTATCGCACTTATTCTTTACCGGCAGGTCATATGGTCGGCCGTAAAATGGCCTGTTACAGCTCAAAGCCATACCGCTCGCCGCGGCCGCCGCACCGTGATTCGACGTCACGATAACATTTCGGACAACCGAAGATGAATCTAGCGCCAACGATCTTGTCGCAGAGTGTTCTGCGATACCAACAGCCGGTTTCCACCATATCTCTAGGAGATGCGTATACGACGCCACTGTTGCCGTCATCGCAAGAACGCCCTTTTGGGGCGTTCCTTCAGATCGACTCTGTTTGAGTGGATATGGATAAGGCATGTTACTTAAGCCGTCCAGCGTTTCGAGTTCGTCAGGAAAATCTTTCAACAGACCTGATTTGTCGAACAACTTGAGATCTCCGTGGAATGCCCAGAGTGCCTTGTTATTATCGATAGCCTCCGACTGAGTCGGCTCGCTATCAATCTCTTTAATCCAGTCTGAATTCGCCAACGCATGCCCTCCTGCCGCATTCGCGAAGCAATGGCCGGATTCATCGCAGAATCGTGCATCAATAGAGTATGTGGGGGCCTCAGGATCAATGTATTTTGAAAGAGGCGGATTCTTTTCTCCGCGAATCGCTTCAAATTTTATCGTATGCCCTTCGTGTACATACGTGCCACGCAAAATACCTTTTTGGATATCCTTTTCTGTAAATGTAATTACTCCGGCAGGTGCTTTCTGCGCTGGCGTCTCTTCAACCCTTCCAGCGCAACCCGCACCAAACATCGCAACTATTGCAACGAAGGTTAGGAGATTGAAAAATCGTTTGGTCATTCGATCCATAATTCTTGATCCTTGGTATTGCTTTTGCGACTTAAAAACACAAACATCTTGATATTGTTAAGGCGCTTTGTAAAATTAACATGTGAGATAGGCATTGTCGATACATAAAACAGAAGAATCTCGCAATTAATTTAGATATCGCCCAGCCTACCGCTTCAGCACCTTCTTCAAATACTC
>JAHFIK010000058.1 GCA_023246415.1 Candidatus Uhrbacteria bacterium
GTTTTAGGACATCACTCGCCAATTTTCGTTTCTGTCCAGGCTTCGGAGAGACTTCCGCCGTCTCACTGAGGCAAATCTCGATCGCTTCTTTGGTCACCGGATCAAACCCGTCTACCTCTGCACACGCTTCATAGCCATCGACGGTAAATCGAAACACAACATCTCGCTCATACCCCTCTGGCAGAAGCTCTCGTTCTGCGGTCCGAAGGATGGCGGTGTCACTCATGTCATTATTGGAGTTTCGTGAAATCAAATTGGGATGCGACCCGAACGAGATCTTCCTCCGTTGTCCCAAGCGTCCCGTCGATCTGAATTAAAAATCGCCCACGGTACAACATCGTTAATCCCCCGAAGCCCGCCTTACTCCGAGCGGGATCATATGTGTACAGCACCCAAGCATCCGTCCCGTTCACCGTCACTCGCTTCCGATACCCGTCGGTATTGGTGAATTCAGTGAAATTCTTTTCAAATGCGGTCACGACCGGAATGGACCGCGTATCTGACAGTGTGAGATGCAATCGAATTTCCTGATCCGTTCCTTTTGATCTGATATATGTTCGGTCAATCGACGTATATTCGTCACGGGTCCCATCGTACAACGGGACTGGATTCTTTGTTTCCCTCGGCTCATCAGCCTCAAAACCAGTCATCGCCGAAACATCCGGGAACGCCGCAACAAGACGCGATGTCTCAAGCGCCGGGGTCACAGTTGATTCATACCCGCCAGACGCCGCATTTGCACCCTGCGTGTTCGGTGTCACGACAGACGGCGCAGATGGTGCCGCAGGGATATACGAGACTGGTTTTTCCGTATTCTTTGAACACCCCCCGCCAATACTCAGGAGGAGGGTGAGGGCGAACAGGAGACCAATTCGCCTGTGCATAGACCTATGTTTTAGACCGCTTGATCTTCTTTTTCAATGGCGTGTCAACAGAGGCCATTTCATCTTTAACATGCGCCCACTTTCCCATGAGATAGCTGCGAAGCTGAGGAATTTCTGATTTCGCAATCTCTTTCGATTTCAGGTAGTACGCAAGAACAGAGTCGATCGATTCCGTATAGGCGCCCTGCGTGTTCGTCTTTCGCTTATCAAATTCCTTTCGAAGTCGAGATTCGATTTCTTTGGCACGCTGTTGAAGACGTCCGGCCATACGCTTTCCTTCATGCGAGCTCATAAAAATACCCGCAGCCAGGCCAAAAATCGCTCCTGCGATTAATGCGCCTCCAGAATGTGACTTTTTCACTTTTTTCATATGCGATTAGAGTAGCATAATTGACACCGTCTGTCCCCTACTCATATCGAAGCGCCTCAACCGCCTGCAGCCCGGATGCACGACGCGCCGGAAGAAATCCGAACAGAATTCCGATTCCTGATGACACGACAAAGCCGAGCGCAATCGCATTCCACGGCGTCACAAATGACCATCCGCCCTGATACTGCGCGAGCAATAAAATCCCGACCCAAGAGAAGAAGGTCCCAATAATGATCCCAATCGCCCCACCAACGATACTGAGAATGATCGCTTCAATCAAAAACTGTAGGAGGACATCCCGTCCGCGCGCTCCAATCGCCTTCCGGAGTCCAATTTCCCGCGTCCGTTCCTTCACCGACACGTACATGATATTCATGATGCCAATGCCGCCGACGACGAGCGAAATACCAGCAATAGCCCCAAGCAGCACCTCAAGAATCGTCCCAATCACACCCGCTCGTTTCATCGCATCCGCCTGCGTTGTGACCTTCACATCATCTTTTGAAAGGTCTCCGGTTGGGTTATCGATATTATGCGACTCGCGAATCGAGATCCGAACATCTTCAACCGCCTGACTCAGGCTCGGGACAGACGTCTTAATCAGGAGCGCGGTAAAACGCTGCTTTCCATCATCACGCATCAGCGTTGTAAACGGGACATACATCTGCGTATCCACATCAGAAAAAAACTTCGTTCCACCGTGCTGCATGACGCCAACCACACGATAATTTTTCTTACCGATGTCCATCGTTTGACCGATCGGATCCGATTCTCCAAAAAAATCTTTGGCCACCTTTGACCCCAAGGCCACGACACGTGAATACGCGGTCACGTCGCTATCATCTAAAAATCGGCCAGTCGCTACCGTTGAATCATAGATCGCAGCCAAATCCCCTGAAGTCCCAACCGTTTGAACAAAGTGGCTCACGCCATTTGCAGACGCGGTTGGATTAGAGATATACATAGCGGCGACCTGCCGGACCCATGACTGACCGCGCAATCGTTTCCAGTCATCATACCGCAACGTCTGCTTCAGTAATGGATTCGGCCCGCCCGCCGTCGCATCGTCTCCGCGTCCATTTGACACCGTCACAAGATCGGATCCGAAAGAGGCGACCTGCGAGAGGACGTACCGCTCGGTCGCCTGACCAATCGAAAGCATCATGATCACCGATGCGACTCCGATAATCATGCCAAGCATCGTCAAAATCGCCCGACTCTTTGTTCGTCGAAAGCTATTGAGCGCCATGAGCGTATAGTCGAGCGTCTTCATGTCATCGTCCCGTTATTCATATCGAAGCGCCTCAATCGGACTCACGGAGGCAGCTCGCTTTGCCGGCGCGTATCCAAAGATAATTCCCACGGCAGTTGAGAATCCAACCCCAAGCGCAATTCCCGTCGTCGACAGCGTAAAAACCCAGCCCGTTTGGTATTGCAGAATAATCTGAATCGCAATCCACGTCAGGAGAACGCCAAGCGACGTCCCGATCACTCCACCGATCGTCGTCAGGAAGACCGATTCGATGAGAAATTGCCGCATAATCGATCCCGTCCGTGCACCAAGTGATTTTCGAATCCCAATCTCCTTTGTTCGTTCGGTCACCGTCACGAACATGATGTTCATAATTCCGATCCCTCCAACAACCAGCGAGATCCCGGCAACCGCCGCCAAAAAAATACTGAGCGATCCCGTGACTTGATCAACAATTTTGACCGCATCTTCCTGTGTCATGATCCGAAAATCATCATCCTTTGGGTCGGAGATTTTATGATTATCCCGCACAATCGCTTTCGCGCGATCAATCGCTTCATTCCGTGCAATATTCGGCTGAATAATGAATTCCATGTACCTCGTTTTCGCATAGACATCCATCTCGGTGGTATATGGAATGTACACAAAATCATCGACATTCTGTAAGAATCGCGTTCCTGCGATCTGCATCGTTGCCGTCACGCGAAATTTCTGTCCACCAATATCGACCATATGGCCGACCGCCGAATCTGATCCAAATAATTTTTTCGCAACAGATCCGCCAAGGACGACCGTGCGACGATGTGATACGGCATCATCTTCAGAAAAAAAGACCCCTTGCGCAATATTGATATTAAACGCTTTTGTAATCCCTTCATTTGTTCCGACAACCGTCCCATTCACAACCTGACCCTGCGCGGTCACGGAATCCATATCGACGTTCACTGGTGCGATAGAGGTGATCCATGTCTGTTTTTTCAGCGACCGGTAGTCCTGATCTGTTAGGACTTGTTTCGTAAATGCATCTGGCGTTTTTTGCACTTCAGACGGTGACCCATTCTCCAAAAAAAGCAGATCCGATCCCGCAGATTGAACTTGGGAGATGATGAATGATTTTCCAGCCTCGGTAATCGACAAAATGAGAATGACAGACGCGATCCCAATCACAATCCCGAGAACAGACAGCACACTTCGAACTCCGCCTCGTTTGAGGCTTTGAATGGAGAGTTCAATGAGATCCGATGTCTTCATGTTCGTTTCACATCTTCAACAGGCACCCATCGCATCAAGACACGACCGATGGTCTCCGAACTACTTGAGCGGCTGATGATCGTCACGCGTTCGACGATGTCCATTCATCTCATCGCTAACAATCGTTCCATCCTTGATACGGACAATTCGTTGACCGTACTCTGCCGTGTATGTTTCGTGCGTGACGAGAATGACCGTTTTCCCTTGTTCTTTATTGAGATCCAAAAGCATATCCATCACGACTTCGCCTGATTTTGAATCCAAATTTCCCGTTGGTTCATCCGCAAGGATCACGTCCGGGTTTCGAATCAATGCCCGCGCAATCGCAACCCGTTGGCGCTCCCCTCCGGACAGTTGATTTGAAAAGTTATTAATGCGATGTCCAAGGCCAACGAGTTCAATTTTTTCAGAAACAATCTGATGTCGTTTCGAAGGAGGGACGTTTGAATAGATCAACGGAAGCATGACATTCTCATACACCGTCGTTCGCGGAAGCAGATTAAACGTCTGAAACACGAATCCGATATTCGCTCCCCGCATATCAGCGAGTTGATCGTCATTTAATTTTGAGACATCCCGACCATTAAACCGATACATCCCCGTTGTAATCACATCGAGGAATCCAAGAATGTTCATGACCGTCGACTTTCCCGATCCGGACGGACCCATGATGGAAATAAACTGACCCTGTGGGATACTCAAATTCACGCCATGAAGCACTGGCGTCACGACGTCATCGTTGACGTAGTCTTTCGTAATATTTACGAGCTCAATGATGTTCGACATGATGTTCGTAGTCGTTCGGTGGCGATCCGTTTCAATGCATCGCCCCGTTCCGCGCATCCGTTACTGTTGTGAAACGACGATCACATCGCCCTCTGAGAGCCCCTTCGAAACAACCACGCGGCCCTCATCCCCCTTCATGCCGAGCTCGACATTCACTTCACGCGTCGTGTGATCGGCATTAAGAATCTTCACAACCTTATCGCCATTACTCTTTGTTGAAACAGCTCGAGCCGGAATCACCAGCGCATCTGATTGCGATGAGGAAACAAGGATCGTTGTATTCGCCGTTTCTCCCGGTTTAATCTCGCGATCGCCAGTCACCACACTCACGCGTGCCTTGTAGTAGACCGCATCTTGCACAAGCGTCTGATCCGGCTCAACGGACTCTACTGTACCAGCAAATGGGACCGAATCACCGTACGCATCAAGCGTCGTCGTTGCGGTTAGCCCTGTCTTGATCGAAGCAACGTTCGCTTCTGGGATCAGGACTTCGATATCGTAGGTATCGCCGGAAAGCATGGTGACCACCGTCTGATTCGCCCCGACCCGCTCGTCGACTTGAGGGTTAATGACGGAGACAGTCCCATCGACGGGCGCAATGATTTGCGTATCCGCCAAATCCGAGGACGCTTTGCTCAACGCGGCCTGTGCTTCCGCCACCGCAGCACGCATCGGGTCAAGATCCACTGATCGCGGCGGCGCCGTCGTCAAACTCAATTGCGCTTGTGCAGACTTCAGATTCGCATCCTGAATCTTTACCATGACGCCAGCGGTCGACAGTGTCGTTTCTGCTGCCGTCTTCGCGTTCTTCGCATTCAGTGTTGCCGTCTGAAGCGCATCCGTCAGACTCGCGATGGATTGATCATGCGTGAGCTGAGCATTCGTCCCAGCTTGTTTTGCAGCGAGCACAGCCGTCAGCTGGCCAGAAACTGCGGCTCGATCCGCATCAATCGTTGCTTTCAACGACGCGAGCGATGTTGATGAGAGCGTTGATCCGGAAATCGTCCCGGTTAGCACAGCATTCACCTGATTCATGAACTGCTGAACGAGCGTCACCGCATTCGAAACCACGGCCCCCGCCGCCTCAATCTCCGCATGCGTCGAGCTAACGCTGAGTGAATTCACGGCGGCATCCGCATTCGCTTTTGCCGTCTTCGCGAGCTGATAGGTCACTTTTGCCTGATCCATGGACCCGGCGGCCGTCACGCCAAGCTGAAACTGATAGAACACGTTTGTCACCTTGTCATCAACGCCGACAACCATATCCCCATCTCTCAGCGCACTCTGCATCGGTCCGATCGCATTCAAATAGGCAACGTGTGCATTTTCGTACGCATTCGTAATGGCTTGATCCAAAATCTTTGTCTGATTCTCTAACGTGTCGGTTGCTGTTTTGACGGCAAGATCCGCATTCGCAATATCATTTGCCGTTGTGACTTTCGCGTTTTGAAGATCATTATTCGCCTTATCGAGGTTGGCCTGCGCCTGAGCAACCGTTGCCTCGGAAATTTGAATATTCTGATCCTTTGCTCCGGCGAGCGCTAAATTCAATTGCGCCTGTGCCGCTGCATACGCGGCCTGTGCCGACTGATAGGCGAACTGAATATTCTTGGCATCAAGCGACGCCAAGACATCCCCCTTCTTCACTTTCTGACCCACTTTCACCGCGATATCGCCAACTTGTCCCGGGGCCTGAAACGAAAGGTTGATGCGTGCGACGGGCTTAATTTCACCTGTCACATCAACCGTTTGTTCTAATGACGTCCGCGCGACGGTAAACGTTTCATAGGTCGCCTTATTTTTATTCGCATAGTGCGACCAAATTCCGTATCCAACCAATCCGATAATAATCAAAAAAACATATGTCCGTTTCTTCTTCAAAAAGCCAGGAACCTTCATACGTAAATTGACGTTCGTGTTATAAATCAATGATCCCACCTGAACACTGCAGAGTTTAGAGGAATATCCGTAAACAATCAACGGATCAATCGTTTTTATCCCATCATCGCCTCTTTCATGATTCGTTTTGATAATTCCACACCCGGCTGATCATACGCATTCACATCCAACAGTTCCCCCATCATGGCAACCGCGATCTCATAGAACTGGAACAATCCCCCAAGCGATCGTTCATCCAAGCTTTGAATCTGAATCGTCCCGTTCGGTCGATGAACACGGCGAAGCGACTCCATCGTCGCCTCTCGCTCAATCGTCAACAGTGACGAGAGCGAGTGGCCGCTGAATCGATTCACCGCATCTGGAAGCCCGGCTGCTCGCGGAACCATCATGTCACGCCCTGTGGATGCGACCCCGATCGCCGTCACCGTTTTATCAAATGGGCCTTCTGCATACAGCTGTAGCTGAGAATGCTGATCTTCCGGTCCAACCGCAGCGATCGGCGTGACGCCCTCAAAGACGGATCGGCCTGAACGCGTCTGTTTTTTTCCCAAACTTTCCGCGACGAGTTGACGAACCCATTTCGCAAACTCTCCCAGGGACGCACTGTACGGCATGACCACCTGAATCCGCTGACCTCGTTTTCGCGATGCAATGACGTGCAGCCCGGCATATCGACTCGGAGCATTTACCGAGGAAGACTCTCCTCGGAAGGCATCCGCGATCTCACGACCGCCCCGAAGAAGCGAAGCAATATCAACCCCCATCGCCGCCGCCGGGAACAGACCGCATGCGGATAACACAGAAAATCGACCGCCGACATTTTTTGGAATCGGAAGCGTTGCGTATCCTTCTTGGATCGCAATCTGGCGCAACACGCCATCAAGTGGATCCGTTGTCGCAATCACATGCTCCGCGAACCGTTTTCCAATCTGTGTCTTCAAGCGATCCCGCAGGATGAGAAAGGCGGACATCGGCTCCAACGTCCCTCCGGACTTACTAACCACATTGACGCAGGTCTTTTTCAAGTTCACCTCGTTCAGAATCCGCAGAAGTTGCCCCGGATCGGTACTCGAACCCGCAAAATGAACACACATCCCCTTCCGCACATGTGACAATGCGTGATGAATGGCTCGTGCACCAAGATCTGACCCACCGATTCCAAGAACGATCAAATCACTGAAGCGCTTCCGCGTCTGAGCCGCGCGCGCTTCACAGTTCTTTACGGTCTCCGCATCTTTCGGTAATGACAAGAAGCCTTGCGTCTTTGTTCTGTCGAGCTGAAGAATGGCCTGTTTCGCAGCCCTAAGTTGAGGCACGATCCGCGTCCATTCAGCTGTAGAGACACCCGTTTTTCCCACCTGATCCCGACGCATATTCGCGTCATCATACTGAAGCCATGATTTTTTCATGCGAAGAGTATACCGGCTGCGTCATCAGAATGACAAAAC
>JAHFIK010000059.1:0-1835 GCA_023246415.1 Candidatus Uhrbacteria bacterium
CGATGGCAACGGTTTTTTGATTGATCGCGATGTCTGCGGCCGCGGAGGCCACGGCGAGGCAGATTGCGAGATCTGCCGCAGGCTCTCGTGCTTTGATGCCGCCAACCGCATTTGCGTAGACGTCTTTCTCCAGAATCCGAACACCGGCGCGTCGTGCGAGGACGGCTAGTAACAATCCCAATCTTCCGCTATCAATCCCCGTGGCATGTCGAACAGGGGTCCCATATCCCGCAGGGGAGACAAGCGCTTGCAGTTCGATGAGGAGCGGCCTTCGTCCCTCAAGCAAACAAGAGACAACGGAACCCGGGACGCTCGCCGCACGATCTCTCAAAAGCTCCGCAGAAGGATCATCCACAGAAATGAGTCCGCCTTCGGCCATCGTGTACACCGCGACTTCATCCGTTGGACCGAAGCGATGCTTCATCGCTCGAAGCAATCGAAATCGACGATCGGCATCCCCCTCAAGCATGAGGACCGTATCAACGAGATGTTCTAACAGTCGCGGACCGGCAATGTCGCCATCTTTATTCACCTGACCGATCAAGATGACCGGCGCGTTTGATTGCTTTGCGGCTTCCGTGATGATTCCGGCGCACGCTTTTGTTTGTGAAATACTCCCAGCCCCTCCGGGGAGTTCCGTGGTCTGCATCGCCTGAATCGAGTCAACGATGGTGAGGTTGGGTTTTGCATCACGAATCGTTGCCGCAACCACGTTTGCATCGGTCGCATCAAGAAACGAAAGCGTCGCAGGGATGTCTGTGCTCATCCGTTTCAAACGAAGCGCGACTTGAGACGGGGATTCCTCGCCCGTCACATAGAGAATGGATGTCCCGTTCTTTGCGAGGGCAATCGCGGCTTGCGCCAAGAGGGTCGATTTTCCAACGCCCGGTTCGCCACCAAGAAGCGTGACGCTCCCGGGGACGAATCCGCCAGCAAGGACGCGATCCAGGTCTGGGAGACCGGAGGATCGCCGCGGAGCAGAGGGATCGCTTGCGAGCTGGGTGAATGGCGAGATTTTGCCGGGTTTCGCATCATTCCCTTTCTGAACGCGCGCCACCTCCTCTGACGCGGACGTTTCTTCGCTGACCGTGCTCCAGGCACTACATTCCGTACACCGCCCGAGCCATCGGGAAAACTGCGCTCCGCAGTTGGAACAGGTGTAGATGGTTTTTGGGGGTTTGGACATGCAGGAAGCGTACCGAAGAGGGTCGAGAGAGGGAAGTGCTGTCAGGAATGAGCAATGAAGCCATGTAGCCATGAAGCAATCTAGTTCACTGACTAGATTGCTTCATGGCTACATGGCTTCATTGCTACTGTGCCGTATCCGGATCTATCGGTTCGCCATTCTGGTCTTCCATCGGGAGTGGGACAAGTCGACCGCCGGTTTTCTCGAAGAGTTCTTTGACGATTTTGTCTTGAGCAGCGGAGTCGAGCTTGCCTGCGCTATAGAGTCGGAAGAGGTTGGTCTTTTTGACGACGGCGTTGTTGATATCGTCTTCCAGCTTCGTATCTCTGACACATTTTCGGGAATCTTTTTCCGGATCGCAGAGACAGTTGCGCTCGATGATATCTGCGAGGGCTTTTGCTTTGTTGCTTGCGGAGGCGTACATGCTTGCACCGATACAGTAGGCGAAACTGTAGACGCTGTCGTTATACGGCAAGCAGTTGTCAACCAGTTTTGCGTGGTAATTGAGGAATTCGGTCGAATTGGCGAATTTGCGACTGCACTGAATGGTTGGAATCCAAACGTCTCCTGTTGTATTTGGAATGGTGCGCACCGTCGTATGTGATTTTAATGGAAAGCACAGATCACCACAATTTTTGTACGTGTCTCG
>JAHFIK010000059.1:1935-7744 GCA_023246415.1 Candidatus Uhrbacteria bacterium
GATGTTCCCGCATACGGGTTGGAGTAGAGGACGGTTCGAATGTCTTCCGGAACAAGTGGTTTCAGCGTGGTGAGCGCTGGATTCACGGTTCGGAGGATCATGGTTGCGGAGAGGATCAAGAAGAGTCCGATGACCGCATCGATCATCGCTTCTTTTCCGCGTTCGATTCCGCCCATCGGGGTTGATCCAATCATGTACCGGAATGCGCCATAGATAAACATGATGGTCGCGGCAACCGCGGCAATGGAGATGGCGTATCGGTAGAACGCGTAGATATACGCATTGAACGCCCCACCCATATCCGCCGGTGCCGTAAAGCCCGGGATCGGAACATTCAGTGTAAAGGGAATGGCAGGAACCGGTTTGGCGTTGACGCCGCCTTTTGGTGCGGTAGGTGCGCCTGCGAGCGTTGTGGCAACCGTTGGCCCATCCTGACAGATCCCACCGTCTTTGACGGCTTTGCAATTTCCTGGAGTTTTATCGACATCCGGTGTGATTTCCATTTGGCAGGTCCAACCGTCCGGTAACCGCGCGGCCGTTGGGAGCGTGGTGCAGTCGTCCGCCTTGAGGAGCTTCGTGGCATCGTGCGTCAAGCAGGAGATTTTTGAGTCACCCGGAGCCTTGCATGAGCAACAGACATTCGTCGCCGCGGACACGGGGAACGCAAGCGCGAGCGACGCGATGACGCTGAGTGCAGCAATTCCAAATTCCAAATTCCAAATTCCGTGAATCCTAGTTTGAATCTTGAATGTTGAACGTTGTTGATGCATAAAACGCTACGGCGTTGTCGAGATCGTCAGGTCGCGCCGAAAAATGGTCGCGAGCGATTGCGCGTCCACGAATCCGACAAATGGAAACCCATCGATAAACAAGGTTGGAACCCCTTTGATGCCGTGCATGATAGCGTCTTCCGCATCTTTGGAGATATGGAATGTTTGCGCCGGATCTCGCATGCAGATGGCGAAATTTTGCTCGTTGAGCCCGATCTTGCGTGCAAACCGAAGAATTTCCGCTTCATCAAAATCTTTACCCTCAGAAACAATCAGGTCGTGCATGGATTTGAATTTATTTTCTGCGCCCGCACACCGTGCGGCGGTCGCAAGCATGACGGCCTTCGAATGCTCGGAGGTTAGCGGGAAGTCGCGCCAGATGACGCGAATATCACGTGTTCCGCCAACGAGCTTAATGGCGTCGTCGATGGCAATCGCTTCTTGGCGTGATGTTTCGCTTTGGAAATCGCCAAACATGATGACCGTGACACTGCTGGAGGCGTTTCCGGAGAGGATCGGATCCGTTGGGCGGATGTCTGGCGGCGTGGGGGGTCCGGTTGGAATTTTTTGGTCCGTGGTCAGCAGATCTTGCGGAAGGAGATTCGTCGGAACTGGGTAGCCGGCACGGAACCGTGTTTTTGAATCATGTGCGACTTGAGCAAAATAAAAGGTGGTCGCCCCAAGGAAGATGAGCGCAAGGACGAGAAGGATGGTGAGTCGCTGACGATCCATAGAAATTAATCAACCTTAAACGTATAGAGTTTTCCGGACGTGGCATCGATGTACATCAACTGCGTTCCATCTTTTGTGACGACGAGTCCTTTGATGCTTGGATTACCATCTGGTTTTCCAAGATCTGTTTTTTGTCCGGTCTTCAGGTCGATTCTGACGATCCGATCTTCAAGCGTCGTGAAGAGGTCTGGCTGAAGCGCAGCGCCCGTGGGGAGATTTTCCGGAACCGCACAGAAGATTGTGGAATCGTTCGCCCACGTGCATTTGTGCGCCCATGTTTGGAGATTGAGTTTTGCGCGGTCTTGGTTCACGTTGTCCGGTGTTCCGCCGGAGACCCAGAGTTCTGGCTTGTAGTTGTTTTCAACGGTCCAGGCGCTGTAGAGCACTTTTTGACCCGATGGCGACCAGAGCGGTTCGAATCCGCGACCTTCCACGACGAGCCCTCGGAAATTCTCATTATTTTTTCCAAGGAGGACGATCTGCTGACGATCATACCCAAGCGCGTCTCCGGTTTCGGAATACGCAACGACCTGGCCGTTGCCCGTCCAATCCGCGTGCACCTTGTCGCCGTTGTCACCAAGGGCTTGGATGGCCTGCGGATTTTTTCCGTTTGGATCCGAGATCACGAGAAAACGGGATTCTGGCGAAATGGCTTCGCTTTTCGCGATGATCTTTGTGTCGTCGGTGGAGAAGTTGAAATTATCCCAGTGGTTCGGAAGCGTGGTCTGTGTTTTTGTTTGAAAATCGTAATAGATTTTCGAATTATCCGGGAACGAAAGGATGGCTTGGTCGGTCGTGTTTCCCCACGCAACAGAGTCGACATTTGGAAACACCGCATCGCTCATCGCAATGACGCGTCCATCCGGCATGGCGCGATAGAATTTTCCATCCACGGCATTATAAAAGCGTGCGCCCGTTCCATCTGGCGTGAGCGAGATTTGTTGCGTGACGCTTTCAACAAGGAGTGACGTACCGGGCTGTGTCCCGCCCGTTCCTCCGTTCCCGGCCGTCCCTTGGGCATTTGGGAGCGATCCGTTTGCGCCCGTTCCAGATCCGGTTCGTACCCCTCCGCTGCCAGAAGAGGGGAGCGAGCCCGCCGTTGATGACGTGGTTGGGGATCCCGTTGAACCCGTTCCCGGTTGCGACGGTGCCGCACGAAAGAACATCACGTAAATGCCAAATCCGATGGCAATGATCAGAATCGTGAATCCGGTAATGAATAAGATGCGCTTCATGCCATCGGACATATATCTTTAGTATAGCGCGAAATCAGGTGGGCGGGTACGTTCACGCGTTCGTTCAATGACCTGTCTTCATCAATCATGAAAACAGGGCAGCATAGATCCCGTAGATGATCGTAAAGATATTGAAGAGCACAGCCGGAAGGAACACGAGCATCAGGACGCCGAGGGCGATCGCCATCGAGGCGATGATGCCGCTGAAGATGGCGAGATCTAAACAGCCAACGGCCATGGTGAGCGGAATGTTTGGTTTGCTCGTTTTGTGATAGAGGAATGGAATGTTTGCTTTTGGGGCAATGAACTGTTTGACGACTTTGACGTTCGCATCAAGGAGAAGTGTGAAGAAGGTGACGACGGTTTCGACGGAGAGGGCCTGCATGCCAAGGCGAATATTTTCGCGTAATTCTTTGATCTTTTCGACAGATGCTTTTGCCGCCTCCGCAGCGGACTTCGTTTCGGCGTCGTTCGCTTCTTGCCGCTGTTCTTGCTGAAGAGATTCTTGAATTTGGGCGGTTTGAAGTTGGACCTGATACGCGAACTGTTGATCGACAGCGCGCGGAGCAGAAGCGATTTGCGACGAACGCTCCTGCGGTTCGGCTTGTCCGGTCTCTGTCGCAGACGGTCGCGATTCGCGTTCTGATGAAATGAGCGTTTCCGCGATCGCGGACAGCGCCCGCTGACGATTCGCCTCCAATTCCTGCTCGGTTTGATCGTGTGAGTATGGCCGGACGTCGGTTTCGAGGAACACGCGTCCTCCGGATTCAATCGGGAGATCCTGTGTTGCTGCTTGACCGGGTCCACCTTCATCTGCGTTCATGCGATCCCGTGCGAGTTCTTGATGCAACTGAAGCGCATTCCCGAGCGGGGAGGAGCGTTGTGGTCCAACGGCACCGAGACGGTGACGGGTCGGTGTGTTTACAGGTCGCGTTGCGGTCGGGTTGGAGAGGCGCGGAGCCGGAATTGGGGAATGCGGGGTCGCACGATTGTCCTGCATCGCTGGCGATGGCGATGGAGGGGGTGGGGCGTCGTGATCTCGTTCGAGCGCGGTGGTGTCGTTTGCCGCGCGGAGTCGATTCAAGGCTTCAAGCGCCTCAACGCCCGTTGGCGGATGTGAGGCTTCTGGCGCAGATCCGACGAGGTGAAGATGAGACGCGTTTTTCTTGTTCGCACGCGCGTGCGCGCCAACGCCACGGAGCGCGCGACGGGAACGCGAAGACGCCCGATCTTCATCGGCATCATGCTTCCGTGCTGGAAGCGCGGTCATGCGGGAATTGTAGCACGCAGGCAGCCGTGGATGTTCGAAAGAGAGAACGATATAACAATACAACAATAAAACAGTCCCTAAAGAAGAGAGGACTGTTTTATTGTTGTATTGTTAGGCTGCCTGAAGCTACACTGCCTTCAGTCCCATCTTTGTCGCCTTGAGCTTAATGGTTCGTTTCGATGGTTTTTCTGACAGAAGTTTCGCAATGAGGTTTGTGACTTCGCGCTCCACGATTCGACGAGCGGCACGTGCTCCTTCTTTTTCCGGCATGGGACGGGTCAGGAGCCAGTCGATGACATCATCACCCGCTTCACAGGCGATCCGTTGGGCGGTCGACGCGCGTGTGAGCGCTTCGCTGAGCTCGCGTTTTACGATTTCGCGAAGCTCTGCTTTGCCGAGCGGGTTAAAGACGATGACCTGATCAAGTCGATTGAGGAGCTCTGGGCGGAATCGGTCATTGATTTCCAGGCGAACGAGTTCACCCAAGTTCCGTTCATCATCACCGAATCCGAGCGACTTACGTCCGATCGTGTCCGCGCCAACGTTGGACGTGAGGACCACGTAGGTATGGCGGAAGGAGATCGGACGGCCGGTGGCATCGGTGACTTTTCCATCATCTAGGATTTGGAGGAGGAGGTTCAGGACGTCGCTATGCGCCTTTTCGACTTCATCGAAGCAGACGACGCAGTGCGGCTTTTTCCGAATGGCATCTGTAAATGCATTCCCATCACGATACCCGACATACCCTGCTGGAGAGCCGAGGAGTTTTGAAGCGCCATACCCTTCGGCGAATTCCGACATGTCGATTTTGACGAGCGCATCTTCGCGGCCAAAGAGTTCGCGGGCTAAGGCGCGGGCAAGTTCTGTTTTTCCAATGCCCGACGGACCGGCAAAGAGAAATGACGCTTTCGGACGTCGCATATCTCCCAATCCAAGACGGGCCTTTCGAATCGCATCTGCCACTGCGTCGACGGCCGCATCTTGTCCAACAATGCGCTCCTTGAGTCTCAGGGAAATATCACGCATCCGTTCGCGTTCCGTGGCGAGGACCGTGGCGAGGGGGATATTCGCGATGCGCGCCACAACAGCCGCAACATCTTCCGCGCGAACCGTGAGCGGCTTTGCATCGCGTCGAGCGGCGAGTTCTGCTTCGAGTTTGAGACGCTGTTCTTCCAGTTTGGTCTGTTCAAGACGGTAAGAAGCCGCTTCGGTCATCTGTTCCGCTTTCACGGCCGCTTCTTTTGCGGCCACGGTTTCTCCATGCGCGAGTTCAAGGGTGCGAAGCCGTTCCAGCACATCGCGATTGCGTCGCGCGGCGACGACGGATGCCGCCGCTTCATCCAAGAGATCAATTGCTTTATCAGGAAATTTGCGATCCGTGAGGTACCGTTCTGCAAGCGAGACCGTCGCATCAACGGCCGCATCGTCGTAGGTTACGCCGTGATGTTCGGCATACCGCGGACGAAGCGCTTCCAACATGATGCGCGCCGCTTCCGGAGTCGGTTCTTCAACTGTGACGGTTTGGAATCGACGTTCAAGCGCCGCATCCGGTTCAATATGTTTCTTGTATTCGCTCCAGGTCGTGGCGCCGAGGCAGCGGATTTCTCCGCGGGCGAGCGCGGGCTTGAGGATATTCGCAGCATCCAAGGAACCGGATGTTGATCCGGCGCCAACGATGTTGTGAATTTCATCAATAAACAGGATGACATCTGGATCGGCTTTCACTTCTTCAACGAGCTGCTTCAGTCGCGCTTCAAATTCACCGCGATACATCGTCCCCGCGACGGTGAGCGCGAGGTCAA
>JAHFIK010000060.1 GCA_023246415.1 Candidatus Uhrbacteria bacterium
CCGGCAGGGAGTTCATCATTTTTCCAAGCATGGGTCAAATCGCTTTTTATAACACGAACTTCCCAGCCTCAGTTTAAAGAAAAGCTTCTTTTTTTCACTTTCCCGAGGAGTCTGCGACGAGGGATCCCTTGGAAGCGAGATCTGAATAAAGAAGTTGCAACTTCTCTGGTGAGAATCCTTTCTAAGGGATCCCTCGTCGCAGACTCCTCGGGAAAGTAACGATGAGTGTGGCTATGAAAGTCGATAAACCCTTTTCGCCTCATCTAACACCCCAAGATCGACTTCCTGGATAAACATCCCCTCCTCAGCGGACGTCAGTCGCTTCACTGCCCCAAGAATCGGCATTGCGATTTGCGAGTGCCCGATCAGCGTATCCACTGACCCGTCCGCATACCGCTGGATGCCCGCAGCATTCGCGTAAATGAGAATGCTATTCGTCTCCACCGCTCGCGCAAGGCACAGCGCATCAATTTGTTCTTCTTCGGAATTCGGATTGAGATGTGCCATTGATCCCGCAACCTCCTTATACCAATAGCTCGGACAATAGATGATCTGCACCCCCTGAGCGCTCAAACGCTGAAAAATCTCCGGGAATCGCATGTCCCAACAGATCACAATCCCTGTTCTTCCATATGCCGTCTCAAACACGGGCGCTTCTGTCCCTGGTTTGAGAAATGCATATTCTGTCGGATACAGATGATTCTTCCGATACGTGCCCAGCACCTCACCGTTTGCATTGATGTAATAGCTCGTATTGAAATTCCCTTCCGGCGTTCCTTCCATGCAAGATCCGGTCACGATATCGATGTGATACGCGGATGCGAGTCGTTGAAATGCATTACGCGTTTCATGCGTCGTATCAAGCCGCGAGAGATCGCCAAAAATCGATCCCGTTACGCAGTCCTCAGGAAACACAATGACCTGCGCCTGTGCATCCGATGCCCGTTGCACGAACATCTCAATTCGTTTGAGATTCGCCTCCCGATCAAGATGCGTAATCTGAAATTGAACGACGGCGATACGGAACGACATAGGATGCGATCTCAATCCTTCAGAATAGCATCGATCAATTCCGGAAATTCATTCGTCCCCATATCCCCCTGGGTAAAATGACCCCTTCCCTTCAATTCGATGATTTCCCCGCCCAATGCATCATGGAATAGCTGGACGCTTTTCTTTCCGTCCTCCTCCTCATTGTCCGCGACAAAGATCACAATCTTCCCGACCCGCGATGCAATCGTTGAATCGATCGGATAGGTATAAAACGCCTCACGATACGGTTCATTCTCATCTGGAATCTTCCATGGGGCAACAAGAATCAATTTCGCAATCTCCTGTTTAGACTCCCCCAGCCATCGAACCAAAAAAGCGCATCCGCAGCTGTGACCGATCAAAATCGTCTCCTTGGTAATTATGTACTTCTCGAACGCCACCTTGAATCGCTCGTACTCCGGATTCCACGGCTCCGGCATCAAGGGCGTCTCCGTACTCACCCCCGCCTTTATCAGTTGATCCTTCGTCCATGGAATCCAGTGTTTATCATATGACCGCTTTTCTGGATCCTTTGCCCGCACTGCATCCGACGGGCAGCCGTGGATAATGATGCAATTCCTCTTGTCAGAAATCATATGCATTAAATCTTGTCATGGATTCCGATGAGGCGAAAGTCCCTCGCGACGCCACGCACGTCTCAAAGACTTACTTCTTTCTTTCACTTTCCTGAGGAGTCCGCGACGAAGGATCCCTTTCCTAAGTGGTGCGTCAGTAAGAAAGGGATCCTTCGTCGCGGACTCCTCAGGAAAGTGGAATAAAAAGGAAGCTTCTCGATTACCCCCTCATTCTCACCCCTTGACGGTTATTCGTTAAGCATCTAAACTAATAAATTCTCACTATGGACCGAACACAGCTTATCGCGGAAATCGTTGAAGACATGGCGTCCATGCGCCGGGTGGCGTGGGGGCATGGCGGCACCAAGCCCTTAAAACGCAAGCTCACGCATGCGCAAATGGGCATCGTGTGCATGCTTACGCATGCCGGCCCGCAGTATTTAAAAGATCTGGCCGCCCGACTCCAGATGACGCCAAGCGCCGCGACTCAGCTCGTGAATGGATTGGAACACAATCATCTCGTCACTCGCTCGTCTGACCCGAACGATCGCAGAAAAATCCGGCTCGCCCTCACCCCGCTCGGCAAACGGATGATGGCGCGGGCGCATCAGGAACGGATGAAGTCGTTTACCGCACTCCTCGCTCCGCTCACCGATGCAGAACTCCGCCAGTGGAGCGCGCTGCAACGCAAAATCATCGCAAAAAAATCATCTTCCCATGTCTAAACCATCTTCCCGCCCCCCACGTCCAAAAGGTCCGAACCTGTTCGGGCTCTTGAAGCCGTATAAAGGGCAGATTGCCCTCCTGATCGTGCTCACGATCACGGCCAATGGACTCAACCTCGTGGTCCCGAAAATCATCTCCTCGGCGATCGATGCCTACACGAACGGGACGTTTGTGCTGAACACGATGCTGATTGAATTCGTGTCTGTCGCGATTGGCATTTTCGCATTCACCTACATTCAGAGCATTGTTCAAACGTACGCCTCTGAACGCGTGGCACGAGACTTGCGTACCAAACTCGCGGCGAGCATTTCCCAGCAGGAATACGCCTACATCCAGCGCGCGACCCCGGGGAAACTTCTCACGAATCTGACGAGCGACATTGATGCGGTCAAACTGTTCGTGTCACAAGCCATTGTTTCTATCATCTCTTCCATCTTCCTGATCATCGGTGCGAGCGTCCTGCTCATTCTGATCGACTGGAAGTTGGCGCTGTGCATTCTCGCCATGGTGCCGCTGATCGCGATGACATTCTTCGTGGTCCTGCGCAAAGTGCGAAAATTGTTCCACAAGGCACAGGAAGCCATCGACTGGCTGAACAAGGTCATCAACGAAAGCATCTTGGGCGCCGCCCTCATCCGACTCCTCAATTCTCAACAGGCGGAATCTGAAAAATTTATTGCCGCGAATGCCCAGGCGCGTGATATCGGACTCAGTATCGTCCGGCTGTTTGCGTCCATGATCCCGATCATCTCGTTCATCATGAACCTGTCCATGCTCATCATCCTCACGCTGGGTGGGCATTTCGTGATTACCGGTCGCATGTCGCTTGGAGATTTCACCGCATTCAATAACTACCTCTTTATCCTCATCTTCCCGATCATGGTGATTGGATTCATGAGCAATGTCATTGCCCAGGCGTCCGCGTCGTACGCACGCGTTGAAAGCGTTCTGAATGCCCCGGTGCCAAAGCGCATCGGAAAACGGAAAGCAGAACCGCATGGCGGCATCGCACTCCACGATGTATCCGTGGTGTATGGAGAAAAATCCGTCCTCAAGCACGTGTCATTCACGGCAACGCCCGGAACGCGAACCGCAATCATCGGTCCGACGGCTGCTGGCAAGACACAGCTCCTCTATCTCTTAACCGGTCTCCTCGCCCCAGCATCTGGCACCATTACCTACAATGAGCTCCCACTCACCGAATACGATCCGGTCTCAATCCACCAACAAATCGGCTTCGTGTTTCAAGATAGCGCCATGTTCAACCTGACCCTGCGTGAAAACATCGCGTTCAGCAATACGGTCAGCGATGCGGATCTTGAAAAAGCGATTACCACGGCAGAACTTCGTGATTTCATCGACGCGCTTCCGGAAAAACTCGACACCATTGCCTCGGAACGCGGCACGAGTCTGTCCGGCGGACAAAAACAGCGCATCATGCTCGCTCGCGCGCTCGCACTCAATCCGAGCGTCTTGCTCCTGGATGATTTCACCGCGCGTGTGGATGCCCCAACCGAACGAAAAATTCTGAGCAACGTTCACGATACCTATCCGTGCATGACCATTATTTCCGTGACGCAAAAGATTGCATCCGTGGAGCACTACGATCAAATCATCCTGCTCATGGAAGGCGAACTGCTTGCCAAAGGCACGCACGCCGAACTCCTCGCAAGCTCCCCGGAATACGTCCAAATCTACGAATCCCAGCAAAGCACCAACGCGTATGACTTATCAGCTGAATAATGCCAAAACAGACGCAAAGAGCGCAGGATTCGGAGCCTTGAAACGCCTCGGTCCTCCCCTTCGCGGCGAAGGCAAATCCATTGCCGTCGCGCTGATTGCGATTCTCTTAAATGCGGGTGCGACCCTGCTTGGACCGATCTTGATTGGGTACACGGTGGATACGTTCATCCGACACCACGACTTCCATGGCGTCCTCGTCTTCGCCCTCATCCTGCTCGGCATTTACGCCGTCGGTTCGCTCGCAAACTACATTCAGATCATTGTCATGGGCGGCGTGGGTCGCCGCATGCTCTACCGACTGCGGAACGATATCTTCAACAAACTCCAAGAGTTGCCTGTGGCATTCTTCAATCAGAATAAAGCGGGCGATCTCATTTCGCGCATCAACAATGACACGGATCGGTTGAACCAGTTCTTCGCACAGGCACTCATGCAGTTCATCGGCAGTCTGTTTCTGATGCTGGGCGCGTGTATTTTCCTCCTGACGCTCAACATCAAACTCGGCGTGGCCACGCTCCTGCCTGCGGTTGGCGTCTTCATCGCGACACAGCTCATTTCCGGTTGGGTCAAACGAAAAAACTTGGAGAGTTTGCAAACCCTTGGCGGCATGACGTCGGAAATCCAAGAGAGCTTGAATAACTTCAAAGTCATTGTGGCATTCAATCGCTTGGATTACTTCAAGAAAAAATTCGACGAAACGAACCAGGCGAATTTCAGCGCATCTGTCCGAGCCGGATATGCGAACAATGTCTTCATCCCGATCTACGGACTCGCATCAAACCTTGCGCAGGTCATTGTCATTGGCTACGGGATCATGCTCATCACCGGCGGTCAGCTGACGGTGGGGCTCCTGATCGGATTCCTCCTCTACGTCAACAACTTCTACCAGCCACTCCGTCAGCTCGCGGCCGTGTGGGCCTCGTTCCAGCAAGCTTTAGCCGCGCTTGACCGTATTTCAGATGTCATGAACATGCACTCTGAAATGAAAACGATTCGCGCGAAGAAGACGACAACCGACACCGAGGTCAAACTTGAATTCCACAACGTCCATTTCAGCTATCCGGAAGGAAAAGAAGTCCTGAAAGGCATTTCATTCAAACTCCTTGCCGGAAAAACGTACGCGCTCGTTGGACCCACCGGCGGCGGAAAAACAACGACCGCGTCGCTCATGGCGCGTCTGTATGACCCGACTGAAGGGACGGTTCTCTTCGATGGCCTGGATTTCCGATCCTATCCCGCGAACGTCCGCACAAAACGCATTGGGTTCATTCTTCAGGAACCATTCCTCTTTACCGGCTCCGTGCTCGACAACCTGTTCTACGGAAATGATGAATTCGTGAACGCGTCGAAAGAGAAAAAACTCGCCGAACTTGAACAGAGCGGTCTGTCTGATCTCCTGAAGAACTTTGAGAACGGACTCGACACGGTCATCACCACAGGAAGCGACACGATCAGCTTAGGGCAACGCCAGCTCATCGCTTTCGTCCGTGCGGTCCTGCGCAAGCCGGAAGTCCTCATCCTCGACGAAGCCACGGCAAACATCGACACCGTCACCGAACAGCTTCTTGAAGCCGTTCTCGAAAAGCTTCCAGCCAGCACCACGAAAGTCGTCATCGCCCATCGATTGAACACGATTGCAAACGCGGACGAAATCTTCTTCGTCAACGACGGCGCCGTCACGGCCGCCGGATCACTGGATCATGCCGTTGAGATGCTCATGAAGGGAAAGCGGACGAGCTAACGATTGAGCACATATCAAAACGATCCGCTGAGGCGGATCGTTTTGGATGACGATATTCAAGATTTTTTCTCGAGCCTTTTTCTGAGTTCATTGATCACTGCTTTTTCCCAGAACTTCATGGAGAACCAACCGATCAATGGCCGAGCAATGATCCGAAGCCAACGTTTATGAATGGTCACTTGATACGTGTAATCAATGACGGTTCCTTCTGGACGCTCAGAGAGTAATAGTTCTTCATGGCCAGACGTTCCAAATTTTAGGCTTTCATTATCCGAAATAAACCCCTTTCCAGGGAGGATCTGATACTTCATTTGGACTGGAAACTGTTTACCAAATGATTTGACAGTCGCTTCCATCTCCAAATGATTTCCTTCACGCGTAATGACTCGGACCGCGTCCGCAACGCGTGGAAAATACTCAGGCCATTTTTCAAAGTCCGTCATGATCCGAAACACCTCCATGAGCGGAGCCTTGATCAGCCACGTGGCATGAAGCCTAATGTCTTTCATGCCAGAAGGGTATCAAGAAACGCTCACACGTCCAACTCGGGCCAGAGGAAAGGTATTGAGAAAACCGCGAACGTGGAGGGAATGCGCATCGAGACAGATGCAAAAAGCTCCGCATACGCGGAACTTTTTATGTGGCGGAGAGGGAGGGATTCGAACCCTCGCGGGACTTTTGATCCCCTAGGAGATTAGCAATCTCCCCCCTTCAGCCTCTTGGGTACCTCTCCGTGCTAGGCTTGGCTGAAGGCGACGGCAAGCGTAGCAATCGTAGGGATTCTGGGCAAGGGGGCACAATTCCGCGAGGGTCAAACCCCTTCCTCTCCGCCACGCTTTGACTGATGGATTTATCCCCATCCGCTTAGCGCGATAGAGCTACGAAGCACGCGACTGCTTTCTATTTCCGCTATTCATCGACCACGAACCGTCATTTCATCGCGAAGGGTGATACAATTTCCTTATGTCAAAACACATGCGTGCGTTTCTCATCATCGCGTCAGCCATCATCGTCGGAGCAGTGATTTTTTTCGTCTTCCTGGGGCAGCTTGATGACACACTTCATGATCGAATCGATAATCGGGACGACGCCCAGATGTTCCCCTTTCGATCGCGGCCGGAGTGCGTCGCGGATTGCGGGGTGAACGGTTGGCAAAAGATGAAAGAGTCATGCGGCCAAACCGTTGATTCCGCATCTGATCTGAAGACGTGCTTGATGCGTTTTCGTTGGTCATCCGTCAACGCGGGAACGGACACCGCGGAATTCAGTGACGGATTCATTGACATCGGAGGAACGCACGTATGGAATTCCTTTTCCGTGAAATCGATACGAGTTCACATCTATCGCCAGTGGGCCGCAGATGCGGATGGCAATCTGTATCTGCTACAACAATCGGGCTAGGGATCAAAAGTCCCGCGAAGGTTCATTCCTCCCTCTCCGCCAGGTAAAAACGACAGTGTAAGCTGTCGTTTTTGTTTGGATACGATTTCTATCTTTTCGACGAGAGGCGGATGACTACCGATCCAGTAATGAAGGTTACAAAAATCATGAGAATAAGCGCCTTTGAATCGGGGTAATCTTTATATAGAACAAACTCTCGATAAAAGGGAACAAGCAATGAGATGCCAATACCGCATAGCAACAACCCTACAACAAAACCAATTTTATCAGTCAAAGAAATTTCAGATAGACGCTTGGAAGTACTGCTCATATCGACTCGATATATATGACATGTACGGCAAATACATTCAAGAATGGTCCGACATTCACAACTTACCAGGAGATAATTCTAAACGACTGCAGACATTCCTTTCTTTAAAGAAACGCACCCCAGACGAGGAGACC
>JAHFIK010000017.1 GCA_023246415.1 Candidatus Uhrbacteria bacterium
CCTTCCAGAGGATCTTCAGGAAATGCGCGAAGTTTTCCGGATCAATCTTTGCATCGCTAAGCGACTTCCCAGTCTCAGCGAGAAGACCGGCGAGTTTCGTGGTGAGCCAGCCGCCGGCAAGCTTGGCGAGCTTTTTCTTGTTCTCTTCGAGAATGTCACCACCCGGTTCATCTTTTGAATCCGAAGCTTCAAGCCAGGCCCCGAGTTCACTCATGACGCGGTCTGCGTAGGCATCCCAATCCATCGACACGAGCGTGCGTGCATCTGATTCGCTGAATCCGTATTCATCGCGAAGACGGGCGCGGGTTTGTCCGGGAAGCTCTGGAAGTTTTGAACGCATGGCTTCGCGAACTTCGGCGAGATTTACCGGTGGGAGATCGGGTTCCGGGAAGTAGCGGTAGTCTGCGGACCCTTCTTTGGATCGCTGTTCGGTCGTGACGCCGCGATTCTCGTCCCAACCGCGCGTGCTTTGCGTGGGGACGAGGTTTGATTCGTAGAGGTCTGTTTGCCGTTCGATTTCGTACGCGATCGCACGTTCAACGGCGCGGAACGAGTTGATGTTTTTAACTTCTACTTTTGGATTCAAATGCGTTTGCGCAAAGTCACCCTTTTCATCCAGCGGCATGAGCGACACGTTTGCATCGCAGCGCATCTGTCCTTTTTCCATGTCCGCGTCAGACACGCCAACGCGGCGCATGATCGCGCGGAGTTCTTGGAGGAAGGCTTTGGCTTCTGCGGGCGCACGGAAATCCGGTTCGGTGACAATTTCAAGAAGCGGCGTGCCACCACGGTTGTAGTCAACAAGCGTGGATGATCCATCCGACGCGTGCTGATTCTTTGCGGCATCTTCTTCCAAGTGCGCGCGTGTGATTTCAATCCGGAAAGAGGTGCGCGCGGCTTTTGGATCATCGAGTTCAATATCAAGATACCCTTTGCCGCAAACGGGGACGTCAAACTGAGAGATTTGGTATCCCTTTGGAAGGTCGGGGTAGAAGTAGTTTTTTCGATCGAATTTAGCGATGTCTGGAATGGCGCAATGCATCGCGTGGCCCGCTAACATGGCGAGTTCCGTGGCATGGGCATTCAGGGCAGGAAGGGCGCCTGGTTGGCCCGTACAGACCGCGCAAATGGCTTCATTTGGGCCGACGTCGCCGTCATTGACGTTGGCACAGCCGCAGAAGAGTTTTGAGGCGGTTTTGAGCTGGACGTGGATTTCCAGTCCGATAATCGGGGCGTATTTCATGCAGGGAAGATTAGCGGTTTGCCTCTCGAGACGCAAGCGTCGGGTTAAGTCCGTAAGTCCGTAGGTCCGTAGGTTCGTATCCGACCTACGGACTTACGGACGTAATGAAAAAGCTCCAAGATTCCTCAGAGCTTTTCGTTCGCGATATTGATCGAAGCCTACCGCGTATTCCGAAGCGACTGGTACAGCTTGATCTGGAAGATCGGAATGATTGGGATGAGTGCGGCTTCCACGATGCCTTGAATAAAGGTGAAGGCGGCGGCGATGGCAGGAGGCGGCTGATCAGCCTGAAGCGCGGTAAGGAATTTGCTTGGGCCCGCCACCATGCCGACGAGGGATGTGGAGAGCGTTAGGATGAGTCCGATCATGACACCATAGAGAATCCCGCCAAGCAGAATCCGACCGAAGATCGGCCAGAACCGTCCTTTGGTGAGTTCCCAGGATTCTTTCATGGCCGCCGTCCACTGCTTTCCGGATTTCGGATCAATCGTTGAAAGCTGGCTAAAGGCGAGTCGGATTCCAACGTAGATGCCTGGAATGATGAACAAGAGGAAGGCGCCCAACGTGGCGAGTCCAACAATGGCTTGGACACTGATGACTGGCCAGATGAGGAGCATGGCCGCGCGTGATGATTCTTGTGCGGAGATGATTTTTTCATTTCGCTCCATCGCGAAGACGGTCTGATACAGTCGGATCGTGGCCCAGATGGAGATGAAAACACCGAGGATGTCGACGACAATGATGAGCAGGACGCCAGGGATGGATTCCGGGATCAATGAAACAAATGCGGACAGAATACCGACGACGATGAACCAGACCGAGATGCGGATCAGCGCTTCCCAGGTTTTGAGGAACATCGACCAGGAGTCTTTAATGAGGGTCCACGGACCGATCAGAGGTTGGGGCATAGAGATAGGCTATGGACGCCATGATAGCAGGGCGGAGGGCAAGAGGGGATGGCCTCATTGCTTCATGGCTTCACGGTTACGCTGAGAAGTCTCAGGAAGGAGCCATGAAGCCATGTAACCGTGACTTCACTGAGCGGCTAATTGCTCGAGGACTTTTTTCATCTCACCTGCGACTTCGCTACGCGTGAGTGATCCATCGATGGTGAGAATTTTGGTTCCTTTGTCTCGGAGCGGTTGTGTAACTTCCGGTTTGCGATAGCGTTCAGAGAGCGCGAGTTGAAAGTCGATGTTTTCAAATCGAGCATTGTCCTGCTTGTCGGTCCGACCGTTGAGTCGTTCCTGTGCCACCTTCGCGTCGATATCAAGGAGGATGAAAATATTTGGAGCGAGATCGATCGCGATTTGATTCCCTTGTAACGCGACGAGCCAGTCAATGGTCGCGGGATTGGCATCCTGGTCGCGTTCGCTTTGAAGTGATTGGTAGGCAACGCTGCTAATGACACTTCGGTCTTGAATGACCCAGTGATGTTTTGATGCAAGAAACGGACGAACGAAGCGTGTGATCTGAACCGCACGATCAAGCGCATACGCCTGTGCCGTGAATCGGGCATCATGCGGTGAACCGGTTTTGATAATTTCATCCCGAATCGCTTTTCCGACCCAGGCGTGCGTTGGTTCGGCGGTAAATAAAACATCCGCATCTTTGACGTCCTCATAGGTCGGCGGATGTCCGTGCTGTTGGCTCCAGGTGATCGTGTCAAAGACAATCATCTGGCGCTCTGCAAACCAGTTTCGGGCCGCGTTGATAAGGGTGGATTTGCCTGATCCGTCGATCCCGTCGATATGGATGTATTTGCCGTTGTGCATATCTCGAAAAAGCCTAACGGCCCCGCATGAGGGCGTAAAGCAAGGCCAACGCAAAGAGACCCGGTGAGGGGTCTCTGCGAGGAGAGGGGTGGGGGTGGTGTTGATCAGCCCATGAGTCTGATCAATACGGAGATGACGATCGTCAGGAAGCCAGCCAGGGCCATGAGGCCACCGACGAGGGCGATCGATAAAATGACGATGTTTGTCTTTTGGACATCTCCATTTTCATTCCAGGGGGCTTTGTAGATCTGTTGAAAGAGGCGAGGCCATCGCTTCAAGGTACCACTGACGAGCGCCATAAATAAACCGACGAAGAGGAGCCAAATACCGGTAACCATGTGTCTTTCCTTTTTGTAAACAAAACGGTCAGGCGAACGGGGAAAACCTAACACTGACTGGGGGATTGGGCAAGTGAAATAGGTGAGTAGGTGAGTATGCAAGTAGGTGAGTGGGTCGGATCCGGCCTACTCACCCACTTGCATACTCACCTACTCACCTGACTAGAATCCTTTCGGCTTTGCTCCAAGCGTTGACACGCCTTCATCGCTGCCGCTCAGATCAACGCGGATGATTTCTGCGAGCAGGGGATGCGCCATCTCCAGTGTGCGCCAGGTTTCTTGGGCGATTTTGCGATAGCTTGGGTGTCCCTTCTTTCCAGATCGGAGCGTGATGAAGTGGTCGAGTTCGCGTGCCGTCCAGGTGACGATGAGGCGGCGGCGATAGGCCATCGGGATGACGTACACAGCATCGGCGGCAAATTCGGTTCGGCTGATTTCGCGGGAGAGCGCTGCCGCTTCTTCCATCATGACGCGATAGGTGTCGGCAAGACCGACCTCAACGACTTCTTCGGGAATGATGTATCCCAAATCAACACCGAGTTCTTGGTTGAGCTGAGTACACATGCGGTGGCGCTGGACATCGCGCCAGCTGCCGTAGTCCATGACGATTTCGTGCTGGAAGACGGCGTGCTCGAATTCGCGCGGGAGCGGATCGTGATCGCCGCGTTCGGCCACGGCGGCGCGAAGGACGCGTTCGACAAGTTCTGGATCGGATTGAAGTTTCTGTTGGATCGTTCCGATCGGAAGACGGGAGTGTTTTGCGAGCAACGCGGCCGCAATGCGAACTTCCGCATACGCATCATCGCGCGAGATGACGACCGGACGGTCGAGTGAGGCGTATGTGGTTGCTTCCGGTTTGAGATGTGAAATGGTCTCGGTGGCAATTGCAGAAAGGCGGCTTGAGAGATTCGCCATGTACGCGTTATGACCCGCGTATTTGAGCAGCGTGGGGAAGATTCGATTCTTGAGCGCCTCGTCTGGGTGCTCATCTGCGCGGGCGCGCAAGTGCGAGAGGAGTTCATCCGCGACTTCGCGGGCTTCAACGTAGGGTGAACTTGCGAGTTTGGTGATCGCCGCACCCCAGACGCGTGCATTCGCCGTCATTCCGAGTTTGCCCATGGCGGCGGCTGGGAGGCACGCGCGTGCCACATCGCAAACGCGAGCTTTGGTGACGGCGGCATACGCGCGATCTGCCATACCTTCTGGTTTTGGGAATCGTTCTGTCATGAGCGGCTCCACGCGACGTCGAATTTCATCATAGAGGGCGTAGAGCTGGTCAAAGAACCGTTCCGTTTTCCGTCCGAGTTCTCCTTCAGAGAGTGTTTTTGGAAGCGCGACACGTTCACGCGTGAACACGATGTAACGCGATGATTTTTCCGTGAAACTCGCAAGGCGGCTGTCTTCCAATACTTTAATGACGATCTGACTCACGTTTTCAAGTGCGACCGATGCGACCGCATGTTCGGCAACGGATCCGTGTCCGTATCCAACGACCCAGCGCTCATGGAATTCGGCGGCCTTCTCGAGCGAGACTTCCAGAAGGTTCTCATCGAATGGCGAGTCTGATCGCGAGCATTTGGCAATGGCGACGGCGACTTGCTCCGGGGTTGGAATAACATGCTCCACGGTCCCATCAGCGAATTCAAGACGAATTCGGGAAAGCGGATAGATCCGGCGAACATCCGGATGATGGGAGATGAGGGATTTGCGCGGCATGTCCATAAAAGAGGGTGTTTATACGAATGGACGGGGATCGATACGGATTCCTGATCCGTTCGAACCCCGCCCCCCGACGTGTTGCTCTGAAGTTGTACACCACGCGCACGCGGTCTGCCTGTGGATAGCTTCCTCGCTCTGGAGTGCAGAGGGATTGAGCGAATAGATTCTTCTAAAAGCATCAGAAAAAGTCCGTAGGTCCGTAGGTCCGTGAGTCCGTAGGAAGATCAGAACCTACGGACGTACGGACTCACGCACCTACGGACCTAAACTCAGTATCCGGTCGACCCAAACGCCCCACGGTCGACGTTTCCCGCTGGTCCTTCGATAAAGGTGACTCGCGGTCGCGGGATGATCATCGCCTGTGCCACCCGCATTCCTGCTCCGATGGTGATCGGTTCAGGTCCGGGATTGATGACCGCGATATGAACTTCGTCTGTTGGCCCAGAATAATCCGCATCGATAATCCCAACGCCGTTGGCCATGATGACCCCGAATTTTTTGAACGTACTGGATCGAGAAAAAATGTGAAGGACATGGTCTTCCGGAATACCAAATCCAAGCCCTGTCCGAAGATTCGTCTGGATGAGCGGAGGTACGACCGTTTCTTCGATGACCGTCAAATCAAACGCGGCCGCGAGGCTCGATTGATACTCGGGGATCACCGCGCGAGGGTCGAGTTTGGTAATACGAACTTCCATAGAATGGTTCACGACGAGGCGGATATCAATTATTTTCCCGAGGAGTCTGCGACGAGGGATCCCTTGGAAGCGAGATTTGGATGAAGAAGTCGCAACTTCTCTTTTGTGCATCTTTTCCAAGGGATCCCTCGTCGCAGACTCCTCGGGAAAGTGAAAAGAGAGGATTTTTGTTTGAAGGCAGCTTCCGTTAAAGATTACGCTTTCTTACTGAATCCAAGCTTTGTCATCACTTCATCAATCTTTGCATCGATCTCTTCCTTCGTGCCGTTATTCATGATGGTTTCGTTTGCGAAGGTCATGGTTTCCGGGATCGTGACTTCCGTTGGCGCCTTTTCTTCCTGTTCAAATTGCTCCCAGGACATTTCGGTTTCGTCCGCTTTTTCTCCGCGCTTCTTCATCCGTTCATAGCGAAGCTTCTCGTCGGCATTGACGCCGAGCAGCGTGAAGTTCGGCATGGGGCGAAATGCGGTGAGGTCGCCGACGCGGCGAATGCCATCGACGAGCACGAGGTCGGCTTCACTACGCAAGGCTTCGGATGCGACCGCGTGCGAAAAGAGATCATCGCCGAATTCTGCACGAAGGCAAACGGACAGCTTGATCATGTTTTCGCGCGTTTGCGGCAGATTCATTTTCGTGAGGACATGCGACAGGAAATCACTGAATCGAAAATGATCGCCGCCATAATGGGCGATGATGTACTCCGTGACGTAACTTTTTCCAGAACCGGGGGTTCCGACGATTCCGAGGATGTGTGCGGGCATAGCAGGATGAAAAATGGTGAGCAATGAATGAGAACCGGCGGTATGGTAGCAGATGCGCAATAGGACCTGTCATCCCGACAAGATACTGACGCACCTCTTATACTTTCCTGAGGAGTCATCGACGAAGGATCCCTTGGAAAGGATTTCCATCAGAGAAGTTGCCCCAACACGATTTATAGCTTGCTTCAAAGGGATCTCTCGTCGATGACTCCTCAGGAAAGTGAAAGGAGGTGCTTGTATTCAATGGGGCTCCTTACGATTTCGAGACCTCAACCGCCTGAATAAACCGATCGACTTGCTGATAGAGCGCTTCAAGCGATCCGTTATTGTCGATGATAATTTCTGCTTTACTCATGAGCTCGCGAGCCGAGACTTCGGTGGAACGATTTTCGAGTTTCATGAAATCATCAAATGTCTGCGTGGCTTCTTCGGTTTTTTCTGCACGCAATTTTGCACGTTCGTAGCGCACGCGCGGTTCCGCATCCACGGCTACAAGGTGGAAGTTTTTCATCCCTCGGAAGACGGTGATGTCGCCTTCGCGACGCACGCCATCAATCACGACAATCGGGGAGGTTGAACGCTGTGCGCCGATCAACATGGCGCGTGCAAGGGTGTCTTCGCCGCACCGCTCACGGAGTACTTCGGAGAGGACAATGAGATTATCTCGCGTCTGTTCAACGTGAAGTCGTTCCAGGATCGCGTTCAACGTTGAGGAGAATCGCAATTTTTCCGCACCATGATGCGTTTGGATGTAGGCGGCGATCGTTCCTTTTCCGGAGGCGGGGAGTCCGACGATCCCGATAATCATGTGTTCGTTCGCGTTCATGCCGTTGGGGGTGATGCGGGACTGGCTTTCTCCGCAATCTCATGGAATTTTTGGCTCATCTCGTCATACCATGCGCCATTCGGCTGGTACATTTCCATGGTGACGCCCGCGTCTTCAAACGCCTCTTTGATCGAAACGGTATTCGTGAACACGGCTCCGGCTACCACGCGCTTAATACCGACCATGATGATTTTTTTTGCACAGTGATAGCACGGGCTATGCGTGGTGTAGAGCGTGGCTCCTTCGGCAGATTGTCCCCCGATCGCCGCGAGCTGGAGGATGGCATTTTCTTCCGCATGGAGCGTCCGGATGCAGTGCCCTTCTTCCATGAGGTGTCCGGCAGGCCCGTCGCAGTGGGGGAGTCCTGGAGGCGCGCCATTGTATCCCGTGGAGATGATGCGCTTGTTTTTCACGAGGACGGCGCCGATGTAGGCGCGATCACAGGTGGCGCGCGTGGATGCGATTTTTGCAATCGCCATGAAGTAGTCATCCCAAGATGGGCGGAGGGTTGCCATATCAAAGATGTGGATAATTCTTGGAAGTAGGTTAGCCCGCGTTGAAGGGAGAGTCAAAGAAAGGGTCCGTAGTGCGTCGTGCGTGGTCCGTAGTTCGGATCTTACTACGGACTACGCACTACGGACTACGGACCCATAATATCGATAAACCCCCGGAATTCCTCCGAGGGTTTATTTCTCACACAATTTCTAGATAGTGGTTACACCGCGCTTGGATCCACCTTGACGCCAGGGCCCATCGTGGAGGTGACGGTC
This sequence comes from Candidatus Uhrbacteria bacterium, assembly GCA_023246415.1. Taxonomy (GTDB): domain Bacteria; phylum Patescibacteriota; class Patescibacteriia; order 2-12-FULL-60-25; family 2-12-FULL-60-25; genus 2-12-FULL-60-25. The sequence goes on from JAHFIK010000017.1 coordinate 8,131, forward strand.
AGCGACTTGATGAACGTTCCCTTCGACGTCGCTGGCTTGTTCTTCTTCAAGGCTTCCATGAGCACCAGGAAGTTCTCGAGGAGCTTTTCCGCATCAAGCGAGGCTTTTCCGATGACCACGTGGACGTTGCCGGTGGCGTCGTTCTTGTACGCGATTTTTCCCTTCTTGAGCTCTTCGATGATCTTCCCGATCTGCGGTCCGACCGTATCGGTCTTCGGGTTTGGCATGAGGCCTTTCGGTCCGAGGATTTTCGCAACCTTCGCGAGCTTCGGCATCATGTCCGGCGTGGCGACCGCAACATCGAAGTTGATCTTTCCGGTCTTCGCAATTTCTTCAACGAGTTCTTCACCGCCAACCAAATCGGCACCGGCATCCTTTGCTTCCTTTTCCTTGGCTTCTGGAACGAATGCGGCGACCTTCTTAATTTTTCCGGCGGTGTGCGGGAAGACGAGCGTGGAGCGGATCATCTGATCGCTCTTCTTCACGTCGATTCCGAGGTTCGCGTGGACTTCAACAGTCTCGTCGAACTTCGTGGAGGCGGAGGCGCGAACGAGTTCGAGCGCATCCTTTGGGGTGTACAGTTTTTTTGCTTCGACCTTGGCTTTGAGCCCGGTGTAGCGCTTGCTGTGTGGCATATCTCTAATGTGGTCGTGGCGTCCCCGTGATCTCGATATCCATCGGGATGGGAGACTCCCACAGTGATGATTAAGTGGCCGTACAGTAGCCGAATGCGGGAAAAATGGCAAGGGGGGTGGGCAGGGGCAGGGGCGTAGGACGTGGTTGCGTGGTTGCGTAGGGTTTTTCTTTAATTTTCTACGAAATCGCGCAACCACGTCCCTGCCTTAAATAGCAAAAACCGTGCACTCTCTGAGAAGAGGCACGGCAGCTGCGAATAAGTGGAAACGAGGAAAAAGAGCGGGGGAGCGAGGCTCCGAGCGTTACGCAGGGGACTCTGAAGGGGGAGCTGATCGAGGACGCGAGGATGGAGATGGTTTTCGTTTCGTTTTTTCCGTCTTGAAACCGCGATACTTCTGTTTTGTCCGTGTTTTATACACGAGCCCAGAAACGATTCGTTTTGCATGAATCCAGGGCAGAGTGATCATCTGATCTTCTTGCGCGGTCTTGATGATCTGCTTGGCTAATGCGAATCGAATGAAGTTCGATAGGCGGACGATTCCGGAAATGGTGCCGTCCCGTTCAAGCGCCTGGATGATCGCGTCATCGACGTGATGAGTGTATCGGTGGACTGAGACGTACACCGTTCGCGGTCCTTCGCACCAGATGGGGACGATTCCGTGAAGCGGTTTTTCGTACGCCATGAGTGTGGACTGCGTCAGTGTTTCTTCAAGGATGAAATTGCGTCCGATGACGGTGTGCGGATTGGCGCTGATTGACCACGAAACCGTGGTCAGTTCGGCGATCGGCGTCCGGTGGGTGATGCGACTGACTGATTCCAATTCATCGAATGAATCACGGTCGGGGTCGCATATTGTTTCAACTGACTCCATGCTCGTCTACTCCCTCTTCAATTATGAATCCGATTCGCATCTCTCTGCGAACGGGGGCATGAGTGTGCCATGGATCTCGGGGGGCGTCAAGATCGGTGAGCGTTCCGCGATATCCAACAATTCAACAATACAACAATCCAGTCAGCTGACTGGATTGTTGTATTGTTGAATTGTTTTATTGTTATGGGTTGTTCTGTGCCGCATTCTCCGTCGGAACAGGACTTCCGGTGCAGGCGGTTGCGGTTTGTTTGAGCTCGTTTCCGCGATCAATAAGCCATTGTCCTTGCGAAGATTCGGGTTGATTTTTTGTGGCGTCGCCCTCCGTTTTTTGACGGGTTCCTTCTGCCAGCAGGAGATCGGCGACTTTTGAGGCGCTTTCGCCGCATTTGGAAATGGTCGTGGTTGCTCCGGCGAGGTTCTGTTTACAGGTCGTGTTTGCGTCCTGGATCAGCTTGAACGATTGATCGAACCCATCCACCTTGGTCGCGACGACACCGACATTCTGCGACATCGTTGCGGACGTGCTCGAGATGCCTTGCTCAAGCGTGCCGAGTTTCATCCAGATGAGCGGGAGGCCGGCGGCAAGCAGAACGAAGATGAGGACGCAGATGGTGATGACGGCGGCGTGCGAAGATCCGTTGTGACGCGGATGCTCCGTGAATGCGGGCTTTGAAGACGGGGGCGCCGTCGGAATGCTTGGGATGACTGGTTGCAATGGAGACGGCGTTTCAGAAGCAGATTGGTCTGCTGATTTTTTCGAAAAAGAGAGGTCTGGTTTTGGCGATGAGGTCTCCGTGGTCGACGGAGGATTTCCGAGTCCATGCGGACGATCGGGGATCGGTGTTGCATCGGCGATCGGTTCCATGGGGAGGCGATCGGGCGGCGGAGTCTGTTTTTGTGGCGGATCTTGCATGGTCCGAATGATCGGATCTTGGGAGTCAGATTGTTGATCCATAGATGTTCAAGAGTATAGGTTGGCGGACGAGAGATTGAAATAGCACGACAGGCAAAATAACAATCAAGCAATCCAACAATCAAACAATCCAGTCAGCTGACTGGATTGTTTGATTGTTGGATTGCTTGATTGTTAAATCTTATTCGACGACCTGCAATCCCATCTGCTTTGCCGTGCCTTCGACTTGTCGCATCGCGGATTCCACGGTGTGACAATTCAAGTCTGGCATTTTCTTTTCAGCGATGTCTTTGATTTGTGCCTTGGTGACCTTTCCGGCTTTTTCAACGAGGTTCTTCGAAGATCCCTTTTTGATGCCTGCGGCGGCTTTCAACATTTCGGACACCGGGGCGATCTTGAGGATGAAATCGTAGGTGCGATCTTCGTAGATGGTGATGATCGCCGGGACGACTTCGCCGCGTCGGCTCTGCGTGGCGTCATTGAAGCGCTTGCAGAATTCCGCGAGGTTGAGTCCTTGCGGACCGAGGGCGGTTCCAACCGGAGGGGCTGGGGTTGCCTCGCCACCTCGGATCTGGATTTTGACCTGGGTTTTGACTTTCTTTGCCATAGATTCGTTGTATTGTGAGTCGTACGTTGTATTGCTGGAATTTGGAATTTGGAATTTGGAATTTAGGCCGGACCCAAATTCCAAATTCTAAATTCCAAATTCCTTTCGTACCACGTTCGAGAGTTAAGCGTGCAGGGAAGACGAGAAGCGCATCGTCCCTGCGACTTATCTCGAAGTCGCTAGATTTTTTTGACCTGGGTGAAGTCGAGTTCGAGCGGCGTTTCGCGGCCGAACATGCTGACCAGAACCTTCACTTTTCCGCGGGCGCCATCGACATCGACGACTTTACCTTCGAATCCTTTGAATGGACCGTCGCCGATGCGAATCGGCATGCCTTCCACGAGGTCGATATCAATTTCTGGTTTTGAGGTATCGCCCATGCGCTTGAAGATGGCTTCCACTTCCTTCTCATCCAATGGCGTTGGGTTTGTTCCGGTTCCGATAAAGCCGGTCACGTTCGGGGTGTTGCGGACAACGTACCAGGAATCATCTTGGACATCCATTTCAACGAGGACGTATCCTGGGAAAATCTTTTCTTCAACGACTTTTCGCTTTCCGTTCTTGATCTTGATTTTCTTTTCCGTTGGAACGAGCACCTGGAAAATTTTATCCTTCATGCCAAGCGTGTCGATCCGGTTGTGAAGGTTCTCGGAGACGTTTTCTTCGTATCCGGAGTACGTGTGAATGGCGTACCATCGGCGTCCGTAGTTTACGTTTTGCTTTGGCATAAAGTGTATGAGTCGTGAAGTCGTTGAGTCGTGAAGTCGTGAAGGGTGATGGACGACTTCGTCCCCCGAAGCTCGCTGCAGGCGAGCGAAGGGAGATTAATTTTTTGGAAGTTGGACTTTGTTGGTTGTTGGAAGTTCAACCGTTGGCTGTGCGGGCGTATTTGCTTTTTGATCTGGGGTGGCTGGTTTTGATGTCGATGTCTCCGGGGTTGCCGTAGATGGCGTTGGGACGGAAGTGGTCTGAACATCAGGGACGACCGCAGGTTCAGCGCTTTGCTGTGCCGTCGAGTGCGGTGTCTTTGAGAGGGCGAACAGGATGCCTCTGGAGAATCCGTAGTCGAGCGATGCAAAGAAGACGGCGACGCCGACGGAAACAGCGACAACGAGCGCGGAATACCGAATGGTTTGTGCGCGAGTTGGCCAGGTGACCTTCTTTAATTCAGCAATTGACGACTTGACGTACTGAATGATGGCGGTGATGGGATTTCCCATAGTGGTAAATTGACCAGATTCTTAAAAGCCCCCTCCCCGGGGCCTCCATGACTGATGCCGAGAGCGTAGCAGAAACCGGCAGGCGATGCAAGGGCTTACATGGGGGAGCGGTCGGTCTGTCCGTGGGTCCGTGGGTCCGTAAGATCGATACACGGACATACGGACCCACGGACATACGGACCCGTGCATCCCCCTTGATTTTTCTCTGAGATTAGAGTAATCTTCGGCGCATCTCCTTTTATTGTCCTTTTGAAAGGAATAGGTGTCGAAGTGCCCCAATCAGCATCTTCATCCGTTTACCCGCCACCACACGTCGCCGCGTCCCAATTCACTCCGTTCTCGGAGCTTCCGGCTATTTCCGCGCGTCCATCGACGGATCCCGTAAAGTCTTCCTTGATCGCGAGTCATTGGTCGTCACGCTTCCCAAGTGATGAACGCTTTCAGCATGCGATGGAGGTTCTCTATCCATTCTATTTCAGACCGTTCAGCCTTCAGGTTCCAGATGCAAAGTTAAGCGTTCGAATGGCCATGGCGCTTTCATGGATGGACGATCCTCCGAAGAGTTTCGTGGTCTATACGCCAGCTGAGGCAGAACGAATGCTCGGCCAGCGGACGCATAGTCTGACAGCGCTCCTGCGTCAGCGGTTTCCGCGGCATCGGATTTCGTTGAAAGACATGTTCGGAGTATCGGACGACGGAATCGTGACCTATGGAACGGCGTTGAATGACTTTCGAAGTCAGATCGCTCCATTGTCGGGCGATATCGCCTGGAGCATCTGGCAAGACCGTCTTCAGCTCGTTCGAGTGACCTGCGGTGAAATCATGAGTCCGTTGAGCGATCGTTCTAGCGATGACATGAGCGGTGAGCTCAAGCGCTGTTGCGAACTCGTGAATCGATTGGGAAATGTCCCCATTGGACTGAACGCAAAGCGTCAACTGATGTTTCTCTGCGCACCTCCGCGACACTCATAACTGACCGGCGATTCCAATCGCCACTCTCCGCGCAACGCCGCGAGCTAGGGTTTCTCCCAGGCTCGCGGCGTGTTGTTATGTAGGGCACAGAGCGTAAGGCACAGGGCACGGGCTGATGTGGACCGACCAGTGCCTTGTGCTCTGTGTTTAGCGTCGTTGACCATCAGGACTTGACGAATTCTCCGATGCCTGTTAAGGGAGCGGCATCGTGACGCACGTTGCGTTGCGAGACGTGCTCCTTCGGGAGCTTCGAAAACCAAAGAGGTTGGAGTACGTATTTCTCCCGGATGTTCGAGTAGAGATGAGGAGTCAGAAGTCATGACAACAACCAATAGCGCCACCGCTTCCGCCACCACGACGTTCCGTTCGCTATGCGACACGCGTGCCAAGTTTTCCGGACTCGTCAGCCAGTTCACACAGCACGTGTGGATCACGGGCTGGAGAAACGGAAAGGTTGCGGAACAGCAGAAGTTTGGCGTGTTTCTCGGTCGTCCGCCGGTCGGCCAGGCGGTAAAGATGGCGGATGGATCCGTGAAGGTTCTGGATGTGCACAGTCGCATCCGTCTTCAACAGATCGATCCGGATCAGCTTGCTGAACTCGGTATCTCGCAAGACAAGGTCGACGCTCTTCCGTCGAACAAGAAGAATTGCGACGTTTGGCACCCCGAGTACGTCGGAACATTCGACGAGCTCGTGGCCCTCAGTGATCCGATGCATAACTACTATGCGAACAATGCGGTCGGCGCAACATCCGTGCTGAACTACTTGGCGCAATACGTCGCGGACGATTCGACGACGATTGGAGAGATGATCGGTCGGATCGAAGCGCTCTTGAACGGCAGTGATCAGGAAACGGCGAGGGCGATGAACGTATTTGTTCACGGTGTTTGGATGGGTCGGGCCGTCATGGATTTGTCATGCCTGGCGAACGATGACTATGTTCCTGCATTCGCGTTGACCAAGGTCTCGGCCGAGATCGACGAGTGGGTTGCAAAGCCCGTGTTGGCTGCATTGATCGAATACCTCCGTACACTCAACCAAGAATAACAAGTTCCCAACTGCCTACGGGCAGACGGGAACGCAGGGAACCCCTCAATTGAGGGGTGTACCTGCCGATTCACATCCGTCGCGACGTGTTCGCGAGTGAAGTGAATCAGAGGGAGTGTGTTTCGACATGCTCCCTCACCCGCTGTCCGCGGGCTTCGGACAAAACGCAACCGGCCGCTTACCTGAAAAGGAAGCGGCCGTTTTGTTTTATTCATTAAGTCCGTAGGTCCGTAGGTCCGTAAGTGCGTAGGTTCGGATCCGGATCTATGCACTTACGCACATTTCCCTGAGCGCGTCTTCCAATTGATTGAATGTGGTAATCGTAATTCGTTCCGGATGTGCGGTCGCTTGTCTCAGAAGTTTGCGGAACAGATCGCGGTAGACGAGATGATCTTCCGTTTGTGTTTTTTCAGAGCCAAAATCTTTTTTGAAAAATTCCTCAGCCGCGTCATGCGTCATTCGCGCACGGCACGCGGCGAGTGTAGCGCGATCAATCGCTTCGTCATCGAGTTCATTGATCCGCTGAGCGACTTCTTGAAATGCGGCGGCTAATGCGCCTGCAGATCGGCCGCTGTCCTCGATGAGGACGAGTTTGAAGGCGTGCTTGAGTGATTCGATGATTTCAAGAATCGCGTAATACCCGCCGTTGCCAGCAACCATGATTCGCTCCTGACCTGCGCTTGCCCGCGCATAGAGGGATTCCATGAACGCGATATGATTGAGATACGCGGATTGTTCACGGGCGTTGCCGCGATGTTCCCATTCGGCTTCGAATGGCGTGAGGATCGCATCGACCGGAGTGAGTGCAAACACTTCGCTCTGTTTTGTTGTGAGGTCGGTATGTCCGGGGAAGAAGATGTTTTTTCCCGGGGTGACGGAAAACAGGTGTGCCCGTTCGGCGTGTGGAAGCGATCCGAATTGGCGTGCATAGTGCGTGGCTTGAATCCCGAATGCGGTTCCCAGTCCGCTTTGAGTGCCTGGAATCGCGACATTTGCTTTGGCCTCATGCGCGACGCGCAGAATGCCGAGCGCCATCTCATTAAGGGGATGCGTGTGCGAATGACGCGCCTCGACGCCCGCTTCCCGTGCGCCGCCGATGACATTGATGAGCGGTCGTTTGCGATCAAGGCGAATCGCATCAAGACAGGAGAGTTCGATGTGATAGGGGATGGCGCCAGTCGGATCATCCGGCTGATAGGAAACGGACACGGCACGGACTGGCGGGGCATTGAGGCAGAGGTTCGGGTCATAGCCATCTGCAGCGCACATCCGCTCCGCTTCTTTCTCGAACGCACGGCCGTAGCTCACCGTTTCAATCTTGAGTTCCGGTGCGAACATCTCGTGCAGCGGGGCGCGTTTTGCGATCGCCTGATAGAGGAAGGGCCGATACTCCTGCTCGGCGCTCCGCATGAGCGCAAAGAGCGGAGCGAGATCGTCCGCCGATGCCGTCTTCAGTGTTGGAAGAAGCGTCGCAAGGAGGTGTTCGGCCTCGCGGGCATGGCGCGTGATATTGGAACGCACATAGTGGATACAGGTTTCTGCCATCTCGCGAAACTGCTGTTCCCAACGCGGTCGCTTGCGGTCGAAGACCGTTTGCAGGTCCTCGGCGGTTCGATGAAAGTATTCAAATGCACGAAGAGCGGCTTCGTATGATCCATGCGTTTCGCGGTCCAGCGAGGGGAGAACTTCGATTTCTTTGGCGAGCCGCTCCGGTAGCGCGGATTCATCGTAGAGAATACGCGCGGTCCGTCCTTCACGAGAGAGTTCGAGAAAGGCATGCGTCCCGGTCCGTTCGGATGAACGGTACTCGCCACGGAAGAGTGCAGATTCGTTGTCCGATCCGGTTCTGGGAAGCGGACCATCTAAAAAGGCGTAGAGAATTTTTTGGGTATTGTACGTTCTGGGATCATGGAGAATGCGTGAACGCGCCTCATATGTTTCTTGGCGTGCGTTCATGAGCTTGTACGAACTGAACAATTCCGGTTCCCGACGGAGGGATTCGCCGGCGACGTGCGTTTGAACGGCTTCGCCAATCGAAAGTGCGGTGAACAGATTTTCGACGTTCCGACGTTCGTGATGCGATTCGGCGAGGGAATGGATCAGGATGTCCGGAATAATTTCTCGGTGTTCAACGAGCCATCGTCCGAATCGCGATGGATCGCGGTCCATTTCTAATTGCAGGGCGTTTTGGATGTCAGCCGGTTCCTGTTTCGTTATCCCATACTGTTTCGCGAAGGCACAGAGCTGTTCTGTGGTTGTGTCGCGATATGCGACCGGATCCTCATTGGCACTTGCCCGTCGAACCGCGACTTCCTGTTGTTCTGCAGGACTCAGGAGCGATTGTTTCTTGTACGTCTCAATCGTTCCGTCCTGAATCAGTCCGAATGGGATATGCGCATTGAGCGTTGGATCGGAAAGCGTGATCCAGACGCCGCGTGTATCAACGGACAGGACGTGTTCATTCTTTTTTTTGGCACGCGTCAGAAGGCCGCGTTCAATGAAGGCGTTCAGGAGTCGCGCGCGTTCAACGCGCAGGAAGAACGATTCATTGATCGATTCGCGATTGTCGATCTGTGTTCGGAGGGTATGAATCGCGTTCGTAATCGTCCACGGTGGGAGGACGGCGAATGCCGGGGCGTTGATCAGGTCGTGGGGAATGAATCCGACCCGTTTGATGAGCGAGAGAATGGGTCGTGCATCTTTTTTTGGAAACGCACGTGGAACAAGATCGTTCCACGTCGCATTCGGCGGGAGTTCGAGCGTCTTCGCGGCTTCGTGGAGAAGCTGTTGCGAATACGACTCCGCCTCCACGCCCGGATGACGCTCCGCGAAGGCGAGTCGCTCATAGAGATCATCGACAGATCCGTTCCAGGTCGTGAGAAGATTCGGGAGGTGCTCTTCGTTGGCGTACTGATCCGCGATGAAATCCGCAGAGGAGCTCCCGCGGTGGCGCGCATACATCCGAATAGCGGCGCCAATATGACCGCGTGCAGCACGCTGAAACCTCCCCATCGGTTCCGAAGAGAGTTGTTCCGGGCGTGCGTTCGTATCCTGCCCGTGTGGCTTTGGGATATTCATGTCCGATCCGCGTCGTTCCATGGGTGACGCTTGCTAGTGTAGCAAGAAAGAGCAGAGGGCAGAGAGCAAAGAGCAAAGGATCTTCCGACCCTTTGCTCGATAAATATTCTATCAATGTCATCCCACGAAGCTCAGCGACAGCTGAGCGAAGGGGGATGCTCTTAAATATCGAGATCCGCCTGCTTTGCGTGCGTTTGGATGAATCGTTTGCGCGGCGCAACATCTGCACCCATCAAGATCTCAAACGTTTCACCAGCCTTTTCCGCATCTTCCACGACGACCTGTTTCATCATGCGCGTTTTCGGATCCATGGTGGTTTCCCACAACTGTTCCGCGTTCATTTCTCCAAGACCTTTGTATCGTTGGATCGTGATGCCGGCGATTTTGGTCACGCCTTCGTCTGCCTCCTCTTGATTTACAGAATCATCGGCCTCTTCCGCCTTTTCTTCCGCGGCTTTTGCGCCTTTGCGGGCCGTCGCTTTTTCTTCCTTCAATTTCTGGAGTTCGTCGATGATCGCGTCTCGCTCTTCTTCGGTGAATGCGTATTTGATCATCTTCCCTTTCTGAACGCGGAAGAGTGGCGGCTGGGCAATGTAGATGTGACCTTGGAGAATGAGCTCCGGGAAGTGCCGATAGAACAGCGTCAACAAGAGCGTCCGGATGTGCGCGCCGTCGACGTCCGCATCGGTCATGATGATGATGCGTCCGTAGCGGAGCTTGGCAACATCGAATTGATCACCGATGTTCGTGCCCATCGCAATAAGAATGCTCTTGATTTCCGTATTCGTGAGCATGCGATCAAGCCGTGCGCGTTCGACGTTGAGAATTTTTCCTTTGAGCGGAAGAATCGCCTGGAATTCGCGATCACGTCCCTGCTTGGCGGAGCCGCCGGCAGAGTCTCCCTCAACAATGAAGAGTTCGGAGTTCGCGGCATCCTTTGAGGAACAGTCCGCCAGCTTCCCAGGGAGCGTCAGTCCTTCGAGGGCGCCTTTGCGGAGGACAGTGTCGCGCGCGGCACGCGCGGCGGCGCGAGCACGCTGGGCGATGACGCATTTTTCCAAAATCGCTTGCGCATCGCGCGGATTTTCTTCGAGGTAGGTGGCGAGCGCATCACCCATGACCTGTTCCACGTAGGTGCGGACTTCCGGGGTGCCGAGTTTGGATTTCGTCTGCCCTTCGAATTGCGGTTCCGGGATTTTGACTGCAATGACGACCGTGAGTCCTTCGCGGACATCGTCACCGGTCAGGTTCGCATCCTTTTCTTTCAAGAAGTTTTTTGATCGAGCGTATCCGTTCAATACGCGCGTGAGGGCGGCTCGGAATCCTTGGACGTGCGATCCGCCTTCCGGGTTGGTCACGCCGTTGGTGAACGCATAGAGGGATTCCTGGTAATCATCCGTATATTGAAGCGCGATTTCGATTTCCGCTTTTTCAATTTTTCGTTCGACGTAGAAAACGTTCTCGTGTTTCGGCTGTTTGGTGTGGTTCAGGAATTTGACGTACGACTCTACGCCGCCTTCAAAATAAAATCCGTATACGTCGCGCGTGCCTTTGACGCGTTCATCTGTGACCACCAAGTGAACGCCTTTCGTCAGGTAGCACTGCCGACGACAGTGCTCCAGAATCGTTTTGAGATCGAATTCAACGGTCGTGAAAATGGAGGCATCCGGTTGAAAGGCGATGGTGGTTCCGGTTTTTTTCGAGTTGCCGATCTGCTTGACCTTTCCGGTCGGTTTTCCTCGTTCGTATGTTTGCGTATACCTTCCTCCATCGCGTTCAACCGTTGCAACAAGTGTATCGGAGAGGGCGTTGACGACGGACACCCCGACACCGTGCAATCCGCCGGACACTTTATATCCAGAATCATCCCCGCCGAATTTTCCTCCGGCGTGGAGTTTGGTCAGGACAAGCTCAAGCGCAGACACTTTGTATTGCTTGTGCATGTCGACCGGGATGCCACGGCCGTTGTCGGTTACGGAGATCCAGTTATCAGGGAGCAGGGTGATCGTAATCAGGTTTGCATGTCCGGCCATGACCTCGTCGAAGCAGTTGTCCGCGACTTCCCACACGAGGTGGTGGAGTCCTTCCGGACCCGTTGAGCCGATATACATCCCCGGACGTTTTCGAACCGGGTCGAGTCCTTCAAGGACCGTAATCTGTTCTGCCCCGTATGCGGCAGACTTCTTTTTTGCAGGCTTTTCACTCATAGAAAACTGGCGTCAGCGTACTGGATGGGCGGGGAGAGGGCAAGTCTGTTTGAGGGATGGAATTTAGAATTTGGAATTTGGAATTTGGGTCCGGTTTCCGGATCCGAACCCAAATTCTAAATTCCAAATTCCAAATTCTTCCTCAAAAGCGTGCTACAATAGCCGTATGCCCGAACAAAACGACGGTCCGTCTGTTGGTTCAGGATTTACCGAAGGTGAATTGCAGTTCGCATCGTTTTGGGTCCGGAATAAAGTGGCGATTCGGAGAGCGATTTATGTTTCACTGATCGCCGCGAACGCCATTTTTTGGGGATATGCATTCTGGGGATTCATCGATGCGTACGCACTCTCGTATCCTCGCGAATCTCGGATCCCGCAGGAGATTGCGAACAATGAAGTCGTGTCGAGTCGATTGAGCTCGAATCGTCCATTGAATGTTCAGGTGAGTCCGGTGACCGTGTTTCAGAACACGGACGGTCGACTCGACTTGCTCGATCCGGTTGCGAATCCGAATGCGCAATGGGTGGCCACGTTCACGTATCGATTCAACGTCAGTGGCGAACTCACGCCGGCGCGAAGCGGATTCTTGTTGCCAGGGGAGCAGACGTATCTCGGGGAATTCGGATTCAAGCAACAGACGCCGGGCGCAAAGACCGGCGCGTTGACGGTTGATAATCTCAAGTGGTCACGCATCAATCCGAATGTCGTCGGGAGCGATTACAAGGCTTGGGTGGCACGACGAAACGCATTTCAGATCTCGGATCTGACGCAATCGAATACGTCGATCGCGGGGAAGAACGTCTTACGGACCGCATTTACGTTTACGAATCCAACCGCGTACGGATATTGGAATGTTGACCTCTACGTCGTCTTGAAGCGCGGCGATGCGCCAGTGGCCGCGAATAAGATTACGCTGACAAATGTGCAGTCTGGCGAAACACGACCCGTCGCGCTCGACTGGTTCGAACAGCTGCCCCAGGTGACAGATACAGAAGTCATTCCGGTAGTGAACTATCTTGATCCGAGCGTGTATCTTCCAGCGTCGAAATAACAATCAAGCAATCGAACAATCAAACAATCCGGTCAACTGACCGGATTGTTTGATTGTTCGATTGCTTGATTGCTGACGCCCCGTTAGGATCCCCAGACCTCCCCACATGCGCCTTTCTCACGTCATTGTTCGGTTTGATTGGGTGCTCCTCTTGAGCGCGCTCGCTCTCACGTCTGTGGGGTTGATTGTGATGTATGGCATTGGGATTAGCCGTCCGGAAGCCGGATTGTTCTTATTAGAGAAGCAGATCGTTGCGTCATCCATTGGATTTGCCTGCATTGTCGCGTTCATCTTATTTGTTGATTACCGTCAGCTGCGTGGACTTGGGATTCCGGTCTATCTTGCCGGCATGCTCTTGCTCGGGAGCGTGCTCATCTTCGGAAAAACGATTCGTGGAACCCGCGGGTGGTTCGAATTCGGCGGTTTGTCGTTTCAGCCGGTTGAGGTTGCCAAGATTTGTTTGATCGTGGCACTTGCGTCCTACCTTGTGCGATTCGCGCATGGCAAACTTCCCTGGAAAGCCATTCTTGGATCCGCGATCGCCACGCTCGGGTACGCCGGACTCGTGCTCATCCAGCCAGACTTCGGATCTGCCATCGTGATGTTGCTCGTCTGGGCATCCATGATTGCGTTCATCGGATTGCCCTGGAAAACATATGTTGTTTTTTTCCTTGGCGCGATCCTGATCGGATTCGTGATGTGGACATTTTTATTTCAGCCGTATCAGAAAGATCGTTTCCTCGCCTTTTTTAATCCGTCGAAGGATGCGCGCGGGGCAGCGTACAATGTGACGCAGGCGCGGATCGCCATTGGGTCTGGCGGATTTTTTGGAAAGGGGATTGGGGAAGGGTCGCAATCCCGTCTCCGGTTTCTTCCAGAGGCCGCGACTGACTTTACGTTTGCGGTGATTGGCGAAGAGCTTGGCTTTGTCGGGATCGCGTTTGTGCTGGGATGCTTTGTCGTCTTGTTCCAGCGATTCTCGATGATCGCGCGGCACGCGGAGGATGACTTTGCGGTTTTGATCGCCATTGGATACGGCGCGCTCCTGCTGATTCACGTCACCGTGAACGCCGGCATGAACCTCGGGATTATGCCCGTCACCGGGATCCCAATTCCATTCCTGTCATCCGCATCGTCATTTGTCATTGCCACATTCCTCGGGCTCGCCCTCATTGAAAGTATCGCTGTCCACCGCAGAGCGAATCAATAACGTTATTAAGAGTTACGAGTTGAGCGTTTTTTTAAAAAGTCATCCACGGCGTG
>JAHFIK010000061.1 GCA_023246415.1 Candidatus Uhrbacteria bacterium
GGAGATACTCTGGATGATCTGTTTAGCGGCATCTGAGAGTTTGTCGTACTCAGTAAAATCCAGCGTAAAATCAAAGATCCTTCCTTTTTCCAAAACAACATCATAAAACGTACGTTGAACCCCATCACCACCCCTACCTGTTTCAGATATTTCATATGCGTCCTGTCCGTTTATTTTTATTGTTTTTACCAACGCGAGGCCTAAATCGTTCGAGTGAAAAGGACTTGATGCGACAACTTCGGCGAGATTTCGTGCATTTTCAAAATCTCTGTACCCCACCAACCCGGACATACCTTTCTTGTATGCGTCGATATCGTCTACACAACCAAAAACCAGATTTCTTGCATCCGGACCCAATGGAGCGTCTCCTTCTTCATGCTGGATCACATCTTGATGCGTCTTGTCCCATTCCTCGTTCGTTCGTCGATCTTCAGCGCTTCTAATCACCGAACTACCAAAGAGCCCATCAACAGACCAGTCCGATGGAATGATAAATGTAGAACTACAAGCTGTATTTCTAATCGTTTGCCCTTGAGAGGTATTACTTATGAGCTCATTGTACGGTGCTAGCCGAGTCACTCCATTCGTTGAAGACGACGCTCCGTTTGACGGTGACTTCGGAGAATCAACTCCGTCTGCAGATGACGTTGAAGCAACCGGTACAGACTGTACTGATGTCGTAAGAACCGGTTTGCGATCTTCGGGATGTTTCGTGGCAAAAATAGAAAATGCGCCGACGATCAGCATCGAAACGCCAAGCGTCAGTGCGAGTCTCTTTTGATGTGGCGACAACATAATTCGCTTCAAATTATACGGAGTATGACCAGGTGTCAAAGTCTAGAATCGATACCAACGATGAATATTATTTAATTCCCGTATAAACGCTGACAGTCGTTCTTCTTTGACTCCATCATCGTACTTGGCCCGTCACCGAAGATCGGACCCTGCGCCGCACGACGATCATATTCATCTTGAGCACGTTGTAGGCATGAAGTTAAATCTACTAGTTGCTTTTCTTTTGCGACGTTAATCGCATCCTCGCGTGCTTTAACTGCATCGCCTGCAGCTTTTAGAGCGTCCGCTTCTTTCGTTGCATTATAGGTCTCAGTCATTGCCTTAAGTACTGCTTGATCCTTGTCCTGTTTTAGCTCTACAAGCTTAATATGCTCTTGGGTTGCAATTTTCTCACGCTCGATAGCATTCTTCTCTTTAAGAGCCTCCGTGTAATTCCATCCAATGATGGTAAACGTGATAAGCGCCACGACACCTCCAATCACAAAAAAAATTTTAGTTGGTTCATATCAAATGACTCAAGCTATCGCGTCAACCATTCCGCCACCCCATCATGATGCGAGCAGGTGCCGCTACGATGCATGCTAAAACTATAAGTATTGTCACGACACCGTGCTGTGGCACCTGCCGGAATGCCACTAGTTGACTTGGTAGGCGAATGGACGGGGCTTCCATTTATATTGGAATATACCGTGTCATTTGAGATCGTGGTGAGCCAATCGGGATGATTGACGATAATAGCATTCGCTGCATTTTGTTCTGCCTTGCCCCAAACACCATCATCGGGCTTTATGTTTTCCTGCCGCTGAAAAGCACTGACTGCGTTAGCCGTCGCTTGATCGAAAATCTGGCTATCTGAACCCGAATATAGCCCCTCATCAGCAAGAAACTGCTGCACATCGGCAACAACTGTTCCGGAAGATCCGAGTGATAGAGTAGTTCGAAATACAGTAGGAGCAGGTTCTGTGCGCGATGATGAATCGGCTGACGTGTCGACTGGATTTATTTGAACGGTCTCAGGTGTAACTTTTTGGTTGAACGGTGTAACTATGGACGTCTGATGACCGCAGCCCGCTCCTAATACCAACAAAAATGAAACCGCAAGAATAGATGCGGTACAGATTTTAAAATTTTTCATAACAAAATTTTTTTAATTAAAAGAATGACGAACTCCCAGTCACCTAATTACAATCATAGGATACCGCTTATAATCTTTAGAGTCTATAAATCACACACAAAAACACTCCCGTTAAAGGAGTGTCTTTGCCTGGAGCGGGTAGCGGGAATCGAACCCGCCTCTCAACCTTGGAAGGGTCGCATAATAGCCACTATACGATACCCGCGTCGGAACGTGCGGGTTCGTGGTGCTTAGAGCGCAGGAGAACCCTCCGCGCTATGCACCACGAACCTCGCACTTCCCATGGTCGGGGCGACACGACTTGAACGTGCGGCCTCCTGCTCCCAAAGCAGGCGCTCTAGCCAACTGAGCTACGCCCCGATGTATACGGCGCGTAGTCCGTAGTGCGTGGTCCGTAGGAAGATCCTACGCACCACGCACTACGTACCACGCACTTCTTTGTCACCCGCCGGAATCCTAGCGCAAAGTCCTGATTCTGAAAAGAGGGGGGAGGATGGCCCGAATCCCTTGCTGGAATCCGCAGGTCGTGCTTGACTCAGGGAAGAGATGCTCGCCCTTTTCGCCCCTTTCCCGGAGAAACCCATGCCTGAGACTGAATCACGAGAAGATGAGAGTTTACCCTTCAAGGTCAACACACTGATTGCCCAGCTCAAAATTGATCAAGACCAGTTCCGAAAACATCGCGCGCTCATCATCACGATTGAGAGTCTGCTGAGGCAAGAGCCCGTATTTCTCGAGTCACTTGCAGATCATGTCGGACTCCATGACGAGGAACTGCAGGATTTTCTCTGCGCGTGCCGCGTTGCCCCAAGCAATGAACCTCTCTTCAACATCGCAGAGAGAACCGTGGAACAAATCCAGACCTTCATCACGTTCTCCGATGCCGTCCGCCCATAGCGAACGCGTCGCCCACTCTCCCGAAAACCGAGCTCACCACTCGGTTTTTCCTCTAAATAGCAATGCGCCGCATCAGGAAGACCTGTGCGGCGCACGTTCGCGTTGAACGCGAGTAATGAGGGGGTGCAGATTTGCTATGGCGGCGTGAGTATATCCTTCACCGCACCAACGACCGTATCCGCGAGATGCTGGACGCCTTGAACAACTCTGTTCGCGGCGTCTGCATAGGTTCCAACGAGACAGGATTTTGGAAGTTCGACGCCATCCGCTAGCTTCATCGGTTTCCAGTCTTGGACCTTCTCTTCGCTGAGAAAGCGATGGAGCGGATCATTGTTCCGATCTGTCGTGTCGACGAGTCCGGCCTCGAAATTCTGGAGACCGCACTGCCGAATACAGACGAGCATGACATCCGCTCTCCCGCCGAAGTCGAAGTTATAGAGATGATGCTTCACCCACGTCGTCCCAACACTGCCGTCGATGAATCGAAGCGGGACCCCGTCTGCGGAACACACGATGAAACGACCTTCTGGACAATTAATGTGCACAATCGCTGCCATGCAAACCTCCACTATGTTGCGAACGTAGATATTCGTACCTGTTTCCCTGGAAATCGTCAACTCGCTCAAAAACCATTCGCGCCGCACATCGAAGACGTCCTTCGATGGCGGCGCGAGCGTATAGAGATTAACCGGGCACAGCGCATTCGAGCGGTTGGCGCTGACACGTTCCAGCGCGCGAGGCGCATGGCTGTGTGTGATGTTCCCGCCCGGATGCGGGCTGGCACGTTGAACCATCGGGAGTAATCGCGATGTCGGGTGCCGGAAGCGGCTCGACATACGGCGCGACCACGAGTTGACGCGGGACATGGTGATTCGATGAGAGATGGATCAATGTCCACCTCGCATTTGGATTGCGATCCGCGTAGCTGTAGAAGGGATCATGCCTCCGTTCGCTGAATTCCGTGTATCGATTATCGTGTGCCTCGATGTGGTCATCGCGTATCGAACTCATCAATAAATCCGCGCGACCTGCATACGTGAATCGATAGCAGTTCGCTTTGAACCATTCGATCCCTTCATCGCCATCGCGAAACCGAATGGGCGTGCCGTTCGTTTGGCTTGGAATGTACACTGTGCCGCCACAAGAAATGAGCAATATCGCTGCCATGTTTCCTCCGCTTGCAAGCGGCGATGTTTTAGCGCGGCGAAATAAAAAAATCAAGGACGAACGGATGCAGGTTATCGATGAGGTGTCGGCTCACACGGCAACACGAAAAAAGATTTTGAGGCGTCTTTAAGGCAGCGATTCCGATGCGTTCTGGTCTACCGGAACTTTGGAAGATAAGCATACCAAGACACCAAATACGAATTTTCTAGCCGTTTCATCCACAAGTCTCAGTAGTACCAAAATCCGATGGCTCTAAGAAAATATCCAGTGAGTGGGAAGCTAATTGCTCCAAAAATGAGGAACCAGACATCATCAATAACCTGCGACCCCCAAATCCAATATGCGGTTATAAGCAGAAGCATGAAGAAGATCCCATAGAACAGGCTACCGACCATCCGATTAAAGGCGGGCGATAAGCGACTATAGCCACCACTTCGGAGCATCATGATTTGTAACGCCATCCCACCCATCACGAAAACGGCAAACCCTAACGCATATGGCCATAGGTGCGGCCACCAAAGCTTCAGCATCGACCACAGCTGTGAGACAGTGATCTTAATAATTCTGTCCATAAAATCCTTTGGCACAGATTTTGAACTTAAACAGGATGGCTAAGACCTCGCCTTGCCGACGATTGCGACGAATTTGTCGATATGCGTCCTTAGTTCGGCCAGTGCGGCAGGAGCCTCCTTGTCAATATGCATCGTATTCGACAAGTTGCAAAACTTATACAGATTGATAACTGCCGTCAGATCGTCGTTTGTCAGTTTGCCGAGCTTGGCCTTGCCGGGGGCAAGCTCGCTGAGAACCTGCTCGAAATTTCGCTCCTTGTCCCACATGAGCACCTCGTTCTTAATGAACTTTTCGACGGCGATACGAAGAAGTTGACCGTACTTCAGAGCAGTCTCCTCCGGACGGAACGTTCCAGCGGCCGCGGCAAGGGCGATTTCCTCGCTACATTTCTTCACCTCCTCGGTGAGGTCGAATCCGCGATCGAGATACACGAAACTACCGCCAAACTCGTCGCCATTCTTCAGGACGCCAAACTTTGCGACGTTCTCCTCCTTCGAAAGGTACTTGTAGAACAGTGGATGATGCGTCAGTACGATGACCTGAGCGAAGATATCCTTTTGACTATAGATGAGTTCGGCGAGAATTTTGAGGTTGGGAGCGTCCAAACTCGTGATGGGGTCGTCGAGAACGAGCACTTTTTTCTCCTTGTCCACCACGCCGTCGTTGATGGCGAAAAAGAACGCGAGGGAGATGATTTGACGCTCTCCTTCCGAAAGCCCGTTCTTGAACTCACGTTCTTTTCCGTACCTATCTTTCACCTTGTAGGAGAAGGTGTAGGACTTCGTGTTGGGCGCAGGCTCGACGTGCTCAAGAACGAAGTTCAAGCTGAATCTGCCAAGAATGTCAGCCATCTTCGTGATGACGCTCGCGGGAATCGTGTTAGCAAGATGCTCCGCGAGCTTATCAGCGGCCTCCTTCGCGGCGTCCGTGAGGATCCTGAGCTTCGTTAATGCCTCGTCGCGCTCCCTCATGGCGACCAGCTTCCCAGTCTCAAGGAAGGCAACGGTCGCGTTACTGGATGCCACTGCCGCAGACCGCGTAGCGATCTCTGACGTGAGAGTGCTCTTGTCCGTATACTTCGCTTTGAATGTGGTGATGGCGATATTCTTCAGCGCGAGCATGCCATTTACCTCTTTGGTTATGGCTTCGATTTTCCCAGAATACGCGGCCAATGCTGCATGCACTGCATTTATATCGACCTGTTTTCGTTCCAACGTCTTCAGGGACTCCAGTCCTTCCATCAGTATTGAAAACTGTATGGGCACGACGAGTGCATCCACTTTTTCCAAAACAGTAGTTTTCTCTTCAACGGAATACAGGCCTTCGATATCGAAGGTGGTACCTATTTTTTCGAGCGACGCAAAAGCGGCCGTAGCAAGCACAGACAAGCGAGACCGGGCTTCACCGAGAGCAGCGAAGCTCATCTTCATAGACTCGACATCCGCGAGGAGTTTCTGCTTCTCAGTCTCGTACGTCTGGTCGAAGGCCGATTTGTAGTACTCGATGACATTGGCTGCGTTCGCGAGCGGCTGCATGCAGAGCGGACAATTGTGGGAGGCGTAATCGGCCGGAATGTTGTCTTTGGCGCTCTCGATGAAAGAACGGTGCTTCTCGAAGTGAGCCTTCACATCTGCGTCAGCACCCTCCTGCGCCTTTTCTTTGACTTCCCTCGCAAACAATTCCTTACAGGCATCCAATCCAGAAATATCTTCCGGAGCTGGAAGCATGGCCACGGCGGCAATGCCCGCAATCTCGGCCTGCTTTGTTTCGAGCTTCCGGAGCGTCATGAGCTTAGCGCCTGCCTCCGCGGACGCCTTCTTCACCCCTTCCAGCTCGGTTTCGATGCCGAGTGCATCCATGGCGGCGAACCGGGCGAAGTAAGTCTTGTCAGCATCAGAAACATCGAGCTTCAGCGCGCGATCGTTCATCTTCTTGAAGTCGGTCACCTCGCCGTCACAGCGTTCTTTCACAGCCTTAAGACGATGTGCCTCCGCATCCAAGTCGATGATGAGCTGTCCGGCGTTCTGCGAATGCTGACCCTGCTGGTTCCCGCGATTGCCATGCGTGTGAACATTTCCGTTGATAAAGTCCACGTCGAAGAATAGGATGTCACCCCTGTCGAGCCGCTCATTAGTCCAAGCGCCGTTTTCAAACTTGTGAATGATATCGTTCCCGCCCTTTTCGGCCTCCACCTCGGCGGTTTCAGGTTTTGTAGTACCGAACTCATCATACTGCGAGAGGCTCTTCAGTATCCCGCACAAAGTAGACTTTCCTGAACCGTTTTCTCCGAAGACTGCGCTCACCCTGCCGAACTGTTCGACCTGAAGCTGTTGCGCGCCGGCTGCATCCTTGCCCATGAAACGACAAAACTTCGACCACTCGAAGTCGATGAAGGATTTGAACTTTTTTACGCTGACAAAACGCTTGATTCTCATGAGGCGGACGTATCAAAATATGAAGTTATCCTAATGGAGCAATCAATAACTGTGAAGAGGTCCTCCGCTTTGATTTTTTACGCGAATTTCCGATGCAAAAAATAAGACCTCGGCCGATCCAAGTTTTTTCACTCGCACATTTCGGCTACTTAAGAGCGCGTCCGTGATGGCCGCCGTGCAACGTAAAAACGACAGCTGATGCTGTCGTTTTTACGTGGTGCCGAGGGTCAGAATTGAACTGACGACGCCAGCCTCTTCAGGGCTGCGCTCTACCACTGAGCTACCTCGGCATGGTTTTTAGAACAATTGACGGATTGCGGATTAACGAATTGACGAATTCTAGCTAGAGAAGCTTTCGCCGTAAACGATCCTCTCCGTTATGAGTGACGTGACTTTGAACGTGAAACTTTTTTTCCGGCGTGATTCGTTGAACAGTGACAATCGTTGGATTCTTGGTCTCCCGTGGCATCGTTCTCACAGAACGGAGCGGCGTGGCGATAGAATCCGCGATGAAACGGTTCTTTGAAATTCGCTTCGAGCTTTTCGGCTTCCGCATCGA